>CAZEML010000153.1:0-10723 GCA_964513285.1 uncultured Candidatus Nemicrothrix sp.
ATCTTGTCGAGCCCGCCGGTCACGAGCACGCCGTTCACGCCGGGGTGCTCGAAGCGGGGCCGCTCGAGGGCGGCGCGGAGCACGATGTCGACGCCCAGGTCATAGGAGTTGGTCTTGAGCTCGTAGTCGTCGCGCAGCCCCGCCGAGGGCTCGACCGCCATCGTCAGCGTCGCCCGCTCCCCGTCGACGTCGAGCGTCCAATGCCGGTAGCGGCTCGGGTCGGTCTCGAAGTCGACGAACGGTTCGGTCACGGCGTCCCCCCTGTGCACGGCGCTGACGTCATGCTACAGAATTCCCACGCAGCGTCAAGAAGTTGTGGAACGTTTGGTCACGAGAGGCTGGACTCTCGATCGGCCCACCAGTCACGAGCGGGGGCTCGACACTGAGCGCGCACCTCGGCGAATCGCTCCGCCGCCTCTCGACCTGGCCAACCGTCGGGAAGGAGCTCACCCGGAAGGTCGGGATCGAGGAAGGGGAACCGGCGCCAGCGGTGGACGAGCTGGGCCAGGTCGGCGACCGCATCGGACGGCGGCGGTGGTGCGTCGTGGGTTCGGGCGTCGTCGAGGAACGCTCGGTACGCGAGGGTGAGGTCGTCGAGCGGCCACGCCCGGCGGGCGAGGGCTTCGCCGGAACCCAGCGCGCCCACCGGACCTCGAAACGAGGTCGCCTCGACGTCGAGGTCGTCGAGGATCGTCTGCGCGGCGGCCTCGCGGTCGGTCCACGGGCAGATCCAGGTCCCCTGCCCGAGCGGGCCGAAACCCGCCCAGGAGAGGCGTTGGGTCATGCGGTACCGCGTGGCTCGTTCGCGCTCGGGCACCGAGGCCAGAAGCACGATCCACTCACCGTCCCAGGCTCGCCGGGTCTGCCCGAAGCCATAGATCCGCTCGGCGCCCTCCTCGAGCATCCCGCGGGCCGGGTCGGTCAGCGACCAACGGGTCCGGCGGCCATGCCGCTCGCGTGCCAGCCACCCGTCCGCCTCGGCCCGAGCGAGCGCTTGGCGCGCCGCCTTCTCCTGGACCGAGACGAGGTCGAACGCGCCGATGAGTGTCTGGGTCCACGCCGAGCCTCCCGACGGCAACACGAACTCGCCGAGCAGGGTCATCAACAGGCCGCGAGACGAGTTGGCGGAGGCCCGCCCGTCCCCCAGCGGGTGTGGTCCGGGTGACTGATCAGCCATCGGAGGTCGACCGGTCGAAGTCGGCGACGAGCTCGACGACTCGTCCCGGCACCTGGTGGTGGATGAGGTGGCCCACCTCGGGGAGCAGGACACAGGTCGCCGGGGCGCCGATCGCCGAGGTGGTCGACCACGCCTGTTCGGGGGTGCCGTACTCGTCGTCGATGCCCTGCACGACCAGGGTGGGACAGGCGATGTCGCCCAGATCGGGTCGGATGTCCCACGGGCGGAAGGCATCGCTGGTCCACACGCCGCTCCACGCCTCGAAGATCGCGGCGGGATGCTCGTGGGCGCGGGCGAGAGACGTCGCGACCCGTTTGTGGTCCGCCCGCATGGCGGTGATCTGATCGACGCAGACCTGCTCGACGTAGCTGTGGGCAGCGAGGGCGACGACGCCTCGCAGCGGGCGGCCGGCGGCCGCGGTCAGCAGGGAGATCGAGCCGCCGTCGCTGTGCCCGACGAGCAGGGGACGGGCGGCGGCGACCTGCTCGAGCAGTGCGGCCAGCAGCTCCGCTTCGCGGTGAAGCCAGTCCGCCGGCCACGCACCCTCCGGGGCCGGCAGGCTCGAACCGTGCCCTGCCCGCTCGTAGGCGAGCACGGTGCGTCCGGTCGCCTCGTGGAGTGCCTCGGGCACCCCGCGCCATTGGCGGACCGAGCCGAGCCCGTCGTGCAGCATCACGATCTCGGCGGGACCCGAGCCCCAGGTCGCGTACGCCAGGTCGCGCCCGTCGAGCTCCAGTCGATGCATCTGCGGGATGGTACCGAAGACGCCCGGTGGCGTCCGTCGTCAGTCCGCGGCCTCGACCGCCGCGAGCGCCCGACGATCGATCTTGTCGCTCGCATTGCGGGGGAGCGCGTCGACGACCCGCA
This sequence comes from uncultured Candidatus Nemicrothrix sp., assembly GCA_964513285.1. GTDB lineage: Bacteria > Actinomycetota > Acidimicrobiia > Acidimicrobiales > Aldehydirespiratoraceae > UBA11606. The sequence continues at coordinate 2,045 of CAZEML010000153.1, forward strand.
TCGCCTCGGGCAGCTTGTGGCGGGCGAGCGAAGTCTCGCCCTGTGCCCGGAGCTCGTCGAGGGTCGGCGGGGCCGCCGGGTCGGCCGGCACGACGACGGCGACGCCGATCTCGCCCATGACGTCGTCGGGCCGAGGGATCACGACGATCTCGGCCACGGCGGGGTGATCGAGCAGAACCGCCTCGACCTCCATCGGATAGACGTTGTAGCCGCCCCGGATGAACATCTCCTTCACCCGACCGCGGAGCCGGAAGATGCCGCCGGGGCCTCGCGTCGCCAGGTCGCCGGTGCGGAGCCACCCGTCGACGATGGTCTCGGCGGTGCCCTCCGGATCGTTCCAGTAGCCGGACATGACGGCGGCGGAGGTGAGCCACAGCTCGCCGATCTCGCCATCGGCGATCGGGTTCCCGTGCTCGTCGCGGATCTCGGCCTCGACCCCGGGTCGGGGCCGCCCGATCGAGTGCAGCGCCTCGTCGTCGTCGGCATCGAGGGCGGTGCCGATGCCGATCCCACCGCTCTCGGTCGAGCTGTAGCGGATCGAGTACGGCGCTCCGAACACGCGTCGGGCCTCGTCCACGAGTGGCGGAGGCGACGCGGCGCCGCCGACGACGATCGCCTTCACGTGGTCGAAGTCGTGGGCCTCGAGGTCGGGGAGTGCCAACAACAAGGCGATCTGGGGAGCGACACCGGTCACCGCGGGCATCCGGTACCGGGTGATCAGGTCCATCACCGGCTGCGCCCGCCACCGCTCGAGCAGGTGGGTGGTGCGGCCGGTGGCGAGCATCCACGGCAACTTCGTCATGAAGCCGACGTGGGCCATGGCGACCGACGAGAGGCCGTGGCCGCCACCGCCCCACGCCCCACCGGTGTCGAGATCGGCGATCGCCTGGAGCTGTCGGTTGGCGTACCAGGCGCCGCGGGGCTGCCCGGTCGACCCGCTGGTGAAGCAGATGCAGACCGGTCGTTCGGAATCGTCGGTGAGGGCTGGTGTCGGCCCGGCACCGGCGACCCGGAAGCGGGCGGCGACGGTGTCGGGACCGCTCCCGGCCTGCACCACCGCGATGGGCTCATCGATCGGCCCCATCTGCTCGGCGAGCTCGGGGGAGGCGACGACCAGGTCGGCCCCGAGGACCGACAGACACGAGCGGAGCTCGGTCCCGGTGAAGCGCGGGTTGAGGCCGGCGGTCACCGCACCGAGTCGCGCTGCTGCGAGGTACACGACGACGTAGTCGACGTTGGACGGAGTGGCGAGCACGACCACCGAGCCGGGTCCGATCCCACGGTCGGCGAGCCCGGCCGCGGCTTCGTCGGCCGCTCGATCGAGCTCGGCGTAGGTGATCGCCCAGCCATGCTCGGTGACGAACGCGTCGGTGTCGGCGAACTCGACCGCCGCCCGGCGGGCGATGTCGGTCAGCATCGACTCACTCTTCGATGAAGGTGTTCTCCGCGTTGCCGGCGACGACCTGCTTGAGGATCTTGCCGGTGGCGTTGCGGGGAAGGGGTTCGGTCCGGATCTCCCAATGGGCGGGCACCTTGTGGGGCGCGAGGGTCTCGCCGACGAACGCGGCGAGCTCGTCGCTGGTCACCTCGACCCCGTCGAAGGGCACGACGTAGGCCTTGACCTCCTGACCGAGCTCTCGATGGTCGACGCCGAGCACGACGACTTCTCGCACGGCCGGGTGTTCGTCGAGGCGGTTCTCGATCTCGACGGGGTAGATGTTCTCGCCGCCACGGATGATCAGGTCGGTGCGCCGACTGGCGAGGAACAACAAGCCGTTCTCGACTCGGCCGAAGTCGCCGGTGCGGAGCCAGCCGCCGGGACGGATCGTCTCCGCGGTGGCCTCCGGGTTGTCCCAGTAGCCGGGCGTCACCATCGGGCCGCGCAGCATGACGTTGCCGATCTCGCCGTCGGGCAGCGGGTTGTCGTCGTCGTCGTGGATGGCGAGCTCGCAGGTCGGGATCGGTCCGCCGACCGAGTCGGGGTGGGGGATCAGGACCTCGTCGCCGGCATGGGTGGCGAGCCCGGAGCACTCGGTGAGGCCGTAGCCGACACCGACGGCGCGCTCGGCGTGGGGCAGGGCCTCGCGGCATGCTCGCAACAGTTCGGGTGACCAGACCGAGCCACCGCCGCCGATCCCGCTGACGCTCGAGGTGTCGTACTCGTGGAACTTGGGATGCTCGATGATGCGCCACACCTGGGTCGTGACGCCGCTGAGTCGGGTGATCTGGTACTTCTCGGTCAGCTGCAGGACCTTCTCGGGGTCGAAACGACCGGTGGTCCAGACATGGCCCATCCCCGACGCGACGGCGGTGACACAGCACGAGTGCAGACCGGAGATGTGGAAGAGGGGGCTGGCCGCCAGCGACAGCATCGGCGGTTTCGGCGGCGCCTCGGGGTCGGCGGGGAAGCGGAACGCGTCGCGGGCACCGAGGATGAACGCACACGTGATGTAGGCGTTGAAGTTGCGGTGGGTGATGATCGCACCCTTCGGCCGGCCGGTCGTGCCCGAGGTGAACAGGATCGTCGCCGGGTCGTCCTCGTCGATCGGCGTCTCGGGAAGGGCCGCCCCCGGGGCGTGATCGCGCAGCTCGGCGAAACCGTCTTCGAACACGACCATCGGGACGCCGGGGTCACCGGTGAGGCGCGCCGCCCGCTTGGCGTCGGCGAGCAGCAGCTTCGGTCCGGTCAGTTCCAGGCCGTAGCGGATCTCGTCCTCGGTCCACCAGCCGTTCATGGCGACCGCGATCGCGCCGAGCGAGGTGATCGCCCAGAACGACTGGATCCACTCCGGGGCGTTCGCCGCGAGGATGGCGACCCGATCGCCGTGGCCGATGTCGTAGCGCTCGGCCAGGCCGGCCGCGAGCGACGCCGCGGTCGCGATGTTCTCCGCGAAGGTCGCCTGGGTGTCGTCGTCGAACACGTAGTAGCGGGCACTGCCGTCGCCGCCGTGATTGGCGGAGTTCTGCAGCAGGGCTCGCAGGTGCGGCGCCCGGTTCTTCGCGGTGGTGACCTCGACGCCGTTGACGGTGGCGGAGACGGTCTCGAAGAACCCTCCTTCACCCGTGAGCATCGCGTCGACTTCGGCAATCGTCATCGTCGGTTGCGGTGATCCTGTCGGTTCAGCCATGGGCGGGATCATCGCACAGGACGGCTCGAGCGCCCGATTCTGATGGTCCGTCAGGTCGATTCTGACGGTCCGTCAGGTGTGGAGGTACGCTCGCCCTCCATGGACGTCCAGCTCGATGGCGATCTCGTCGACTTCAAGGACGAGGTCCGCACCTGGCTCGAAGAACACCTGCGAGGCGAGTTCGGGGCCTACCGCGGGAAGGGGCTCACCGGGCACGAGGACATCCCCGCGGAGGTCCAGATCGCCTGGGAGCGCGAACTCGCGACCGGCGGCTGGCTCGGCATCGATTTCCCCGAATCGATCGGCGGCCGCCAGTGCACCCTCGCCGAACAGGTCGTCTTCCACCTGACCTACGTCGAGGCCAAAGCGCCGGGTCGCATCCCCAACATGGGGGTCACCCTGCTCGGCCCGACCCTGATGGCGTTCGGTGACGAGGCCCAACAGCAGCGCTTCGTGCCCAAGATCCTGTCGGGCGAAGAACTGTGGTGCCAGGGCTACTCCGAGCCCGACGCCGGATCTGACCTGTCCAACGTCAAGACCCGGGCCGAACTGGTCGACGGTCGCTGGGTCGTCAACGGCCAGAAGGTCTGGACCTCGCTCGCCCAGTTCGCCGACTGGGTCTTCGTGGTCGCCCGCACCGAACCGGGGAGCGAACGCCACGCCGGCCTCAGCTACCTCTTGATGCCGATGGATCAGCCGGGCATCGAGATCCGACCGATCGTCCAAATCACCGGCGGAACCGAATTCAACGAGACCTTCTTCTCCGACGCGACCACCGACGAGTCACTCGTCGTCGGCGGGGTCGGCAACGGCTGGAAGGTCGCCATGGGCACCCTCGCCTTCGAGCGAGGCGCGTCGACCCTCGGACAGCAGGTGTCGTTCCGGCAGGAGTTCGAAGACCTGCTCGTCCTCGCCAAGGCCAACGGGCGATGGGACGACCCGGTCGTCCGCCAAGAACTCACCGAAGCCCACATCCGGCTCGAGATCCTCCGCTACAACCAGCTCCGCATGCTCACCGCCCTCACCCACGACGGCGTGCCCGGACCCGAAGCCTCGATCGGCAAGCTCTACTGGGCCGGCTGGCATCGCCGCATGGGCGAACTCGCGATGCTCGTCGCCGGCGCCAACGGCATGGTCGCCGGCGCCGACGGCCACAACGGCCACGGCGAAGGACCGGACTACCCGATCGACAAGCTCCAGCGCACCTTCCTGTACACCCGAGCCCACACGATCTACGGCGGATCCAACCAGGTCCAGCGCAACGTCATCGGCGAGCGCGTGCTCGGCCTGCCTCGTGAACCGCGCCCCTGAACGGGGCGACGCAGAACCGCGCCCCTGACGGGGCGACGGCTCAGCCGAGCAGTGAGGTGACTTCGCTGTAGGACCCGCTGGTCGTACTACCGAGCGCGGACACCGCGGCGACACACACCATCGCGATGAGCGCCACCAACAAGGCGTATTCGATCAGAGACGCACCGCGATCGGCCGCGGCGTCGTCGTTCGTCTTCAGCCAGTTGAGCAGAGCGTGAAACGCAAGCACAGCTGCCTCCCGTGAGAATGGACAATGAACGTGGATTGGACTCCATCGATTCCATCGGCTCCGGGCGTCGCCGGATTGATGGGTCCTTTGGCCTACACCGGCGGCCAAAAGGCCCGGAATCTCAGGCGAAAACCACTTCGACCGCGGAGGACGTCATCTTCGTGACCCGCAGCGGCTCACCGAGCGCGGTACCCACGCCCTTGACGAGGCCGACATAGAAGTCGATCAGGCCCCGCTCGGACTTGTACTCGACGTGCATCGTGTTGTCGTCGCGCCAGTCACACAGGCTGCGCGGGGGTGCCACGTCGGGGTTCGACGACGACAGCCGACCATGGACCTCGTTCAGGACCTCGATGCACTCGCGAGCGGAGCCGATCGTGCTCCACGACACGTCGTGCACGTCGGGGGCATAGACACAGCACCAGTACTCGCCGAGCAGGTCCGCGACCTCCGCCAGCGACACCCCGAGCACCTTGCAGGTCGCATCGATCAGGGCCAGCGTCTCGACGTCGTCGACCTCGGAGCGGGCGATGTGGAGCGACTGCTGGGTCCCGGCCGCGGACTCGGCACGATCCACGATCGCGTCCCAGGTGGCGGATCCGAACACCTCGCGCACCAGCTCGGCCAGGCAACGACTGATCGATCCGTTCATTCCGGCTCCTCGTTCGCACCACGCCCGTGGTGCGCTGATGAGGAGTTTCGGCAGCCCCGTCGTCGATATCAGGGGGCGATGGCGTCGACGAGCCCCCACTCGAGCGCGGTCATCGCATCGATGTCGAGGTCGAGGAGGAGCCAGGTCAGCAGTCGCTGCCGTCCGATCCGGCGGCTGATGCTCCACGTGCCGCCCACGCCGGGGATGAGTCCCATCGTGAGCTCCGGGAGGCGGAACCGGGTGGCCGGGTCGGCGATGACGCGTGCGGCCTGGGCGGCCAGCTCGATGCCCGCGCCGACGCACGCGCCGTGGACATGGACCTCGAGCCGATGCCGTACCGCAGCCAACGCCGGTGCGGGGCTCGCCGCGGCGCGGACCAGATGAGCGGTCGGGGCGTCGTCGACGGTGCCGAACTCCGCCGGATCGCCACCCGCGCAGAACGACGGCCCCTCCGCGGCCCAGCGCACGTCGACGGTGGGGTCGAGCAGGGCGATGGTCCGGAACGCGTCGGCGAGTTCGTCGCGGCCGCGGCGGTCGAGCAGGTTGTGCAACCGGCCGCGGGTGAGCGTGATCGTCAGCGGGTCGCCTTCGTCGAGGCGGACCCGGGGCGCGGCATCGTGGCGAGCCCGTCGGCCCTGCTGCTCGAGCCACGCTCGGTGCTCGGGCCCCGACTGCAACGTGGCGTACGCCAGCGACTCGAGGTGAAAGGCGCGCAGCGGATCGTCGGGGAGGTCGCGCAGCAAGAGGGCTGCGACCGTCGCCGCCTGGGGTCGCGCGTCCACGGCTGTGACCAACGTGTCGAGGTCGTCGTGGCAGGCGTCGGCGTGATCCCCGGCGGTCGCAAGCGTGACGACCGGCAACGAACGAAGCCGTCCGGCGACGATCGCCCACCGCTCGGGGTCGTCGCCGGGGTCGACGTCGAAGCCGATGACGGGAACACCGACAGGAAGCCCCACCTCGCGATGCAGATCGATCGATGCCGTCGCCGCCTCGGCCTCGATGAGCGACCAGCGGGGCGGACGCGGCATCGGTCAGTCGGTCGGGTCGTCGCCGAGGTGGGCGTGTTGTTCGCGCAGGACCCGGCGCAGGAGCTTGCCCGTCTCGTTGTGGGGCAGCTCGTCGACGGTGACGACGTGGGCCGGCACCCGGCTGGAGCGCAACCGGGACCGGATCAACTCGTTGAGCTCCTCGACATCGGGCTCGGCGCCATCGGGCACCACGACGAGGACGACCTTCTCGCCCCACTCGCGACACGGCACCCCGATGGCGGCCGCGTTGCGGACGTTGGGATGGGCGATAGCGACGTCCTCGATCTCGCCGGGCGACATGTTCTCGCCACCACGGATGATGACGTCGTCGTTACGGCCCTGGATGAAGAGGTAGCCGTCGGCGTCGAGGTAGCCGCCGTCGCGGGTCGGGAACCACCCCTCGGCGTCGAGTAGCGACCCCTTCTCTCGGTACTCGCCGGCGACCTGCTCGCCCCGGACGTGGATCTCGCCGACCTCGCCGGTGCCCAACACGGCGCCGTCGTCGTCTCGGATCTCGACCTCGACTCCTGGCAGCGGTCGGCCCACGCTGGCGAGGCGCTGCTTTTCGGCCGGGTCGTCGCTGTACTGGGCGACCCGATGGTCGTCGGGGCCGAGGAGTGCGATCGTCGACGACGTCTCGGTCAGGCCATAGGCGTTGACGAAGTTGGTGATCGGGAACAGCTCGAGCGCTCGTTCGATCACCGGTCGAGGCATCTTGCCGCCGCCGTAGGACAGGGCTCGCACGCCGAGCAACGGCTCGCCCCCGCGGGCATCGAGGGCATCGACGATGCGGGTCAACATCGTCGGCACGACCATGGCGTGGGTGATTCCTTCACGCTCGACGGTGTCGATCCAGTCGTCGGCGTCGAAGCGGGGCAGTTGCACGATGCGGCGGCCCGAGTAGATCGACGACAGCATCGCGGCGACGCCGGCGATGTGGTACGGCGGAACGCTGACGAGCGTGGCTTCGTCCTCGCCGGCGCCCATGAACTCGACCGATCCGAGGATGTAGGAGACGAGGTGTTTGTGGCGCAGCACCGCGGACTTGGGGGTGCCGGTGGTGCCGCTGGTGAACAGCAGGACGGCGACGTCGTCGGGGTCGACGCCCCAATCCGAGGGAGCGGAGGTGGCCGCCGCGCCGCCTGCCGGGTCGGCGATGAAGGCGGCAGCATCGATGGGGTCGACGCCATCGAGGGCGGCGAGGCGGTCGGCGTTGGCCGGGTCGCTCACCGCCACCGCCGAGCCGGCCCGTTCGGCGAGGGCGACGAGGTCGTCGGCGGGAAGCCGGTAGTTGAGCGGGACGTAGGGGATGCCGGCCCACGCCGAGCCGAACAGCGCGATCGGCACAGCCGGGCTCGATTCGTCGCAGACGACCGCCGCCTCGACGCCGACGGCGCGGTAGCGGTCGGCCGCGCCCTGGGCGCGGGCGAAGAGCTGCCGGTAGGAGAGGCCGTCGTCGAGCGAGCCGACGGCGATGCGCTCGCCGAGGCCGTCCGCGGCCATCTCGAGCAACATCATGAGGTTCATGGTGTGACCGGGTTCAGTCCGACGCGGGCAGGGTCTTCGCCTGGGCGATGTCGAGCGCGGTGCCGCCGACCGCGAGCGAGCCGTCGCCGGCCTTCGTCGCCAGCAGTTCGATGGTGCCCTCGTCGTCGCCGTAGCGCTTGCCGAGCTGGGTGCCGCCGTCGGCACCGGCGGCGGGCGCGCCGCTGATCTCTCCGGTCCCCGCCGCGACCATCGCGGCCCCACCGCAGGTGAGTTCGACCTCGCCGGCCCCCTTCACCACGATCACTTCGGTCGTGCACACGGTGCTTTGGAAACGTGCCCCGGGCTTGAGTTCGGCCATGTCGAGTCCCCCTGACGAACGCTGGACGGCGCCAGTCTGGCCTGCCGATCCGCTGTCGAAAAGTCGGATGCGGTGCGCTGCAGTAGCGTCGACCGTCCATGGCGGCTGGCGATCTCGTCGCGTGGGCGTCGTCGGGTGCGATGCTCCTCACCGGGACAAGCGATGGCGCACCGCGCCCCGAGCCTGCTGGGGTCGCCGCCGCTGCGGCCGCCGCGTCGGTCGACGTGGCCGCGATGACGGGGCGCTTCGGCACAGCGGTGCAGGTCGACGGCCCCGCGCTGCTGGGGGAGCGGGCCGCGGTCGCCGGCTTCGGCCGGGGTGGTTCGGTGTCGGTCGGGGGTGCGGCACGCTTCGAGCGGGCCGCCGACGGCTGGATCGTGCTGAACCTTCCTCGATCCTCAGACGTCGAACTCCTGCCCGCCCTGGTCGGGGCCGCGGTCGACCCCGGCGACTGGTCCGCGGTGCAGCGCCACCTCAGCGCCGAG
>CAZEML010000154.1:0-10713 GCA_964513285.1 uncultured Candidatus Nemicrothrix sp.
CTCAAGATCGGGTGCGACAACCCCGACGCCGACTACCGCAACGTCGGCATCGACCCCGCGCACCGGTATCGCATCACCGGCACGAGGGGCACCGTCAACTTCTTGAGCATCGGGGCGTACTCCGGCGGCTACGGGACGAACTCCGCAACGCCCGGCGCCCAGGGCAACATCACCGACAACGACCCCGACGCCGATCGGCGCATCGACGTCATCGCCAGCGTCGGGCCCCCCGACGATCTCGAACCCGGCCAGCAGTGGTTGGAGATGTCCCCGGCGACCACCGTCATCATCATCCGCAACTTCTTCCTCGACCGAGCGAACGAACGATCCTCCGAACTCGAGATCGAGTGCCTCGATCCACCGACGGCGTACCCCGACCCGTTCTCCGCCGACGATCTGGCGCAGGGTCTGGCGATGTCGGGGTTCTACGTCCATGGCATCGTCCAGCGCTTCCACGATTGGCTCGTCATGTTCCGGGACAATCCGAACACCCTCGAGTTCCTGCCCCAGAACGACGGCCCGGGTGGGTGGGGCGACCCCAACCAGCTGTTCCGGCACGGATGTTGGGAGCTACCCGAAGGGAGCGCATTCGTCATCACCGTCCCCGCGATCGACGCCTTCTACTGGAACTTCCAGCTCAACAACATGTGGGAGGAGTCACTCGACTACCACCGCTTCCCGGTCACGGTGAACAAACACACCGCGGTCTACGAACCCGACGGCACCGCCCGTCTCGTCGTCAGCCCGGTCGACCCGGGTTGGGGGAACTGGATCTCGACCGCCCACCACACCCACGGCACCTGGGGGCTGCGGTACAACCAGGTCGTCGAGGATCAGGCACCCACCATTCAGCGGGTCGGACTGGACGAGATGGCCGATCTGGCTTGAAACCTGGCGGATCTCGGCGGAAACGCCGGTGATGAACTCCCACTAATCCAGGCGAAGGTCGAACCGAGACTGACAGGGCAACCCCCGAGTTCGCCACCCGGCGACTGCCAAGGAGCCCCCCTGTGAGCCTCAACACGCTCTCCTCCATCGTCCGCCCGACCGTCGGCCGCAAGATCGGTGCGTGCCTTGCTGCGGTCGTGATCGTTTCGATCTCGATCTCGTTCTGGGAAGCCTCGAAGGCTGCCGAGATCAACGACCAGGTCCACGACTTCGTCGACTCGGACAGTCCCGCCGAGATCCTGCTGATCAACATCGACCGCGACGCCTACCAGGCCCAGATCGCGATCGAACAGATGGCGACCGCGCCCGACGAGGCCATCCCGGCGCTGATGGAGGACTACACGGGCAACCGTGATCAGACCCAGTCCCGCTGGGACGACTACAAGGCGACGGCCCGCGGCCTCGGCGACGAAGAGGCTCGCTGGCCCGCCTACGACGCGGCTCGTACCGCTTGGGTCGCCGCCCTCGACGACATCGCCGCTCGTGCCGAAGCGGGCGAGCGCTTCCCCGTCAACGCGCTGCTGAACGACATCGAAGCCAGCCGGGCACTGTTCGGCGACCTCCGCGATGTCCTCGACGGCATCGTCGAGGAGATCTACGTCCCCAACCACGAGACCTTCGGCGGGACGATCGACGACTCGACCGCCGCCGGCCAGCGCGCCGCCTGGATCGCCGCCATCGTCACCTTGACGATCTTCGGCATCGGCCTGTACTTCGCCAACCAGATCGCCAAGAACATCCGCCGCATGGACCGCCACGCCGACCGGTTGGCCAACGGTGACCTCACCGAGACCGAGATCGTCGTCAACAGCAACGACGAGCTGGGAGACCTGGCGAAGTCGTTCACCCGCATGGGCGGGTCGGTGAAGACGATGGTGGCCAGCGTGAAGGAATCCGCCGAGGGTCTGCAGTCGGCCTCGGACCGTCTGACCCACATCTCGACCGCGATGAACAGCAGCGCCACGACGACCTCGGATCAGGCCCGGAACTCGTCGGACACCAGCGAGCGGGTGAGCATGAGCGTGGCGACGGTCGCCTCCGCCGTCGAGCAGGTCAACTCGACCATCCGCGAGGTCGCGACCAGCGCCGCCGACGCAGCGTCGGTGGCCGGCGAGGCCGTCGAGGTCGCTCGTGAGTCGTCGACCTCGATCGGCAAGCTCGGCGAATCCTCCGAGGAGATCGGCGCCGTCATCGAGGTGATCTCCTCGATCGCCGAGCAGACCAACCTGCTCGCCCTCAACGCCACGATCGAAGCCGCCCGCGCCGGCGAGGCCGGCAAGGGCTTCGCCGTCGTCGCCAACGAGGTCAAGGACCTCGCCAACCAGACCGCGAGCGCCACCGAGGAGATCGCCACCCGGATCCAGACGATCCAGGCCGACACCGCCGGAGCCGTCGCGGCCAACGAACACATCGGCGAGATCATCGACAAGATCAGCCAGATCTCGGCCACGATCGCCGCTGCGGTCGAGGAGCAGTCGATCACCACCACCGAGATCGGCCGCAGCGTCGAGGACGCCGCGACCGGCGCCCGCGACATCAGCGACTCGATCTCCCAGGTCGCCGAGGCGGCCGAGTCCACCCGCAGCACCACCGCCGAGACCAACGCCTCCGCCGAAGAGATGGCCGCCATGGCCAACCAGCTCGGCGAGCTCGTCAGCTCCTACCGCTGATCGCCCCTGTCCGTTCCGGCTCTGAGGAACCGCTCATGACCACTCCGGAATCCCCCCGCCGAGACCGCTTCCACATCCCGCTGCGCGTGCGGTTCGCCGCGCTGGCCATCGTTCCGCTGATCGGGATGCTGATCTTCGTGTCGGGCAACCTCGACCAACAGGCCGCCGAACGAGACCAGGCCGAGGCGAGCGAAGTCCTCGCCGAGCTCAGCGTCCGCATCGGCAACCTGCTGCACGAGACCCAGAAGGAGCGCGGCGGCAGCGCGCTGTACCTGAGCGCCAACGGCGAACGGTTCGTCGAGGAGCTGCCCGCGCAGCACGCGACCACCGACGGCCCTCGGGCCGAGTTCCTCGACTTCGTCGCCGAGAACGAAGGCGATCTCCCTGACGACCTGCTCGCGATCCTCGCCACGCCGATCGACTCGCTGAACCAGCTCGAAACCCAACGCTCCGCCGCCCTGGCACTCGAGATCAGCACCCCCGAACTCATCGGCTGGTACACGGCGATGAACGGCCAGCTTCTCGACGCGGTCGCTGCGACCGCCACCTACTCCGACGATCCGGACCGTCGCAACGCGATCATCACCTACGCGACGTTCCTCAACGCCAAGGAGCGGACCGGCATCGAACGGGCCCAGGTCTCGTCGGTCTACGCCCGTGGCGGCCCCAACCCCGGGCAGATGAACACGATCGTGTCGCTGATCTCCGCACAGGCCTCCTATCTCGATCTCTTCTCCGACATCGCCGACCCGGTCACCGTCGAGACGTTCGAAGCGGCCCAGGCCGACCCGGTCGTCGCCGAGGTCGCCCGGCTCGAAGCGATCGTGCTCGAGACCGACGTGACCGACCCCGCCTTCGAGGGCTACGGCGAGACGCCGGAGTACTGGTTCGAACAGATGACCCTGCGGATCAACCTGCTCAAGGGTGTCGAGGACTTCCAGGCCGAGAACATCCTCGCCGATGCGCAGGACGCAGCGAGCGCTGCCTCCTCCGCCTACCAGCGGGCATTCCTCCTGGCCGCCTTCGCCGTGCTCGCGACGATCGCGGTGGCCGCCACGACGATCATCCATCACGTCCGCTCGCTCCGTCGCCTGGCCGACGCCGCCGACCAGATCGCCGACGGCAACCTCGCCATCGAACTCCCGGAGGCTCCGGGCAACGACGACATCGCCCGCCTCACCAACGGCTTCTCCCACATGGCGCTGGCCACCGGGGCATCCGCCCGTCAGCTCCAGGCCTCGTCTCGCAAGCTCGGCGAAACCGCCGGCGGCCTGTCGAGCATGTCGGCCGCCGTCACCAGCCAGGCCGAACAGGCCGCTGAACGAGCCCACGCCGCCCACGAACTCGCCAGCGGCGTGGGCACCTCGATGGTCGAAGTCCGCGACGCCGTCGCCACGATGGACGACTCGATCTCCCAGATCGCCGAGCGGGCGTCCGCCGCCAACACGGTCGCCTACGACGCCGTGCGGGTCGCCGACGAGTCGACCGAGTCGATCGAGCAGCTCGGGCAGTCCTCGAACCGCATCGGCGAGGTGATCGACACGATCAACGCCATCGCCGAACAGACCAACATGCTGGCGCTCAACGCCACGATCGAGGCCGCCCGCGCCGGCGAGGCGGGCAAGGGGTTCGCCGTCGTCGCCAGCGAGGTCAAGGACCTCGCCAACCAGACGGCGAAGGCAACCCACGAGATCAGCGAGCGCGTCGCGACGATCCAGGGCGACGTGCAGCACGCGGTCGCCGCGAACGGCCGCATCGCCGAAACGATCGAGCGCATGAGCGAGATCAACGAGTCGATCTCGGCCGCCGTGACCGAGCAGAGCACCGCCGTCGACCAGATCCGCGGCTCGATCGAGAACGCCACCGACGGCGCCCAGGCGATCAGCTCGACCATCACCGAGGTCACCGTGGCCGCCGCTGAGACGCTCGAAGCCGGCGCCAACGCCGAAGCCGCGGCCGTCGACACCACCTCGATCGCCGACGAGCTCGCCGAACTCGCCGACACCTACGAACTCGAACCCGCCAACTGATCGCCCCCCTACGAAGCAGACGAAAGAGCCATCATGGACGACGACATCATCGAAGAGTTCCTGGTCGAGGCCTACGAAGGGCTCGACCAGCTGGAACAGAACTTCGTCACGCTCGAGTCTTCGCCGGGCGATGAGCAGACGCTGAAGGAAGCGTTCCGCACCCTTCACACCATCAAGGGAACCTGTGGGTTCCTCGGCTTCGAGCAGCTCGAGATCGTCGCTCACCGCGGTGAGAACCTCATGAGCCAGCTCCGCGACGGCGTGCTCGAGATGACCCAGGGCATCACGGACGCCCTCCTCGCGACCGCCGACGCCATCCGGGCGATCCTCGAGAACATCGAGTCGACCGGGGGCGAGGGCAAGCACGACAACTCGGCCCTGATCGTCCGCCTCGAGCAGCTCGCGGCCGGCGAAGACCCGAACGCTGACGGCCCCGCGGTTCGCGAGCCGGTCGCCGACATCGACGTACCCGAAGAAAGCACGGAGATCATGGACGAACTCGACGCTCCCGACACCGCGGCCGACGACGAGACCGAGGCGCCGGACGAGGCGGCCGACGAAGCCGCCGTCGCCGAAGCCGGCGAACCGGCCGACTCCAGCGCGGACGCCGACGACGACGAGCACGCTCGGATCGGCGACATCCTCGTCGGTGCCGGCGTCGTCGATCGCACCGACGTCGAATTCGCCGCCACCCGCCAAGAGGAGTTCGGCGACCAGCGCAAGCTCGGCAAGATCCTCGTCGCCGACGGCCGTACCTCCCAGGCCGACGTCGACAACGCCGCGGCGAAGCAGCGCCACCCCGAAGGGACCGGCTCGATCCGCGTCGACATCGGTGTGCTCGACGAGTTGATGAACCTGGTCGGCGAGCTCGTGCTCTCCCGCAACCAGATCATGCAGCTGGCGGGCCTCGAGCACCTGAAGGAGTTCACCGCTCCCGCCCAGCGGCTCAACCTGATCACCAGCGAGCTGCAGGAAGGCTTCATGCAGACCCGCATGCAGCCCATCGGGAACGTCTGGAACAAGCTCCCCCGCGTCGTGCGCGACCTGTCGAGCCAGCTCGGCAAGCAGATCCGCCTCGAGATGCACGGTGAGGACACCGAGCTCGACCGCACGATCCTCGAAGCGATCAAGGATCCGCTCACCCACATGGTGCGTAACACCGCCGACCACGGCATCGAGTCGCCGACCGACCGCAAGGACGCCGGCAAGGACCCGGAGGGTGTGCTGAGCCTGTCGGCGTGGCACGAGGCCGGCCAGGTCCACATCGAGATCGCCGACGACGGCAAGGGCATCGATGCCGACTTCATGCGAATCAAGTGCGTGGAGAAGGGGCTGATCACCCCCGACGAAGCCGATCGCATGACCGACGCGCAGGCCGTCCAGCTGATCTTCCGCCCCGGATTCTCCACCGCCCAGGCGGTCAGCAACGTCTCGGGTCGAGGCGTGGGCATGGACGTCGTCCGCACCAACATCGAACGCATCGGTGGCTCGGTCGACGTCAAGACCGAGTCCGGTGTCGGCACGACCTTCCGGATCACGATTCCGCTGACGCTCGCGATCATCCAGTCGATCGTCGTCCGCTGTGACGGTGTTCGCTATGCGGTGCCCCAGCTCAGCCTGCAGGAGCTCGTCCGCCTCGACGTCGGCGAGAAGATCGAGGAGGTCCGCGGTGTGCCCGTGTACCGCCTACGGGATCGCCTGCTCCCGATCGTCGACCTCCGCGACCAGCTCGGTGCGGAACCCGTCGAGCGAGGCGTCGGCACGAGCATCGTCGTGCTCCGCGCCGACGGCCACGCCTTCGGCCTCGTCGTCGACGCGATCGAAGACACCGAAGAGATCGTGGTGAAGCCGCTCGGCCGCACCGTCAAGGACATCGATCGGTTCTCCGGCGCCACGATCATGGGTGACGGCTCCGTCTCGCTGATCCTCGACGTCATGGGCATCGCCAACTCGAGCCAGGTCCTCAAGCCCGGCTCGCCGACCCTGGACGAGGCCGATCTGGTCGAGGCCGGCACCGCCGGTGTCGACGACCGGACGATCCTCACCGTCGGACTCGGCGGCGACAGCGAAGTCGCGCTGTCGCTCGCCCAGATCGATCGCTTGGAGGAGTTCGCCGCAGAACGGGTCGAGACGAGCGCCAACAACAGCGTGGTGCAGTACCGAGGCGAGATCATGCCGCTACTCGACCTCGGCCCCCAGACGGGCCGTGGCATGTCGGCCTTCACCGACCGAGAGCGGGTCAACGTCGTGGTTTGCAAGGTCGACGGAGTGTCCGTCGGCATCGCCGTCGACCGGGTCCTCGACATCGTGTCGGATCCCGAGATCCGTTGGAACGCCGAGGGCAGCACCGAGACCGCGATCGTCAAGGGTCATGTGGTCGACGTGCTCGACCTCTTCGGTCTGATCCAGCGCTACGTCCCCCTCACCGAGAAGCCCGAGACCCTCGCAGGAGTTCAGTGATGACCGATACCCAGATCCACACCGGCCTTCAGGTCTGCACCTTCCGACTGGGCGGCTTGCTGTTCGGCGTCGACGTGCTCGACGTCCAGGAGGTCCTGTACCACGCCGAACTCACCCCGGTCCCTCACGCACCGGGCTCGGTGACCGGACTCATCAACCTGCGCGGCCAGATCGCGACGTCGCTCGACCTGCGGGCCCGACTGGGCGAACCCGGCGCCGACGAGACGCCGCTTACCACCAAGCCGACCCATGTGGTCGTGCGCTCGAGCTACGAGCCGGTCTCGCTGCTCGTCGATCGCATCGGTGATGTGCTCGACATCGAGCCCGATCGGTTCGAGGATCCGCCCACGACGATGAACGACGAGGCCACCCAGGCGATCCTCGGTGCCTACCGACTCGACGACGAAATCCTGTTGATCCTCGACGTCGACCGCTTGGTCGAACTCGAACTCCCGGCGTCGGAGGCCTGATGACTCGCACCGGTATCCGCACCAAGGTCGTCTTGACGGCCGTCGTCGCCGCGGTGGTCGCAGGCGTGACCATCATGGTGGTCGGCCTGGTCCAGAGCGGCAGCTTCGCCGATCAAGCGGCCGAGCAAGCCGTCAGCGAGGTCTCCGCCCGCCAGGACGCCCTCGCCTCGAGTGCGGTCGACCTGATCGACACGACCAATGCCACGCTCCAGCAGAAGATGGCGGCCGACGTGCGCGTCGGCGAGCGACTCGCCGAGAACATGGGCGGCTTCAACATCGCAGCCGACACCTCGGTCGCGTGGTCAGCCACCAACCAGTTCAACCAGGAAGTGAGCGAGTGGACCCTGCCCGAGATGCGGGTCGGCGAGACGTGGCTCGGCCAGGTGTTCGACCCGGCCGGCGACGCCCCGCTCGTCGATGACGTCCTCGGTCTCACCGGCGCCATCTCGACGGTCTTCCAGCGAGCCAACCCTGACGGCGACATGCTGCGGGTCGCGACCAACGTCGCCAAGAACGACGGCACCCGCGCCATCGGCACGTACATTCCGGCGACCAACCCCGACGGCAGCGCGAATGCCGTGGTCAACACCGTGCTCGGCGGCGAAACCTTCCTCGGCACGGCCTTTGTGGTCAACCGCTGGTACATCACCGCCTACGCCCCGATCTTCAACGACGACGGCGAGGTGATCGGATCGTTCTTCGTCGGCCTGCCCCAGAACGCCGTGGTCGAGCTGCAAGAAGCGCTCGCCGGTATCGACGTCGGGCCGAACGGCAACCTGACCGTGCTCCACAGCAACGGCGACTTCGTCTTCAGTCCCGACGGCACCGCTGACGGTGAGTCGGCGCTCGAGCTGGTCGACGCCGAGGGCGCCCGCTACATCGAAGAGATTCTGGCTGCCGCCGACGGTCTCGCCCCCGGCGAGGTCGCCCGCACCAGCTATGTCGATGCCGCGGTGGGGAGTGTCACGACCCATGTCGCCGTCTTCGACGCTTGGAACTGGGTCGTGTCGGTCAACACGGCCGACGTCGACCAGGAAGGTGTGCGGGCCAGCCTCGACGCCGGCCGGGCCGACATGCGCGACCTCCTCCTGCTCGCCACCTTCCTCGTCGTCGCGGCGACCGGCGCCTTCGCCTGGCTCGTCGCCAGCCGCCTCACCGCTCCGGTGCAGTCGTCGAACCACCGGGTCGCGGCCCTCGCCACCGGCGACGAGAACCTCCCGGACGCCAGCGCCGCCATGTCGGCTGCGGCGGCGACGGCCGCCGGTGAGTCCGCCCGGGCGTCCAACGCTGCGGAGTCGGTCAAGACGAACGTGCACGAGGTCGAAGCGGCGCTCGACTCGATGAACTCGGGTATGGACTCGATCGCGCAGTCGGTGCAGGCGTCGGCCAGCGCGCTCACCGAGATGAGCTCGTCGATCAAGGACATCTCCGCCAACACGGCCGAGGTCAGCAGCGTCGCCAGCCGTGCCGTGAGCGACGCGGAAGCGACCACCGCGACGGTCGATCGACTCAGTGCAGCCAGCGCCGACGTCGAACAGGTCGTGGAGCTGATCGCCTCGATCACCGAACAGACCAAGCTGCTCGCCCTCAACGCCACGATCGAGGCGGCGCGAGCGGGCGAGGCCGGCAAGGGATTCGCGGTCGTGGCCAACGAGGTCAAGACGCTCGCCGAACAGACCGCCACCAGCTCCGAGGAGATCATGGAGCGGGTCCAGTCGATGATGACCGAGACCGAGTCGGTGACCGGTGCGATCGGGCGGATCGAAGAGACGATCCGCAACATCAACGACCTGCAGACCACCGTCGCAACCGCGCTCGACGAGCAGGCGATCGCCGTCGTCGAGATCGAGCAGCTCCAGAACCAGATCGCCGCCGAGACCCACCAGCAGAGCGAGCGGGTTCGCACGATCACCGCACAGACGGCCTCGGCCCGCGAGGCGGTCGACGAGATCTCGACGAGCGTCGAGTCCTCGGCCGAGTCCGCGAAGGCCACCAGCGTGGCTGCGGCCGTCGTCGAATCGGCCTCGGAGACGCTGGTCGGCGTCGCTGAAGAGCTCGACCGAGTCGTCGCCGGCGCTCGCTGAGTCGACCGAACCATTCGCCCGCCGTCGCTACGGTGGGCGAATGGTTCGCATCCTCGACTACACCGGCACGCCGCAGGAACGCTCCACCACGGTCGCGGCGATCGGTGCGCTCCGCGCTGCTGGGCAGCAGCTCACCCAGACGACCGCAGGAACCGCCGAGGAGGCGGCCGCGGCGGAGGCGGCGGGCATCGACATGATCGCCTGCCTCGCCCAAGCCGTGCCCGAGGTCCGGCAAGGAACGTCGAAGCTGTTCGTCAGCGCCGCGATCGACTTCCAGGGAGCGGTCTCACCCGATGACCTGCTGCGCGACGCGCTCACCGCGTTGGAGGCCGGAGCCGACGCGGTCATCACCGCTCGCAGCTTTGCCCACGTCGAACATCTCGCCGCCGACGATCTCCCGGTGATGGGGCACCTCGGCTTCATCCCGAAGAAGGCGACGCTCTACGGCGGCGTTCGGACCATCGGCAAGACCGCGGCCGAGGCCGCATCGTTGTGGGCCGACTTCGTGCGGCTCGAGGACGCTGGCGCGTTCGCCGTCGAGTGCGAACTGATCCCGACCAATCTGATGGGCGCCATCCAGGAGCGCACCGGGCTCGCGACGGTGTCGCTCGGTTCGGGTCCGAGTGCCGACGTCATGTTCCTCTTCCAGAACGACATCTGTGGCGAAGGGCCCTTCGTTCCCCGCCATGCCCGCAGCTATGCCGACCTCAACGCCCTCCACGATCAGATCCGCAGCGAACGGGTCCGCGCCCTGAGCGAGTGGAAGGCCGACGTCGCCTCGGGCGCGTTCCCCGCGAGCGACGAGGTCAGCGAAACGCCCGACGACGAGCTCGCCGAGTTCCTCGACACCCTCGGCTGAGGATCAGACGTCGAGCCGGACCTCGTCGGCGACCGCGACAACGCACGCACTGGCGAATTCGCGAGACGAGCGGCCGATGTGGACGACATGGTCGCCGGCGTCGACGTACCAACCGGGCTGCTCGCGGTGCCGACCGCCACCACCGGCGGGCACGAGGCTGTTCGCGGCGAGTTCGCCGTACACCGGATCGCC
>CAZEML010000155.1:0-10638 GCA_964513285.1 uncultured Candidatus Nemicrothrix sp.
CGGGCGGTCGACGGCGCGGTGCTCGTCGGTCGTGGCCGCATCGGCGCCGTCACGGTCGCGCTTCACGAGCGCACCGAGCACTTCGAGATCCGGGTCGACACCGAGGCGGGCCCGATCGACGTGCTCGCCGTCGATGCGCACCACCAGCTGCGCATCGGTGGGGAGGTCGTCGTCGGCTCGCCGGATCTCATCTCGATCGTGACGCCGGGCGGGCTGGGCTGTACCCCTCGCGACCTCGCGGCGCCGGCCATGGAGGGCCAGGTCGTCGCGGTGATCGCCGCTCCCGGCCCGACCGTGGATGGACTGCGGATCGACCCGGCGTCGTTCGGCGCTGCTCATCGCCTGCTCGGAACCGACGGCGAACCGATTCCCTTCGCGCTCTAGGGTCGGGGCATGTTCGTCCCCCTGACGACCGAGCGGCTCCGGATCCGTCGCGTCGAGACCGCCGACACCGAGGCGCTCCTCGCCCGTCGCAACGATCCCGAGGTCGCCGAGCTGCAGTCGTGGGCGACCCCGTTCTCGGCCGCGGACGCCGAGCGGATCATGGCCGCGGCCGCAGCCCACGATGCGCCGCCGTTGGACTCGTGGTGGATGCTCACCGTCGAGCGGATCGACGATGGCGCCGTGCTGGGGGACCTCGCGCTCCGGCTCGGCTGGGAAGGACGATCGGCTGAGATCGGCTACACGTTCGCCCGGGAGTCGTGGGGCCACGGGTACGCCGGCGGTGCGACCGCTGCGCTCGTCGATCACCTGTTCGCTCGACCGGATCTGTTTCGGCTGCATGCCACGCTGCACCCCGACAACCACCGCCTCCGCCCGGCTCCTCGAGCAACTCGGTTTCGAGTTCGAAGGCCGGACCAAACGATCGTTCTGGGTTGGCGACGAGAACACCGACGACGCGTTGTACGGCCTCGTTCGCGACGACTACGAGGCGTGGCGTTCTCGGCCGACGTCGGCCCCCGACACGGTCAGGCTCGTCGAGATCAGGCCGGAGACCGAACCGACGGTCTCCCGCCTGGTTACCCATAAGAGCCAGGAGCGGTTCGTCTCGCCCAACATCCGTTCCTTCGCCCACGCGCTCTTCCCCGAGGTGGTGGACGGCGCGCCGGTCGTGCCGTGGTTCCGCGCGGTCGAGGCCGACGGTGAGCTCGTCGGGTTCGTGATGCTGGCGGAGATCACCGAGGCCCACCCGGAGCCCTACCTGTGGCGCCTGATGGTCGACCGGCGCCATCAGCGTCGACGGATCGGTGATCGGGTACTCGACCTCGTCATCGACCAGTGCCGCGACTGGGGGGCGTCCACCCTCGTCGTGTCGTGGGAGGAAGGGGTGGGCGGACCGCGGCCCTTCTACGAACGCCGAGGGTTCGTACCCACCGGCCGAATCGTCGACGGCGAGACCGAGGCTCGCCTCGTCCTCGACGACGCGTGAATCGGGTCAGCGCCGAGGCACGACGATCGTGATGCCTCGGATGTCGCCGGTGACGGCGACCTGCCGCCCTTCCGCTTCGATGTCGAGCATCCGCCCGCCCATGCGTAGGCCACGGATCGCCACGCGCTCATCGGCGGTGAGGAGCGGGTCGAAGCGGATCTCGCCACGGTGGAGGTTCGGCCGCATCCCCAGCAGCGTGGAGACGATCTGGAAGGGCACCGCCGCCGCCCACGCCTGAGGGCGAGCCGAGGCGGGATACGGCACCGGGTCGGAGAGATCCTCACGAGCGAACCCGCCCAGAAGCTCGGGGAGCTGACCGTCGAGTGCGGTGGCGAGGTCGATCAGTGCGTCGACGAGCCGCCGACTCTCGGCATCGAATCCGCGACGCCGCAGCCCCCGCAGGATGACCGCGTTGTCGTGGGGCCACACGGTGCCGACGTGGTAGCCGAGCGGGTTGTATGCGGTTTCGCTCGCGGCGAGGGTGCGGATGCCCCACCCGGAGAACTCGTCGCTGCTCAGCAACCGGTCGGCCAGTTTGCGCGCGGTTCGGTCGTCGATCAGGTCGGTGTCGAGCAGATGTCCGACGTTGGATGCCCGCACGTTGAGCGGCGCTCCATCGTCGTCGAGCAAGTAGGCAACGCCGGCCCGGCCACTGATGACGAATGCCGACCGGAACCGCTCGGCGAAGTCGTCGGCCTCGCTGCGGAGGTCGACGGCGAGGGTTGGGTCGCCGATGGCGTCTTCGAGTTCGGCGAGTCCCACCAGCGCGGCGTGGACGTAACCCTGGACCTCGGCGGGAGTGGTGGGTCCGACGATCATCGACCCGTCGGCTCGGACCACCGAGTCGCCCGAGTCCTTCCAGTTCTGATTGCCGATGCCATGTGGGTCGGGTACCGACTGGACGAATCCGAGATCGTCCACGTGCTGGCGACACCAGTCGACGGCGGCTCGGGCCGCGGGGAGGAGCGGGCGGAGTCGGGCGGGACTGGCCCCCCACGCGAGACACTCGCGCAGGACGATCACGAAGAGCGGCGTCGCATCGATCGAGCCGTAGTACGGGGTCCCCGCTTCGAGACCGAACACGCCCATGTCGCCGATCCGGAGTTCGTGCAGGATCCGGCCGGGTTCTTCGAGCGTGCGGTGGTCGGTGTCGACCCCCTGGTGGGCGGCGAGCACATCGAGGGTGTCGAGAGCGCGGTCGATGCCGTTCGACATCGAGAGCATCGACGAGAGCAGGGCGTCGCGGCCGAACACCGCGAGGAAATGCGGCGCGCCAGCCGCGGTGAAGGGATGGTGGGTCTTCGGGTCGACCACGGTGAGCGCCTCGAGATCCCAGCGAGCCTGCTTGATGATGCGGTCGAACGTCGGGTCCGACGACTCGATCTCCGGCGTCAACGGGAGGCGTGGTTCGCTGGCCCCGAGAGCGAGTCGCCACCCGACCGCGACGGTGGCTCGCGGCGCGAGCCGGATCGGGGCGCGCAGGGTCGTGCCGTCCAGCTGAAAGCCCTCGCTCGACAGCGACTCCAGCAGCGGGCCGGGTTCGTGGACTTCATCGGGCTCGTCGGCCAGGCCGTAGACGGTCGCCTCACCCGGATCGATCTCGATCTCGAGGTCGAATTCGGCTGGTTCGCCGAAGGCAGTGATCGTGAACCGTTCCTCGAAGCCGTGGTCGAGGGAACGGTCTCGCACGAGGAGGGCGGCGGGGTCGGCCCCATCTCGCCAGTAGCCGTAGACCAGGCGGTCCGACCACGCGCCGGTGCGCGAGCCGCTGAGCACGACCGCCGGCGCACCGTCGATCAGGAGCCGAAGCCCGCGGACGATCCGGCGATCGGCCGCGTACAGCCCGCTGGCGTCGGTGGAGAGGATCGTGCCGTCGCGGTGCGTGACGAGTGAGAGCCCCGCATGGGTGAGGCTTGATCCGTCGTCAGGAAGCGGTGCAGGCATCGCGCTGTGGGTCTCCGTGAGTGGGGTTGGGTCGGCGTCATCAAGTATGCGCTGTCTGAGGGCAGTGTGGCACACAGATTGAAACGTTTCTTGAAACGGTTCAAAACCCCCGTTAGGTTGTCGACATGTCCCGTTCACGTCCCACGATCCGCGACGTCGCCGCCGAAGCCGGTGTGTCGGTCGCCACCGTGTCCAATGTGGTCAACGGCCACGCTCATGTGCGCGAGGCGACCAAGCGCAAAGTGCTCGATGCGATCGACGCCCTCGGGTATCAGGCGTCGCGAGCGGCCCGGAGCCTTCCGGCCGGTCGGTCCTTCCTTCTCGCCTACTGCCTGCCGAGCGATGAGACGCCGAACGCGGCCCTCGACGTCTTCCTCCACCAGATGGTGCAGACCGCATCGGAGTCCGACCTCGAGGTCTTGTTGTTTCGACAGCGGGGTGACGATCCGATCGAGCCCTACGCCGAGCTGCTGCGCCGCGGTGGAGCCGACGGATTCGTGCTCTCTGGGATCGACTACGCCGACCCCCGGGTCGACTTCCTTCGTGAGCGGAACGTGCCGTTCGCGTGCTTTGGCCGAGTCGGCGACCCGGCCGTCGACTGGGTCGACGTCGATGGCGCAGCCGGGGTGGCTGCGGCGGTCGACCACGCCGCCGACACCGGCCACCAGCGCATCGCCTTCTTCGGATGGCCCGAGGGGTCGCAGGCCGGCGACGAGCGTCGCCGTGGCTATCAAGAGCGCATCGCCGAACTCGGCCTCGAGGTTCTGCCGAGCGTGACGAGCGTCGGCGAGTTCGATCTGGCCCGCAAGAAGGCGCCGGAGATGCTCGAGACCGAGGCGACGTCGGTCATCTGCGTCTCCGACACGTTGGCGCTCGGGCTCATGGCAGGCCTGCGCGATCTCGGCGTCGAGCCAGGCCGCGAACTCGCAGTGACCGGGTTCGACGACATTCCCGCCGCCTCGCTGACCGCACCAGCGCTGACCTCGGTTCGCCAGCCGATGGCCGCCGTCGGTCGTCAGCTCGTTGATCGGTTGGTCGCCCAGCTGACCGACCAGACCCGCCTCGACTCCACCTTCGTCGAGCCGGATCTCATCGTTCGCCAATCAACCACGGAGTACGCCGGCTGATGCCGGGCTCCATTCACCCTGGGAGGGGACCAGTGAAATCAACCTTGCTTCGCCTGATGGCGTTGCTTCTTGCCTTCTCGCTCATTGCGGCCGCGTGCGGCGACGATGATGACGACGATGCCAGCAGCGACTCCACCGCCGACACCGACAGCTCGACCGAGTCCGATGACGACATGGCCGAGGACGAAGGCGAGCTCGCCGGTGCTGAGCTCACCGTGTGGGGTTGGGCTTCCTCCGAAGCCGAGGACGCCCAGCTGACCGCACTCGTCGACAGCTTCAACGCGGCGACCGGTGCGAACGCGTCGTTCGAGCCGCAGCCCGAGTTCGACGCAGCCTTGCAGGCATCGCTTGTGGCCGGCGATCCGCCGGATGCCTTCTATGTCGACTCGGGTCGACTGCCTCAGCTCGTCGAGGACGGCGCGCTCCAGCCCCCGCCCGAGGGCGCGCTGAGTGACATCGATGACATCTACCCTGCGCTTCGCGACATCTTCAGCGTCGACGGCACGTTGTACTGCGCACCGAAGGACTTCTCGACCCTCGGCCTCGTCTACGACCCGGCGGCGCTCGAGGCCGCGGGTGTTGCGGTCCCCACCACCTGGGAAGAGCTGGCCGCAGCGGCCGAGGCGCTCACCACCGACGATCAGGTCGGCCTGAGCTTCGGCACCGAGTACGCCCGCGCTGGTGCGTTCCTCTTCCAGGCCGGTACCGACATCCTGACCGAAGATCAGACGGCGGTCGCCATCGATTCTGATGGCGGCCGTGCTGCGCTGCAGTTCCTCGCCGACATGTTCGCCGCGGGTCACGCCGCGTCGCCTTCGGCCATCGACACTGGCTGGGGTGGCGAGGCCTTCGGCTCGGGGGCGGCCGCGATGACGATCGAGGGCAACTGGATCGTCGGCTACCTCAACAACACCTTCCCGGACAAGGAGTGGGCGGTTGCGGAGTTGCCGTCGGGTCCCGAGGGCCCCGGCACGTTCGCCTTCACCGTGTGCTACGGCGTGGCTGCGAGCGTCTCCGACGCTGACCAGGCATGGGCCATGGTCGACTTCCTCACCGACGCCGAGGGCGCGGCGGCATGGACCTCCGGCTTCCAGGTGATGCCGGCTCGGGCCTCGGTCCGCGACGGATGGCTGGCCGACAACCCCGAACTCGAAGCGTTCGTTGCCGGTGCCGAGTACGCCACCCGCTTCCAGTTCCCCCCGGGTGTCGGTGACATCCAGGGTGTGTTCAACGAGAACTTCCAGGGCCTGGTCACCGGCGACGTCACCGTCGACGAACTGATTGAGGCCGTCGTCGAAGCCGGCGACGACCTGCTCTGAGGGTTCGTTTCTTCACCGCTGCGGACCTCCTCCCGCAACGGTGATCATCAGACGGGCAGCCCCACCGCACGCCTGCGGTGCGGTGGGGCGCCGCCCGTCTGCAGCCGGAAGACTTCGGGGAGCAACAACCAAGAGACGACGCCGACCACACGATCGGGGGAACGATGACGGCAGTCGGTTTTCGAGAACGCTTGAAAGAGCGCAGCCAGCCCAAACGGGCGAAGCTCTTTCACAATGAGGGCCGGTGGGGCTGGCTCTTCATCACGCCATCGATCCTGGGGTTGATCGTCTTCTTAGCGATCCCCATCGTCATGGCGATCCTGGTTTCGCTGCGTGACTGGAGCGGCATCTCCGCCCCGTTCGACAGCGAGTTCGTCGGGCTGGACAACTACCGACAACTCCTCATCGAGGATGGTGTCCGTCGTCGCGACTTCTCCATCTCGCTGCGCAACAACCTCTACTACGTCCTGGGCGTCGTCCCGACCCAGACGTTCCTGGCGCTCTTTCTCGCCGTGGTCGTCAACCAGAAGGCACTGAAGGGCAAGGGCTTCTTCCGCACCGCCTACTACTTCCCATCGATCACGAGTTCGATCGCGGTGTCGCTCATCTTCTTGTTCTTGTTCCAGACCCAGGGTGCGGTCAACGCCATCCTGCCGATCCAAGACATCAACTGGCTGGCGAACTCCAACGGTCTCTTCCACAACTTCCTCGGGGTGCTCGGCGTCGACAGTGCGCCCGACTTCCTCGACGACACCGAGGTGATGAGCCTGTCGCTGTGGGAATGGATCTCCGGGCCGTCGATCGCCATGGTGTCGATCATGATCCTCGCGACGTGGACCACGATCGGCACGTTCATGCTGATCTTCCTCGCCGCACTGCAGAACATTCCGCAGTCGGTCGAGGAGGCGGCCGCCATCGACGGTGCGACCTGGTGGCAGCGGTTCTGGCGGATCACCGTGCCGATGATGAAGCCGACGATCACCTTCGTGTTGACGTTGGGGCTGATCGGAACGTGGCAGGTCTTCGATCAGATCTTCGCCATCAGCTTCGGCGGCCCCGAGAAGACCACCCTCACACCGGCGTTCCTCACCTACTTCCAGACCTTCCAGAACGGTGAGGCGAGCCTCGGTGCGGCGATCGCCGTCGTCCTCTTCTTCATCATCATGGGCTTCACGCTGTTGCAGCGATTCATCATGCGAGACAAGGAGCGTCTGTGATGGCGGTGGCACTCACTCCCGAGGAGCACGAGAAGCGCGAGCGTCGTCGCCGGTTCTTCCGTCGCATCAACAGCTTCGGCTCGTATGTGATCCTGATCCTCTTCGCGCTGTTGTTCATCATGCCGTTCGTGTTGGCCGCGATCTCCTCGTTCAAGTCGCTCCCCGACATCAACCAGAACCCGGTGGCGCTCACCTTCGACAGCGAGCTCGGGAGCCCGACGACCGAGGGGCTCGATCGGCTCAACAACGACCGGATCCGCATCCCGCGGTGGGCGCTCAACTCGACCATCCAGACCGTGTCGGTGACCCTCGGGCGCCTGTTCCTCGCCACCCTGGCCGGGTTCGCGCTGTCGCGGCTCGAGTTCAAGGGCCGGTGGCTGGTGTTCGGAGCTGTCATCGCCGTGCAGGCGGTGCCCGGCATCGTCCTCGTGATCCCGAAATTCCTCGTGATGAAGGAGCTCGGCATCCTCAACACCTACTGGGGTCTCATCGTCCCGATGATCTTCGATGCCTTTGCCATCTTCATGATGAAGGGCTTCTTCGATCAGGTGCCGAGAGAGGTGGAGGAGGCGGCCGCTCTCGACGGTGCCAGCCTCTGGCAGACCTACTCGCGGGTGATGCTGCCGCTGGTGTCCCCGGGCATCATCGCGTTGACGATCCTCAGCGTGCAGGGCACCTGGAACGAGTTCCTGCACTCGCTGCTGGCGACGACGTCGAATCCCGACATCCGGACCCTGCCGGTCGGCTTGGCGCTGCGAGGGGCGTTCGGGGAGAACAACCCCTGGAACACGCTGATGGCTGCGAGCTTGATCACGACGATCCCGATGGCCATCGTGTTCTTCACCTTCCAGCGCTACTTCCGCCAGGGGGTGGCCGCCAGCGGATCGAAGGGCTGAGATGTACCAATCCACCACCCATTGGATCTGGGACTTCTGGCTGATCGAGCACGGCAGCGTCTGGCATCTGTTCCACCTCCAGGCGCCCCGCTCGGTGCACCCCGACGACCGTCACTGGAACGCCACGATCGGGCACGCGACCAGCGTCGACCTGACGAACTGGGAGCGCCAGCCCGATGCGCTCGATGTCGGCCCACCGGGATCGCCCGACGCGACGGCGCTCTGGACGGGCTCGGTGGCCACCGATCCGGCGGGCGGCTGGTTGATGGCCTACACCGGGATCGTGCGTGTCGATGGTGTCGCCACCGAGCGCGTGCTCCTCGCCCGGTCCGACGACCTGGTCACGTGGCACAAGGACGACGCCGTCG
Organism: uncultured Candidatus Nemicrothrix sp.; assembly: GCA_964513285.1. Lineage (GTDB taxonomy): Bacteria > Actinomycetota > Acidimicrobiia > Acidimicrobiales > Aldehydirespiratoraceae > UBA11606. Next base: position 8,301 of record CAZEML010000155.1, read on the forward strand.
TGTTCGAGTCCGACCCGAGCCGCTTCGAGCCCCCCGGGGCGACGACGTGGCAGCACGGTTGGCGTGATCCGTGGATCCGTCACACCGGCGACAGGTGGGAGATGTTGCTGTCCGCCCGGCTGGCCGCTGACGACCCGTGGACCGCCGGGTCGATCGTTCAGGCAACGTCGCTCGACGCCCGTGACTGGACGGTCGTTGGACCAGTCGCGGGCACGACGGGTGTCCTCGCCCAACTCGAGGTCCCTCATCTGTGCACGATCGGCGGTCGGACGTTCGGCGTCATCTGCACCAACACCGACGGCCCCTGGCCGCGCACCGACCCGTCCCCCCGGCACCTGATCGGCACGTTCGTGGCACCGGTCGCTGCGAGCGGGACATGGGGACCGCTCGTCGCCCTCGATGCCGCCGAACAACCAACTCGGTACGCGGGGCGGATCGTCGAGACCGACAACGGGCCCCGCTACCTCGCGTTCCACGACGGGCCGGGCGATGCGTTCCCCGGGGGGATCTCTGACCCGATGGCGGTCGTCATTGAGGCCGACGGCTCGCTGCAGCTCGAGCACCTTCCCTGACCGGCGGCGGTGGAGTCCGGCTCCGGCGCTGCGATCATCGACGGCGACCGAGCTTCACCCGTGACCGACACCAACACCACCGCCGTCGACACCCGATCGATCATCGCCACGTCCGTCGTGGCGACGGTCGGCTGTGTCTACCCGGGCTTCTTGATCGGCGCCGTATCGGTCCAGGTCATCGACGAGTTCGGGGTCAGCGCCGGTCGCTACGGCTGGGCGATGGGGACGTACTTCCTCGCCGCGACGTTCGCCTCGATCCTCGGCGGGCGGCTCGTCCAACGCATCGGTCCTCGCCGTCAGCTGATCGGGTGTCTCTGCACGACGATCGTCGCCCAGTCGCTGATCGCGGCGATCGGCGATTCGTTCGGCGTGGTCGTCGCGCTGTTGGCCGTCTGTGGCGTGGTCAACGCGGCGAACCAGACGGCGGTCAACCTCGCGCTCACGCGTGCGCGTCTTCCACGACTCGGCCTGGCGATCGCCATCAAACAGTCGGGGATGCCGTCCGCCGCGATGATCAGTGGCGCGACCGTTCCCCTGCTCGCCCTCACCCTCGGCTGGCGATCGGCGTTCGTGCTCGGCGTCGCGATCGCGGTGATCGGGCTCGCGATGGTGGTGCGCTTCATCGAGCCGGGCGGGGTCGCGGTGTTGCGATCGGCGAAGCCGGTGTCGTCGAACCGGGCGCTGTACTGGTCGTTGATCGGTGGTTCGTTCCTGTCGTTCTCGGCCGGTGGGCTGACGTCGTGGCTGGTCGCCTCGGGCGTCGATGCCGGCCTGAGTGAGGGCGCGGCCGGTTGGCTCTTGAGCCTGGGCGCCGCCTTTGGCATCTCGGCCCGTCTGTTCTGGGGGCTTCGCAACGACACGATGGCCGCGCGGCCCTACGCCATGGCGGCGCTCATGGCGTCGATCGGTGCGGTCGGCATGCTCGGGCTCGCCCCGCGCAACGAGGCGCTCCACGTCGCGGCGACCTTCCTCGCGTTCGGCGCCGGCTGGGCCTGGCCGGTCTTCACCAATTTCGGCATCATGCGGGCCAACGGCGTTGCGGCCGGGGCCGCGTCGGGCATCACCCAAATGGGCATCTATCTCGGCGTGTTCGCCGGTCCGCTGGTGACCGGCTGGACGATCGACGAATACGGCTACAGCGCCATGTGGTCGGTCGTCGCCGTGTGCATGTTGATCGGCGCCGGCCTCACGTACCGGATCCGGGCCGAGTTCTAGGTCGGCGCCGGGGTCGGGGTGTAGGTCGAGTAACGACGGTTGAGCTGGGCCTGCAGCTCCCGGCTGGTGACGGAGTCGCCGGCCAGTGCTTCGGGTGCGTCGCTGTCGGCGAGGTCGGTGCCGAGCCGAGCGATCGCCTCCTCGATCGACAGCCCGACGCCGGCGTCCGCGTCGGCTCGCTCGGCGTCGTCTCGGTAGATCTTCGCCTTCCACGAGAGCGAGAGCCGCACCGCCTCATCCGGGTAGGTCGCCAGCACCGCACCGGCGTCGACGATGTGCCAATCGGTGCCGTCGCACACCAGTTCGGTGCCGAGGGTCATCCCGTCGGGCTTCACCGAGCCGCGCGGACCGACCCGCTGGACTTCGTGCGGCATGAAGTCGTTGTCGCCGACGATCGCGGTGTTCCACGTGTCGTCGTGGAGGTACGACGGGCCGTCGACGCCCTCGGGCTTCCGGCCTTTGACGCAGGCGAGCCTGCGACGGGCGTCGCCTCGCCCGGCCCCGAAGAGGCAGGCAAGGAGACCGCGCGCTCGGGCCCGGACGAGGATGGT
>CAZEML010000156.1:0-244 GCA_964513285.1 uncultured Candidatus Nemicrothrix sp.
TGGCGAATCGCCCACAGTTCTCACTCACCCTGGTCACCTTCGCCGCGGACGATCCCGGCGACTGGTCGCACCTCGCGGCGCGAGCCGAGGTCGCCGATGCGGCGGGCGTTGATCGCCTGGCTGTCTCGGATCACGTCGCGTTCGGGGCTGATCTCGCCGACTACGGCGATCCGAGTCGTGGTGGCATCAGCGGGGGACGGCAGCCAACCGGGTAAGGTCACTGCCGAGGCGATTGTCAAATCGA
>CAZEML010000156.1:254-10490 GCA_964513285.1 uncultured Candidatus Nemicrothrix sp.
GGACGTCAGCCAACCGGCCCCGACGGGCACTGGCTCGAACCCCTGACCGTGATCGCTCACCTGACCGCCCGGACGCAGACGGTGCGGTTCGGCACCAACATCTTGTTGGCCGCACTGCGGCGGCCGGTCGTGTTGGCGAAGACGGCATCGACGATCGACGTGCTGTCTGGAGGCCGCCTCGATCTCGGCGTCGGGGTCGGCTGGCAGGCCGCGGAGTACGACGCGGCCGGGCTGTCGTTCGGCGACCGCGGGGCGCAGCTCGATCACACGCTCGCGGTGTGCCACGCACTGTGGGCCGGAAACGACGTCGCCTTCGCCGACGAACGGCTCCGCTTCGACGGCATCTGGCAGGAGCCCAAACCGAGCGCGGGGGCGGTTCCGGTCTGGGTGAGCGGCACCACCAACCCTCGGGCGATGCGGCGCCTCGCCCGGTTCGGGTCGGGATGGATCCCTTGGGGCCCCGACGCGGCCGACCTTCCCACCGGCATCGACAAGATGCGCGAGGCGATGGCTGCCCACGATCGCGATCCCGGCGAGATCGGCGTCGTCGGCTCCCTGCCGACCCAGCGTCACGACGACGGCACTCCCGATGTCAGCGCGACGATGGCGGCCGTGCCCGCTCTCGTCGAGGCGGGCGTCACCGACTTCCGCAGCAACTTCCGTCTCGGCGATGATCCGGCTCAGGGCGAACAGCTCACCGCGTTGGTCGACGGCTTCCGGGCTGCTTCGGCCTGATCAGGCGCTCACCAGGTGTCGACCATCGGCCGGGAACGGCGCGGCGCCGCCGGTGCGGCTCGAAGGACCTGAGCGACTCGGGCGCGCGTGTCCGCCGGGTCGATGACGTCGTCGACCTCGTGATGAGCGGCCGCGTTGAGGGCCTTGGAGTTCTGGTACATCCGGGCGACGAGCTCCTCGAAGCGGGCCTCCCGCGCCGCGGGATCGTCGATGCTGTCGAGCTCTCGGCGGGCGCCGTGGCGCACGGCGCCTTCGATGCCCATACCGCTGACCTCGCCGGTCGGCCAGGCGGCGCTCAGGACCGTCGCGTGGAACGAGCCGGCCGACATCGCCATCGCCCCGAGCCCGACCGCCTTTCGCAGCACGATGGTGACGAAGGGGACCGACAGGCTGGCGCCGGCGACGAACAAGCGGCCGAAGTGGCGGACCTGGGCGGTCTCCTCGGCTTCGGGGCCGACCATGAACCCGGGGGTGTCGCAAAGTGAGACGACGGGCAGACCGTAGGCGTCGCACAGCTGCAAGAACCGGGCGCCCTTGTCGGCACTGTCGGAGTCGATCGCGCCACCGAGATGCCCGGGGTCGTTGGCCATGATGCCGACCGGCCGGCCCTCGATGCGGGCGAGGGTCGTGACGATCGAGCGACCGAACGTGGGCCGCAGCTCCAGCGTGGATCCGACGTCAGCGAGCAGATCGATCGCATCGCGCACCTCGTAGATCCGCTTGCGGTTCTCGGGGACGACGTCTCGCATCGGCGTTTGGTCGGCGGCCTCCCAGTCGGCGAGCGGGCCTTGGAAGTACGACAGGTACTGCTTGGTGAGCGCGACCGCATTGGCTTCGTCGTCGGCGACGAGATCGACCACGCCGTTGGCGGTCTGGACGTCGATCGGCCCGATGTCTTCGGGGCGGTACTGGCCGAGTCCGCCCCCTTCGATCATGGCCGGGCCGGCCATGCCGAGGTTGGCGTCGGGGGTGGCGATGATGACGTCGCACACGCCGGCGAGGGCGGCGTTGCCGGCGAAGCAGCGGCCGCTGACGATCGCGACCGACGGCACCCGTCCGCTCAGCCTCGACATCCAGGCGAACGACGGGATCTGCAGCCCGGCGAGGAATGAGGCGTCCGTGTCGCCGGGCCGTCCGCCGCCGCCTTCGGCGAACAACACGATGGGCACCTCGAGCCGATCGACGACATCGAGGAGTCGATCCTTCTTCTGGTGACCGCGGAACCCCTGGGTGCCGGCGAGGACCATGTAGTCGTAGGACATGACCGCCACGTGGGCGGATTCCTCGCCGACGAGGTCGGCGTTGACGGTCGCCACCCCACCGATGATGCCGTCGCCTTGGGTGGTGGCGATCAGGTCCTCGACGTCGCGGCGTCCGGTCTGCGCGGCGTACATCAGGCCGCCGTACTCCTGGAAGGTTCCGGGGTCGACCAGGTCGGCCAGGTTCTCGCGAGCGGTGCGACGCCCACGGGCGTGGATCTTGGCGACGGCCTCGGGGCGGGCGTCGTCGCGGAGGAGCGCCTGCCGGCGGCGGACCTCGGCGAGGTCGTCGCGCTCGGCGCTGCTCGGCCCGGTCGCTTCGGTAGTGGCGGCGGGCGCAACGGTGCCCGGCTGGAGCCGCGCGATCACGGTGCCGGCCTTGAGGACCTCGCCCGGGGCGACCGAGACCTCGGTGATCTCGCCATCCTCGGGGGCCGACACGAGATGCTCGATCTTCATCATCTCGACGATGGCGACGACATCGCCGGACCGGACCGGGTCGCCGGCCGCCACCCGGACCTCGACCACGGTGCAGTCGGTGGGAGCACTGATCTCATGCATGGGCGCAGAGTCTCGCGGACCGACGCGGTCGCCAACAATCGGCGATCCGACGCGACTGGATTCGTGCTGCCGATCGCCGATGAGGAGATGTGGCACCGCCCCGGGTGCCCGACCGGCGAACGAGAAAGGGGGACGGGCCCGTGGCCGTGGCTGAGACCGACCCCTACCTCGTGCCGGGCCCGCACAGCTTGGCGACCACTCGCCGCTGGGTTCGCGCGGCGATCGTACTCGGCGTGGCGTATGTCGTCTACCGCACCGCCTTCACCCTCGACGGCGCGGCGCCGGACGCCGGCGTGCTGCTCCTCACGGCCGAGGCGCTCACGCTCGCTGTCTTCGCCATCCGGGCGAATGCCGCATGGTGTGACGCGGACCCTGGGGTCGACATGCCCGACGCTCCTGTGCCGGCCACGACGGTGGTGATCGACGCGAGGGACGCCACCATCGCCGACCTCCGCGCCACACTGCTCTCGTGTCGACGCCTGCGCGGGTCCGAGCAGGTGATCGTCGCGGACCCGGATGCGAACCCGGAGGTCGACACGCTGGCCGGCCGTTTCGGGGCACCCGTCGTGCCCACCGCGGCGCTCGACGCGGCCGCCGATGCCTCCGCCATGTGGGTCCTGCTCATCCGAGCCGGCGACCTTCCGCTCCCCGATGCCCTCGAGTTGTTGGCGACGGCATGCTCCGCGCCCGACGCTGGGATCGTGCAGCTCGGGGTGGAGCATGCCAACCCGTCGAGCTTCGAACACGACCCGTCGGGCGGCTGGTCGCTCGCCCCCTTCGAACATCAGATCGTCCGTCCGTCGCTCGCCGCTCGCGGCACGATGCTGTGGTACGGCGACGTGCCCGCGATGGTGCGGCCGGCGGCCATCCGCGACAGCGTCGAGGAGGGCACCTCGACGGTCGTCGCCGGCCTGCAGGCGATGTCGAGGGGCTATCGGGTCACGATGATGCCGAGGACCCTCGCCCGCCTCCGTGGCCCTGCCTCGCTGGGCGAGAGCCTGCGTCGGCGATTCGAGCAGACCGCGGAGATCCGGCGACGCGCCCCGCAGGCGATCCGGCTCGCCCCGGGTCCCGTGCGCCGACAGTTCATCGGTGCATTGGCGGACCCGCTCGCCGCCGTCCAACGCTTCATGCTCGCGCTCGTCGCCGTCCTGGCGCTGGGTCTGGGGCGACTGCCGGTCGCCGGCTCGGCGTTGCCGCTCACAGGAGCGGCGGCCCTGGCGTACGGAGTGCGGTGGCAGGCTCAGACGATGCTCGGCCGAGGGCGGCTGGGGCGCTTCCGCGTGTTGCGGAGCGAGCTGCGGTCGATCGGCGTCGACCTCGCGTTCGGGCACGGCCTCGGCGTACGCCACGGTCGTCATCGCCTGTTGTTGCTCACCGGGATGTCGGTCGCGGTCGCGCTGGCTGCGGGAGTCGGCGCCATGGCGGTGTGGAAGGACTCGCCGGAACGGCTGCCCGCCATCGCCTCGGCGGTGGCGCTGATCCTCTCGGCCGGCTACCTGATCGTCGCGGCCGATGTCATCGTGGATGCCTCGGCCCGCCGTCAGGTGCGGTCGGACCATCGGGTACGTCTCGGGCTGGTGACCGGTCGACTCGGCGACCTCGACGGCCAGCTGCGCGACATCTCGGTCGGTGGGCTCGGATTGACGCTCACCGGAGACGCAGCTGAGCTGCCACCGATCGGGTCCCACACCACCGTGTCGTTTCGCATCCCCGACGCCGACGGTGCGTGGCGCGACGTCGAGACCGCGGTCCGAATCGCGCACGTCGCTGCGGCGGGGGATCAAGAGCATCGGGTCGGCATGGCGTTCCTCGCCCCCACCTCCGCTGCGCTCGATCCGGTCGTCGAGTTCCTGACGATCGATCGTCGCTTGGTCGCGCTGGGGCGTCGGGCCCCGTCGGCGGGCGAGGAGGCCTGGCCCGGGCTCGTCTAGCTCGGTCGGCTGGGTCAGCCCAGGCGAAGGGTCTCGAGCGGTTCGAGGCGGGCTGCCTTCACGCTCGGATACAGCCCCGCGAAGATGCTGGTGACGAGCGCGGCGCCGACGCCGATCAGATACAGCGTCGGGATGCCGAGATAGTGCGACGCCAGCTCGACCCCGAAGAGGTCGAGGTCCGGTGACAGCACGTGCACCCAGCCCGCGATCCGGCTGGCGTAGACCACGATGCCGATACCGACGGCGGCCCCGGCGAGGCCACCCATCAACCCGACCGCGACCGACTCCAGCAGGAACTGCCAGGCGATCAGCGACCGGCCATGACCCAGCGCCCTTCGGATGCCGATCTCCGCGGATCGTTGGATCACCGAGATCGACATGACGTTAGCGATGCCGACGCCGCCCACGATCAAGGCGAGCAGGCCCATCGCCGCGACGATGATCTGCAGCGTCGAGTCGGCGGCGGCCTCTGCCTCGAGCGCGTCGCTGAGCACCGACGTGGTCGTCTCCTCGTTGCCGCCGAGATTGATCGCGACGGGCAACGCGTCCTCGGTGGTGAGGGTGAAGTCGGGATCGGAGCGGACGTACACCGTGTCGGACTCGAGGCTGACGTCGAAGTCGGCTTCGGCGGTGGTCGCCGGGATGATCACCGCATTGTCGAAGATGGGGTCGAGCGGGTACCGCTCCACGATGCCGACGACTCCGTAGTCCAGGTCGTTCAGCTTGATCGTCCGGTTGCCCTCTCGAAAGCCGAACTCGTCTGCGAGCCCGATGCCGACGACCGCGGTGCGTGCGGCGGTGTCGGAGTCGAAGTCGTTGAGCCATCGACCCGACACGAGTTCGACCTGCATCACCTCGAGGAAGTGCTCGTCGGCGGTCAACACCGGGGTGGGGAAGGCCGTGTAGTAGTCGCGTGCTGCTTCGTAGGGCGTGGTGATCACGCCGCTGACCGAGCGGGTGGCCGTCGCCCCCTCGACCGTCGTCAGCTTGTTGATGCGCTCCACGACGTCCTCGGGAAACACCGGCTCGGTCGTGCCGAACGATCCGGACGCTTCGCCCCGGATGAGGTTGTCGCCGAGCGCGGCGAGGGTCTCTTGCAGATCGCCCTTGGCCGACTCGGTGAGGCCGACCGCGGCGACGATCGCACTCACCCCGATGATCGGGCCGAGCATGATCAGCAGGGTCCGGCTCCACCGGGCGGTCAACCCGGCGACCGCGACGCCCACGAGGTCGCGAACACTCCTCATCCCGCGCCCTCCTCAGCGCCGGCCTCGGCCAGGGTGCCGCCGAAGGCCGACACGGCGTCGCCCCCGGTCAGGGCCTCGTCGGCGACGATCTTGCCGTCGCGCATCGAGATGCGGCGATCAGCCGCCGCCGCGACCGCCGGGTCGTGGGTGACGATGGCGATCGCCCGAGTGCCGTCGTTGAGGTCGCGGAAGATCTCCATCACGTTGGCCGCGTTGGTCGAGTCGAGCGCACCGGTCGGCTCGTCGGCGAGCAGGAGCTTGGGTTCGGTGACGATGGCCCGGGCGATCGCGCACCGCTGCTGCTCGCCGCCCGACATCTGGACGGGCCGATGCTCGTGGCGAGGGGCCAGCCCGACGACCTCGAGCGCCTCCATCGCCCGCCGCTTCCGCTCGCGCGGGGAGAGGTTGCGGTAGAGGAGGGCGGTCTCGACGTTGCGGCGGGCGTCGAGGTGCGGGATCAGGTGGAACTGCTGGAAGATGAAGCCGACGACGTCGCCGCGCAGCGTGCTGCGGTCGTGGTCGCTCAGCTCGCTGACCGACGTGCCATCGACCGAGAGGGTCCCGAGGCTCGGGAGGTCGAGGAGCCCCAGCAGCCCGAGCATCGTCGACTTGCCCGAACCGGACGGACCGACGATCGACACGAACTCGCCGACCTCGATCTGCAGGCTCACCGCGTCGAGGGCGTGGACCTTCACCTCTTCGCCGTAGATCCGCGACACCTCGTCGAGATCGAGCAGCGGTGCGTCGGTCATCGCCGCATCACCCGCCGGTGACGTCGACCACGATGATCTCGGTCCCGTCGAGCCCGCTCAGGACCTCGGTGAAGGAGCCCTCCTGGATGCCGGTCGTGATCGCGACCTCGGTCTGCACGAGGGTGTCGGGGTCGATCACCCGGACCGTCGGATTCCCGGTGGCGTCCTGGAAGATCGCGGCGCGGGGCACGACCATCGCATCGACCCGCTCGTCGAGGACGACCTCGATCGACACGCTCGCGCCATCGACGGCGGCGAGGTCTCCGGCGACTTCGACCACGCCCTCGTAGCGTTCGCTGCCGCTGTCGTTGATGATCGCGGCGTCGTCGAGTTCGACGATGCGGCCTTCGACGGTCTGATCACCGGCCTCGAGTTCGACCGTCACGACCTGGCCGAGGACCAGCTCGGAGCGATCGGTCGGGTTGGCGAACAAGGTGATGGTGAAGTCGGGTTCGGTGAGGGTGAGCAGCTGCTGACCGAGCTGGACCGTCTCGCCTTCGTCGACGAAGACCGTGCCGACACGCGCCGGCCAATCGCCGATGATCATGTCCGACGGCACGAAGATCACGTCGTCGTCGAGTGTCTGCACGAGGATCGTGACCTCTCGGGCCCCCGCCGGGAACGTGACGGTGCCGGTCAGAACGGCGAAGTCGACACCCATCGTCGCCGTGCCGCTGACCTGATAGTCGACCGAGATGGAGCGACTCGGGGCGGCGTCGGCGCGGATCGTGACCGCCACGGCGCCGCCTTCGGCGACGCGGACCTCGTCGCCCACGATCGTGAGCTCGGGCTGGTCTTCGTCCTCGATCGTGACCGTTCCGCTGAACGCCGAGCCGAGGGTGTAGGGATCGTCGGTCGGGTTCGGTCCCTGCAGGGTGACCGTGATCGTCTCGTCGGGTTCGATCGTCGCGTCCTGGGTCGTGGCGATCGTCAGGGTGAACTCATCAGCGCCGGCGGGAAACACGAAGCTCGGATCGTCGTCTTGTTCGTCGTAGTCGTCGCCGTCGGTCGCCGTGCCGCTCACCGAGTAGCGGACCTCGGTGGCCCGGCCGAGTTCACGGTCGGCGGTGATCGTGTAGGTCGCCGCACCACCCTCGTCGACCTCGGCGTCGTCGGCGTCGACGGTCAGTTCGAACACCGGCACCTCGTTCGGGGTGGCGTCGGTGATGGTGACGGTCATCGTGTTGAGCGGGGCCGGGTTGTAGTTGATGCCCTCGCCGACGACCTGCTCGGCCGCGATCGTGATCGTCCATTCCTCGTCGTCTTCGTCGACATCGTCGGCGAGGGTCTCGAGGGTGAGGGTGACGGTGGTCGCCCCGGCCGGCCAGACGATCGGCGTGTCCTCGAGCGGATCGTCGAGGTAGTCGACGTCGATGTCGGGGTCGGCGACGTCGTCGGCATCGCCACCGGTGGCGTCGCCGCCGAACGTCAGCCCGATCTGGGTGTCGACGAGCGGGGCGGGATCCGCGGTCAACACGACCGAGAGGGTGTCGCCTTCGGTGATGGTCGCCTCGGTCGACTGCACCCCGATCGCGGGCACCGTCGCCGCCTGAACGGGAGTGATGGCGGCTCCCGCACCGGTGATCGTGCGGGTGACGTCGTCGCCTTGACCGGGCCCGGGGACCGATGGGCCGATCAGGATCGCCTGGGTGTCCTTGTCGCCGACCGTGTAGCCGTTGCCCTGGCTCAGGCTGATGACGATCGTCTCCTCCGGCTCGGGGGTCGCGCCGCCGTAGCCGTAGTCGATCTGCCAGTTGCGCAACGCGGCGCGGGTCGCCTCGGTGTAGAGCCGGTCGATCGCACCCGGGTCGTAGCCCGACTCGAACAGGATCCGCTCGAGTTGGAGCACGTCGGGGCCGTCGGAGCCGACATCGAGTTGGCGGTAGAAGCTGAAGTCGCCGTTGGCGGCCACGGCGGGCCGCCCGTCGAGCGACAAGATCACCTGCCCGGCGGAGATCTCCTCTCCGTCATCGATCCCGACCTGGCTCACCCGGCCGTCGAACGGCGAGTTGATCGTCTGGAGTTCGTCGCGCCGCAGCTCGCCGTTGAGGGTCAGTTCGTCGCGCAGGGTCTGACGGCCGACCGTGTCCGTGAGGATCTCGACCTGGCCTTCGCCGGCGTCGTCGTCGTCACCGGTCGCCTGCCACACGATCACGAGCCCAGCGATCAGGGTGAGGACGACGAACGTCCCCATGATCTGGCTGCGGCTCACTGATCAGCGCCGAGATCGATGTTGGCCTCGCTGGTGCACTCGCCGACGTCGTCGGTGTTGGCGATGTCCTCGCCGGGAGGACCCTGCCACGCAGCCGCAGCCTGGAAGCCGGGGAAGAGGAGACCGAACTCGTTCGGAACCGGATCGGGGATGTCCCAGCCCCGGCCCACCATGCAGTCGCGGAAGGCGACGTATTGGCGGTTCTGCTCCTCGACCTCCTCGGGGGTGAGGTCGGCCTGGGCCGCGTCGGCGGCGGCCAGCCGCTCCTGGATCTGGCTCCGTGCCGCACAGGCGATCAGCGCGTCGATGTAGGGCTGGGCGTTCTGGGGAACATCGCCGAGGCTGGGGTCGGGGACGCCGATGAACTCGTAGCCCTCGGCGTCGAGACAGCTCTGGAAGATCCCGACCGCCTCGAAGAGCGCCTCGCCTTCGGTCAGCTCCTCCTGGGGGAGCGTGGTCGTGGTCTCCGCGGTCTCTTCGTCGTTCGTCGGATCGACCGATTCCGAGCCGTCGCCCTCGCTGGCTCCGGCGCCCGAGGAACCCTCGGGCGCGGTGGTCGTCGTGTCGGCGACGTCGTCGGCCTCCACTGCGATATCACCTTGCGTGCGCAAGACGATGTCGTCGCTGGCCTCGTCGTCCCCCCCACCGCCACAAGCGGTGGCCACGATCGTGATCGCGGCGATGACCGCGCCGAGTCGGCGCGCATGGATCCCCAACATGCGTACTCCTTGAACCGCCCGGGATCGTAGCCACCTCGAGTGGCCTGTGACGATTCGGTCCCGGGTCACTCAGGCGCTGGGGAAGAGGGCCTCGATCGAGGTGCCGATCGAGGCGTCGGGCCACGGCGCCGCCCCCTTTGCGGTGCGGAGCAATCGGTCGATCTGGGGCACGAAGCCCATCGCTTCGAGCGGGTGCAGCTCGGGGGCTTCGAGCGGGTGACCGTCGATCTCGAGATGGGGGAGTGGATCGAGCTGCAACAAGATCACCCCGCCGGCGTCGGCCGCCTCCAGTTCGATGCGTGACGAGCCGGCGGTCCACGCGACATCGAGGCCGGCCCGGCGCCCCGACTCGAGCTCGATCGCGGCATGGACACCGTCGGGGATCTCGGCCACCTCGACGTGCACCGCCGGCTCCGCCGCGGCCGACAACAACACCGGCGCCAGCCGGAGACCCGGATCGTGGAGTGGGCCGCCGAACGCCGCTGTTCCGTGGGCGCCCCAGTCCGGTCGGGGCTGGCGGACCCGCATCTGGAGATGGTGGGGCTCGTGCATCGCCGCGATCTCTCGCAACGCCTGGCGCACGACCGGTGCGTGGAGCAGATTGGCGCCGAGCACGAGCGGCACCGGCATCTCCGGCACCGTGCGCAGCGGCGGTTCGACGAGCACCGCACGGACGGGGCCGCCGCGCTCGATCGCGTCGGCGACGGTCTGCAGGACCCCGTGGACCTCGGGCGGGGGGACGGCGACGATGATCGCCTCGGCGCGTGCACAGAGCGTGTCGATGGACAGGTCGGGGGCATCGGCGACCGCCGCGAGC
>CAZEML010000157.1:0-10443 GCA_964513285.1 uncultured Candidatus Nemicrothrix sp.
CTTTGCCTATGCAGAGAAGTACGAAGGTGTCGGCAACGGTGGCTGGTCGTGCGCGACCCATGTCGCGATCGTCGACATCGATCTCGACACCGGGCTTGTGACCATCCCCCGCTACCTGGTCGTCGAGGACTGTGGCCCGATCATCAACCCGGCCGTCGTCGACGGCCAGGTCCGCGGTGGCGTGGCGCAGGGCATCGGTGCGGTGTTCTACGAGAACGCCTTCTACGACGACGATGCCAACCTGCTCACCACCACCTACATGGACTACCTGATCCCGACCGCGATGGAGATCCCCGAGATCGAGATCGAGCACCTCGAGACCCTCACCAAGGGCGAGAACGACTTCCGAGGCGTGGGCGAGGGCGGGATGATCGGTGCGCCCGCGGCACTCACCAACGCGGTGTCCGACGCCCTCGGCGTGCAGGTCACCGAGCAGTACCTGCCGCCCGCTCGGATCCTCGAACTGGCCGGCGTGATCGAGCCCGACGCATGAGCGAGCTCAAGCACTACCAGATCCTGATCTTCCTCTCCCCGCAGGAGGGCAAGGAGGACGAGTTCCACGAGTGGTACGAGCACACCCATCTCGACGATGTGCTGCGCACGACCGAGACCTTCACCACCGCCCAGCGGTTCGGGGTCGTCCATCAGGTCGGCATGGAGCAGCCCAACTCGCATTTGGCGATCTATGACTGCATGGCCGAGAGTGCAGAGGCGGCGATGGCCGATCTCAACGCCCGTCGCGGCGACCGCGACATGACCGGTCCGCTCGACGCGACCAACGTGGCCATGTGGGTCGTCGAGCCGCTCAGCCCGCAACGCACCAAGCCCGCCGAGGAGTAGAGGACACCTGATGCTGACCGAAGCCGACATCGAAGCCAAGACCCGAGCGGTGATCGACGAGGTCGGTGTCGATGCCGGCGAGGTCGAGTTCCGGGGCGCCCTGTGGGATGCCGGCCTGGCGTTCGTGCAGTACCCCGAAGGGAAGGGTGGTCTCGGTGTCGCGCCCGGGCTGCAGGCCGCCGTCGAGCGCACCATCCGTGAGGCGGGGCGGGCGTTCCACCCGTTGGCCGTCAACACGATCGGTATCGGCATGGGGTTGCCGACGGTGCTCACCTATGGCTCCGACGAACATCACGAGAAGCACCTGAAGCGGATCTTCACCGGCGAGGACATCTGGTGTCAGATGTTCAGCGAGCCGACCCACGGATCCGACGTCGCCGGCCTGGTCAGCCGTGCCGTGCGCGACGGCGACGAGTGGGTCGTCAACGGCCAGAAGGTGTGGACGAGCGTCGCCCACCTCAGCCGCTACGGCATGTTGCTCGTGCGGACCGACCCCGACGTGCCCAAGCATCGGGGGCTCAGCTACTTCATCCTCGACATGGAGTCGCCCGGGGTCGAGATCCGGCCGCTGTTCCAGATCACCGGCGACGCCGAGTTCAACGAGGTCTTCTTCACCGACGTGCGCATCCCGCACGCGAACCTGCTCGGCGACGTGGGCGACGGGTGGCGGGTCGCCACCACCACCCTCATGAACGAGCGCGTCGCGCTCGGCGGCAGCACCGCGCCGCGGGGTGCGGGCAACATCGCCATGCTCGTCGCGCTGTGGGAGAAGCAGCGCGACACGCTCGATCCCGTCGCCCGTGCGGTCATGCAGGATCGGGTCACCCAGCTCTGGATCGAGGCCGAGGTGATCCGCCTCACCACCATGCGGGCCCGCGGTGCGGCCGCGATGGGCAACCCGGGTCCGGAAGGATCGACGGGCAAGTTGGCCTCGGCGGAGAACAACATCCGGATCTGGAACGCCTGCATGGACCTGCTCGGCGCCGAGGGCACGATGCACGACCCGGGCTATCCGTTGGTGCGCAACGAGGGGGGCGGTGCGCGCGAGGGCTACACGCTGTCGAAGCACTTCCTGCGGTCGCAGGCCAACACGATCGAGGGCGGCACGAGCGACATCATGCGCAACATCCTCGGCGAGCGGGTGCTCGGCCTTCCGGGCGACGTACGCGTCGACAAGGACGTGCCATGGAGGGAGATCCCGACCTGATGTGAGGGAGGGAGATCCCGACCTGATGTGGGCGAGGGAGATCCCGACCTGACGAGCCTCAGTCGGTCGGTTGATGGTCGACCGGGTCGAAGGTGACCAGTTCGCCGTCGACGAGTCGCCCCGCGGTCGGGGTGGGGAAGTGGGTGCCGAGCACCACGGTGTCGGTGCCGACGAGATCGTCGAGCAGGCGCTGACGTGAGCGGGTCGCCTCGTCGCTGTCGTGATCGGCGATCTCGGCGCTCACCTCGGGATAGGTGAACTGCAGAGGCGAGTGGGTGGCGTCGCCGGTGATGAGGCCCGAACCCTCAGGGGTGTCGATCCGCACGCACACGTGGCCGGGACTGTGGCCCGGCGTCGGCATGAGCGACACCCACTCGTCGATCCGATGGTCGGGGGCGACTGCGTCGAGGCACTCGGCGTCGAGGAGCGGCTGGACGTGGTCGTCGACGATGCCCATGTGGTCGTCGGCGAGGGTCGCCTCGAGCTCAGCGGTCGACACGAAGTACCGAGCGTT
Organism: uncultured Candidatus Nemicrothrix sp.; assembly: GCA_964513285.1. Lineage (GTDB taxonomy): Bacteria > Actinomycetota > Acidimicrobiia > Acidimicrobiales > Aldehydirespiratoraceae > UBA11606. Next base: position 2,562 of record CAZEML010000157.1, read on the forward strand.
CGGGAAGGTCGGCCGCAGGGTGCCGTCGTCGGCTCGCACCGTGTTGACGCCGACGTGATCGAAGTGCAGGTGGGTGCAGACGACCGCGTCGACCGCCTCCCGGCCGCCGTCGAGCGTCGCGGTGAGGCGCTCGAGGAACGTCGGGTCGGTGCCCATGATCTGCGGCCGGTGGGTTCCCACACAGGTGTCGACGACGATCGTGGTCGTCGGGGTCTCGACGATGAAGCTGTGGGCGGACAGGCGCAGGCCGGAGTGGTCAGCGGTGAGGTAGGGGCCGGCCCAGCCGGCACACGCGGCGATGTGCTGGTCGGTCAGGCCGGGAAGGAAGATGCTGACCGGAAACGTCGTGACGCCTTCGACGACGCGGGTGACGCGAACCGGGCCGAGTTGCCACCGCAGCACGGGTTCATCGTCGAGCGCGAACGGGGCGTGCCGGTGTTCGGTCATCGACCCTCAGGACCTCGGCTCGCGGTCGAGGGCGGCCAGCCGGACATCGACGGGGATCGTCTGCACGCCGCCCCGTTCGACCTCGTCCTTGCGGGGGCCGTCCTCGGCCCACACGTGGCAGGTGTTGGTGAGGTATTTCCAGCTCTCGTTGGGCGGGCGCACGATGATCGGGTTGGGCTCGCCGGCCCGCTCGGCCTCGATGCACTCGATGCTCTTGCCGCTCTGCATGGCGATCGGCGCCATCGCCTGCAGGAGTGCGGTCGTGTGCGAGCACCCTCTCGGCCCACCGAAGAGCTCCCGGATCTTGTGGGTGAAGCCCCGGGCGATCGAGAGGCCGATGAGGTTGTCGTAGTGCGCCTCGATCGAGGGACAGGTCTGGTGGGGGTAGGTGCGGAGGTCGGTGTGCACCGCGACGATCACCCGGTCGGGGAGTTCGATCTCGAGCCCGACCTGCATGTGGTGCATGACCAGCGGCTCGGGGTCATCGGGGATGTAGAGGCCCGGCGGCTTCTGATCACGTACCGCCCCTTGGATCAGCAGGTTGCCGTTCTCCAGGAGGAAGGACTGCACCCGGTACTCACGATCGTGCAGGACCGGAACCGCACCGGCGGGCGGCTCAGGGAGGATCGGGTCGGTGAGCCAGGCGACGTCGTTGGCGGCGTACTCGGGCATGCCGCGACGCTACGTCGTCCACGCCCCGAGGGTCAGATCCAGGGTCGCGTCGATCATCTCGTCGAGTGATCGAGGGCCCGCCGCGTCGTAGGCCCGGCAGAGGGTGTTGCACGAGCCGAACAGCACCGTGGTGGCGATCAGGGGATCGATCGCTCGAAGCTCGCCGGCCGCGATCGCGTCCTCGACGAAGCCGCGCGCGACGAGTTCATGGGCGTGCAGCGACCGGGCGGTCTCGGGTGTGGCCGCGAGCGCGTCGACGTTGCTCACCACGAGTTGGCCCTCGGGCAGCAGCGCGGCCTGCTCGGTGTGCGCGGCGAGAAAGGCACGGAGTCGCTCGATGGGGGAGGCGTCCTGACCCGCTCGCGCCTCGGCGTCGGCTCGCATGCCGGCCAGCAGACGATCGAGCAGCAGGGCGAGGAGTTCGTCGCGGCTGTCGACGTAGTAGTAGAGCGCCGCCTTCGACAGGCCGACCCGCTCGCCGACGCGGTCGAGGGTCGTGGTCGCCAGGCCGCCCTCGGCCAGTTGCGCTGCGGTGGCGTCGAGGATCGCCTCTCGCTTGAGCGCTCGTCGCGTGCTCATGCGGTCGCCCTTGGCGGTGTCGCGCTTGACTTTTTCGACCATCGGTCGAAAACTCTACCACCATGCGAACGGACATGGATCTGGCGATCGGCGACGAGCTGCTGGCGCTGGCCGAGGCGGGCTCCCCAGCTGCGGACCGGCCGGCCGATCAACTGAGCGTCGACGTCTACACCGACCCCGAACGCCACCGGCTCGAGCTGGCTGCCGTGGCCGCCCATCCCGTCCCCGTCGTGGCGTGTTCAGAGATCGCCGAGCCGGGCTCGTTCGTCACCGGCGAGCTGGCCGGCGTGCCGGTGATCGTCAGCCGCGATCGTGACGGTGTCGCTCACGCGATGCGGAATGTGTGCGCCCATCGCGGCGCCACCGTCGTCACCGAGGAGGCGGGCAGTTCGCGCATCTTCTCCTGTGGCTTCCACGGGTGGTCCTATGAGCTCGACGGCAGCTTGCGGGCGGTCTCCGACAAGCAACGGTTCTCATCGACCGAACCGTGCACGAGCGGCCTGCGTCGGCTTGCGTGCGAGGAGCGTCACGGCATGGTGTGGGTCACGCCCGACCCCGACGCCGAGGCCACCTCGGTGGAGGCGTGGCTCGGCGCTGAACTCGACGAACTCCTCACCGAGCTCGGCCTGCCGAAGATGGTGCACCACGCCGTCACCGAGTACGACCTCGCCTGCAACTGGAAGCTGCTGACCGACGGGTTCATGGAGCTGTACCACCTCAAGTACCTGCACCGGAACTCGATCGCGCCCTACTTCCCGAACGACCTCACGCTCAACAAGCGGTACGGCGACCACTTCGGCGGTTGGCTGCCGAAGAACCGGCTCCTCCGCATGCTCGAAGAGCAGCCACGCGACGAGTGGAAGGTCGTCGATGGCTGCACCGGCGCGTTCACGCTGGTGCCGGGCACCGTCATCCAGTGGCAAGCCGGCCACGTCGAGCTGTTCTCGCTGCGGCCGCACCCGACCGAGCCAAACCGCACCCTGTGCCGGCTCACGATGCTCGTGCCGGCCGACCGCGCCGACGAGACCGAACTCTGGGACCGCAACTGGGCACGGGTCTGCGTCACCATCCCCGACGAGGACTTCGCCGCGGCGGTCGACGTGCAACGCAACATCGACGCCGGCGCGGTCGACGTGCTGCAGATCGGGTTCAACGAGCACAAGCTGGTCGACCATCTCGCGGCGGTCGACCAACTGCTCAAGGGCTGAGCGCTCCGCCCGTCACCGGTTGGCGCGCCTAGGGCGCGGTCTGCGTGGCGCGCCTACGGCGCGACGACGACGGGGCGCCCGAACGCGACCCGATCGGCGATCTCCGCCGCCGCGTCCTTCGGGGTGGGGTAGTACCAGACGACGTTGGCGAACGTCTCGCCGTCGACGGTGACGTCGTAGTAGCTCGCCGTGCCCTTCCACGGGCAGACGGTCTGGAGGTCCGATCCACCGAGGATGTCGGGGTTGAGCGCGCTCGACGGGAAGTAGTGGTTGCCTTCGACGACCACGGTGTCGTCGGACTCGGCGATGACGGTGCCGTTCAAGGTGGCCTTCATGATGGATCCTCCTGACGAGGGGTTGGGGGGTCTGTAGTGGCAACCCGGTGGCGGTCCCGGTATTCCCCGGCCAGACTCCGCCCGTGCCCGACATCCGCCTCGCCCGACCCGCCGACCGAGACCGCCTGGTGACGACCGTGGTCGCCGCCTTCGACCAGGATCCGGCCTTTCGAGCCTTCTTCGGTCACGGTCCCGACTTCGGCGACCTCGCGACCCGGTTCGCGACCTCGCTGCTCGAGCGGCGCATCGCCACCGAGACCGTGTGGATGACCGACGACGGTGATGCCCTCGCGATGTGGGATCCCCCGGCCGGCACGGTCGACGCACCACCATCCACCCTCTTACTGCCGGCAGATGCCGAAGCACGGCTCGACGACTACGACGAGCAGGTGCATGCGGCGATCACGCCCGCTCCGCACTGGTATCTGGGGGTCTTGGCGTCCCATCCGTCACGCCGAGGGGAAGGGCTCGCGCGCAGCGTGTTGGTCCCCGGTCTCGCCCGCGCGGCCGCCGATGACGTCCCCGCAGTGCTGGAGACCACGAACCGCGACAACGTGGCCCTCTACGAACGCTCTGGGTGGAGGGTCAGCGCTGAACTCGAGGGCGTCATCGGGCTCACGGTGTGGGTGATGAACTACAGCGGGTGAACGGTCCGGATGGCCCATTGAGAGGCTCGTGTACCACTCCCTACCGTTGGATCGATGGAGGGCAGACACCGACGCATCAATGCGGCACTGGAGCCGACTCGCTGGTGGACGTTCCGCCGCGAAGTCGATTCGCCGTTGTTGCAGCCGCTGCTCGCAGCCGTCTCGGTGATGATCCTGCTGCACCTCCTCGAGGCGCGCGATCTGGTCGACACCTCCGACAGCTCGATGGCGTTCTCGCTCGCGGTCGATCGTGGCCTCGGCGAGGTGCTCGGCTACCTCATCACCGGCGCGATCATCGCCGGCTTCATCTCGCTCGGTCGCCGGTACGGCCATGACCGGCTGCTCTATGCGGGTGCGGGCCTCTTCACCTTCGCGCTCGCCGACGACTTGTTGATGATCCACGAGCGGCTGGCCGCCACCATGGCCGATGCGGCCGGCCACGACATCGCTCCGCTCATCGAGATCGGGTTCTTCTGCATCGTCGCCGGCATCGTGCTCGCCGCCGGCCATCACCTGCGCTCGACCGCCTCGCCCGCCGTGCACTTCATCGCGCGGTGGACGACGGGCTTCCTGATCGCCTTCGCCGTGTTGTCGGTGGGTGGCCTCGCCCTCGTCGAACTGACCTCGGCCGGTCCGGGGGGTGTGGCGCCGGTGCTCGTCGCGATCTCCGATGGTGGCGAACTCGTCGTGCTGGCACTGATCGCCAGTTTCATCTTCGGTCGGTTGTGGGAAGAGGAGTCGTTGACCCTCGACGACGATCCGGCGTTCGTCCTCGACCGGGCGATCATCGACCTCAAGCGCACGACCTCGTCGGCCGGCGACGGCGATTGGCCCGAACCGAACCGGTTGGAGGCGCTGCCCCGCCGCTAGGGCATTCCCGCATTGTGGGAACTGCTTGAGATGGTTCCCGGACAGCGGTAACGTGCGCCCTCGGTATGGGGACCGTCCAGAGCGTTGATCGCGCCTTGTTGCTGCTCGCTGAGATCGGCCGCGAGCCCGGCGGGCTCGTCGAGTTGTCGCAGCGCGTCGAGCTGGCCACCAGCACCACCGGGCGGCTACTCAGCACCCTCGAACACGCCGGCGCCGTCACCCGCGGCGACGACGGCAGCTATCACATCGGTCCGCTTGTCCACGGCATGGTGTCGACCTCGGAGTCGACCGCCAGTCTCGAGGCGATCGCCCACCCGCACCTCGTCGAGCTGAGCGAAGCACTCGACGAAGCCGCCTGCTTCTCGATCATCTCCGGTGACGACACGATCACCGTCGACCAGGTCGACGTCCCGAAGCCGATCCAGGCCGAGAACTGGACCGGTACCCGCGTGCCGATGCACGCCGGATCCGCCGGCATCGTGGTAATGGCCACCTGGGACGACCGCGACATCGATCGCTACCTCGCAGGCAACCTGGCCCGCTTCAACGAGAACACGGTGACCGACCCCGACCGGCTCCGTTCTCGCATTCGTCAGGCGCGCGTTCGTCGTGTGCTCTGGAGCCACGGCGAGTACGTCGACGGGCTCTCGTCGTGTTCGTCGCCCGTCATCGGTGGGTCGGGCCGAGCGCTCGGTGTCGTCTACGCCTATGGCCCATCGTTCCGCTTTCCCGCCGAGGGCGACGCCGACCGCATCGCGGCGGCAGTGCTCGCTCGGGCCGAACGCATCTCCGCCGAGCTCGGCTGGAGCCGAACCGTCGTGAGTGAGGCATCGTGACCGAGACCCCGACCGACGCCGCAGAGACGACCGGAGGCCGTCGGCGCCGTGGCGGCCGACGCGAGCGGCCCAGCGGCCCGACCGGCCCCAAGCAGGTGCCGTGGCGGCGCTACCAGCGGCCGATCGAGCCGACCCGGGTCGTCAGCGACGACGAGCTCGAGTCGATCCACCTCGCCTCGCTCGAGGTCCTGCGCGACACCGGCATGGACTTCCTCCACCCGACCGCACTGAAGCTGTGGGCCGAGGCGGGCGCCAAGGTCGACGGCGAACGGGTTCGTTTCGACCCGGAGCTGATCACCGAGCTGATCGCCTCGGTGCCGAGCGAGTTCACGCTTCACGCGCCGAACCCCGCCCACGACGTCGTCATCGGTGGCGACCACGTCGTGTTCACCGCCGTTGCCAGCACCCCGAACTACACCGATCGGCAGGGCGGTCGTCGCACCGGAAACCGCCAGGACTTCCAGACCTTGTTGAAGCTCACGCAGAGCCTCAACATCATCCACACCCACGGTGGCTACCCGGTCGAGCCGGTCGATGTCCACCCGTCGATCCGTCACCTCGAAGCGACCCGCGACATCCTCACCCTCACCGACAAGGCGGTCAACGTCTACTCGTTGGGAGCGCAGCGCAACATCGATGGTCTCGAGATGATCCGGATCGTGCGCGGTCTCAGCGAGGACGAGGTCGACACCCACCCGATCGTGCACTCGGTGATCAATGTCAGCTCACCGCTGCGGCTCGACATCCCGATGCTCGAGGGGATCTTGCAGTACTCCTCGCGCAACCAGGTGATCATCCTCACCCCGTTCACCCTCGCGGGTGCGATGGCGCCGGTGACCGTTGCGGGAGCGGTGGTGCAGCAGAACGCCGAAGCGCTCGCCGGCATCGCGTTCACCCAGCTCGTCCGCAAGGGCGCGCCCGTCCTGTACGGCGGGTTCACCAGCAATGTCGACATGCAGTCGGGCTCGCCCGCGTTCGGCACCCCCGAGTTCATGCAGTCGGCGATGCTCGGTGGCCAGCTCGCCCGTCGCTACGGCATCCCGTACCGCAGCTCCAACGTCAACGCCGCCAACGCCGTCGACGTCCAGGCCGGCTACGAGAGCGTCTTCTCGCTGTGGGGCGCGATCATGGGCGGCGCCAACGTCGTCTTCCACGGCGCCGGCTGGATGGAGGGCGGCCTGCACGCCAGCCCCGAGAAGATGGTGATCGACGCCGACCTGCTGTCGATGGTGGGAACGTTCCTCCAGCCGCTGATCGTCGACGACGCGACCCGTGCCGTCGACGCGATCGCCGAGGTCGGGCCCGGCGGCCATCACTTCGGCACCCAACACACCCAGGACCGCTACCGCGACGCCTTCTACAAGCCGATGGTCTCGGACTGGCGCAACTTCGAGACGTGGGACGAGGGCGGTCGCCCCACCGGCTACGACCACGCCGAACGACGCGTCGACGAACTGCTCGCCGCGTACGAGCCCCCGACCCTCGACGATGCCGTCCGAGCCGAGCTCGACGACTTCGTCGACCGCCGCATCGCCGAGGGCGGTGTGGAGACCGACTTCTGACCCGACGACCCTGACCTTCCAACGAAAGAGCGTGCTGCGGTGGTGAACATCCCCGTCCAACCCGACCTGACCGACTGGACCGACGACACGTCCTGGGCCGGGACGCGCGCCCCGCTGCGGCAGGCCACCGGTCTCAACCCGTCGGCGTACGTCGACGAACGCTTCTTCGCCCTCGAACAGGAACTCGTCTTCGAGCGGGCCTGGGTCACCATCGGTCTCGCCGGCGAGGTCGCCGAGCCCGGCCGCATGCTGGTGCGCCAGGTCGGTCAGAAGTCGATCGTCGTCACCCGCGGTGACGACGGCGAGGTGCGCGGCTTCCTCAACTCGTGCCGTCACCGTGGCACCGAACTCGCCGACGCCGACTGCGACATCGCCGGCACGATCCGCTGCCCCTACCACCGATGGGGCTACGGCACCGACGGCAGCCTCAAGGCCACCCCCTTCTTCGACGAGGTGCCCCGCGACGACTTCGACCGCGACGACTTCAGCCTGATCCCGGTGCGGATCGGGACATGGGGGCCATTGCTGTTCGCCTGTCTCTCCGACGAGACCCCCGAACTCGACGTCTGGCTCGGCGATCTGCCCGAACGCATGGCCGGCTACGGCTTCGATCAGTGGCGGGTCGAGGAGAGTCAGGTGCTCGACATCGAGGCCAACTGGAAGCTGATCAGCGAGAACTTCCAGGAGTACTACCACCTGACCTGGGTTCATCCGGAGCTCGCCAAG
>CAZEML010000158.1:0-2582 GCA_964513285.1 uncultured Candidatus Nemicrothrix sp.
GAGGATCTCCTCCTCGGAGAGACCGTCTCGCAACGCGTCGAACACCTCGTCGGGTACCCGTCCGCCCTGCAGCACCAACGCATCGGTGTACGCGAGCACGGCCCGCTCGATCGGCGAGTAGACGTCAGCCACCGACCATGCCCGGATCGCCTGGATCTTCTCCTCCGGCAACCCGACCTCTCGACACGCCTTCACGTGCTGGGAGTAGACGAAGCGACTCCCCCGGGCGAAGCCGGCCCGGGTCTGGCCCAGTTCGCGGAGCTGCGCATCGAGGATCCGGTTCGGCGAGCGATAGAACCCGAACCCACCGACGATGTGGTCGAACACGTCCGGAACGAGCGCGGTGACCGTCCACCAGTTGCCGGGACTGCCGGTCGCCGTGCCCGGTTCGGCCACCGGGTCTCGGTCACCGAACAGCATCGAGTACAGCGTCTGGGCGAACTCGTGGGCGTCGTCCTTGGGGATCTGTCGCAGTCGGGGCATGCCCGCACCGTAGCCACACCGATGCGAGCGACGCCCGGCGAGCCGCCGCTCAGTCGAAGAGGTGCAGCGCCGCGCCGCGGGCGGCGCCCTGGCGGATGTTGATGATCTCGACCTCGATGTCGGCTTCGCGCATCTCTTCGACGATGCGGCGGAGCGCGGCCGCCGCGGAGTAGTCGAGGCGACCGACGCCGGCGAGATCGAGCACGATCCGCTCGAGCTCCTCGTATTCGGCGGAGTGGGTTCGGATCTGGCGTTCGACCCCGGGGATCGTGGCGAACCAGAGCACACCCTCGGGCGCGATCGTGAGGACGTTCTCGACTCGGACGTACGGACTGGTGATTTTCAGCTCGCGGAAGAGGTGGACCAAGAGGGCGAGTACCACGCCGATCATCACGCCTCGTTCGACGCGTGGCGCGGAGAAGATCGTGGCGGCGAGGGTGCCGAACCCGACGATGGCCTGGATCCAGTTGGCGCGGGCCAAGGCGATCAGTTCGTCGAGGCGGATCAGCTTCATCACCGCGCCGACGACGATGGCGCCGAGGATCGCATTGGGCAGGTCTTCGAGGAGCGGCGTGAGCGGCAGCGCCAGCAACACGAACCCGCCGGTGATGGCGCCTGCCCACGCCGACCGGGCGCCGGCGAGCTTGTTGAGCGAGCTGCGGCTGAACGACCCGCCGACGGGGAACGCGCCCGAGACGGCCGCGGCGATGTTGGCGACGCCCTGGCTGACCATCTCCTGGTTGGCGTCCCACGGCTCGCGTTCCTGGGCGGCGAAGGTGCGGGCGATCGAGGACGGCTCCGCGAACCCGACGAGCGCGATCACCATCGCCGGCAGGATCAGGTCGCCGATCTGATCCCACGGGAAGTCGAACGTGAGCGAGATGAAGCCACCGTCGAGTTCCCCGACCGTCGACCCGGAGTAGTCGGCCGTGGCCGAGATCACGACGCCGACGACCACGGCGATGAGCACACCGGGGAACAGGGCGTGGAGGCGCCGACCCCCGAACATCAGCACGAGCGTGAGGGCGGAGAAGCCGAGCGCCGACCATTGCCAATCGCCCGGCGAGGTGATCGCCTGCCACGCGTCGGCGAGGACGCCTTCGTCGTCGGTGGTGACGTCGAAGACCTTGGGGAGCTGGCTCGAGGTGATCAGGATCGCGGCGCCGGTCGTGAAGCCGGTGAGCACCGGATCCGACAGCAGGTACGCGACCCCGCCGAGCCGGATCAGTCCCAGCACGATCCGGAACGCACCGACGAGGAGCGCGAGCAGTGCGGCGAGAGCGATGTAGGACGTGGACTCGGTCTCGGCGAGCGGTTCGAGGGCGCCGAAGGTGAGCAGTGCGGTGAGCGCGACCGGGCCGGTCTGCAGGTAGCGCGACGAGACGAAGAAGGCGGCGAGGATCGGTGGCAGCGCCGAGGCGAACAAGCCGTACTGCGGGGGCATCCCGGCGATCTCGGCGTAGGCCAGCGACTGCGGGAGGGCGACGAGGGCCACCGAGATGCCGGCGACGAGATCACCGGCCGTCGGTTTCGGCATCGTCGTCAACCCGGCCATCGCTAGCCAGGGTAGGCCCTCGATCGGTCAGCCAACGGCTAACTGCCGTACACTCCACCGGGTGAGCGCGACCGCCAACCCCGAACTCGCGGTGCTCCGCGAGACCTGTCGGGCCCTCACGCGCCTCCGTGACGAAGCCGCCGCCCGCAGCCTGGCCGAGCTCGTCGTTCGCCGGTACACCGCGCTCACCCGGCAAGGCGACGACGACGCCAAGGCCGCCTTCTTCGCCTTCCTCGTCGACGAGTTCGCCCCCGACCCCGCTGCGATCACCACCGCCGTCGCCGCCTGGCAGGCGAATCCCGATCCCGCCACGGTGCACCACCTGTGGCAAGCGGCCGAGGCGCCACGCCTCGACCTGTTCCGATCGATCAACCTCGCCGCCGACGGCATTCACACCCTGCTCACGATGCGGGCGGACCTGCTGCGGCTTCGCGACGAACGCTTGGCCCCCGCCGAAGGCGACCTCGCGTATCTGTTGGCCTCGTGGTTCAACCGTGGCTTCCTCGAGCTGCGAGCCCTCGACTGGAACACCCCGGCCGAGCCG
>CAZEML010000158.1:2592-10411 GCA_964513285.1 uncultured Candidatus Nemicrothrix sp.
CTCGAGAAGCTGAGCGAGTACGAAGCGGTCCACGAGATCCGCGGCTGGGACGATCTGCGCCGCCGGCTCGAATCCGACCGGCGTTGCTACGGCTTCTTCCACCCGTCGCTTCCGGCCGAGCCCTTGATCTTCGTCGAGATCGCCCTCGTTCACGGGCTCGCGACGCGCATCACCGACGTCATCGACGCGCCGGTCCCCGACGAGGATCTCACCGACCCCGACGGCATCGACCCGGTCGACACCGCGATCTTCTACTCGATCACCAACTGCCAGGCGGGACTGCGCGGGATCCCACTCGGTGACTTCCTCCTCAAGCAGGTCACCGAGGAGCTCCAGGCCACGGTGCCAAGCCTCGTCCGCTTCTCCACGCTGTCGCCGGTACCCGGACTCCGCCGCTGGGTCGATGCCGAGGCCGTCCCGGTCGACGACTCCCTCGACGGCCTCCGCCGCCTCGCCGCCCGATACCTCGTCACCGCGAAGCGCCGAGGCGAGCCGTTCGACCCGGTCGCCCGCTTCCACCTCCGCAACGGTGCGCGGCTCGAACAGATCAACGTCGACGGCGACCCGTCGGCGAAGGGCGACGCCGAGTCCTTCGGCGTGCTGGTCAACTACCTCTACGACCTCGACACCCTCGCCGAGAACCACGAGGCCTACGTCAACGAGCGGCGGGTGGCCCATTCCCCCGCCGTCGCCGCGCTGCTCGACGACTAGCGTCCGCTCCATGGCGAGCGACGACGAACTGCGGGATGCGATGGCGCAGGCGATGGTCGGCTTCGCCGCGGTGGTCGCCGAGCTGGGCGATGACGACTTCGATCAGCCGTCGATGTGTGATGGGTGGACGATCCGTGACGTCGTCGAACACGTCGTCGGCGGCGACCGGTTCGCGCCGATCATCCTGGCCGGCGGCACCCTCGACGAGGCGATCGAGGCCGTCGTCGGCGTCGATCACCTGGGCGACGATCCGGCGGGTGCGGTGGCCGAGGCGTCTGCGACGACTCGGGCTGCCTTCAGCGGCTCGCTCGACCGAATCGTCGACCACCCGGTCGGGCAGATCCCGGCCCGCCGGTTCATCGGCTTTCGAGTCTTCGATCAGCTCGGCCACACCTGGGACATCGCCGAGGCCCTCGGCCGTGACGTCGTGCTCGACCCCGTCGCCCTTGGCGTGGCGCTCGAGGTCGCCGATACCGAGCGGGAGATGCTGACGAGCTCGACGCACTTCGCGAAGTCCGACGGTGATGTCGAAATCGACGACCCCCAGACGACGTTCCTCCACACGATCGGCCGAACGCCGAGGAGGAACCATGACCGAGACGTCTGACCCCATCACCCACGACACGGCCCGGGCCGAGCTCCGTGCCGCCGAGCTCGACCTGATGCTCGCCCGGGAACGGGTCGCCGCCGCCCGCCGAGCGTTGCCGCCCGGCCCGACCACCGAGGACTACCGATTCGTCGCCCCGGACGGCCCGGTGCGGCTCACCGAACTCTTCGTCGATGATCGGCCGCTCGTGCTCTACCACTTCATGTACGGCAAGCAGCAGACCTCGCCGTGTCCGATGTGTGCGATGTGGGCCGACGCCTGGAACGCGGTCGCCCACCACATCGCCGAGAACATCGACTTCCATCTCGTCTCAGCCGCCCCGATCGACGAGACCCTCGCCCTCGCCGACGAACGCGGCTGGACCGACCTCCAGTGGCTCAGCGCCCACGACTCGACCTTCAAGCTCGACATCGGCGGCGAGAACGCCGAAGGCGGTCAATGGCCGTTCATCAGCGTGTGGGAACGCGACGACGGTCCTCGGCTCGCCTACGCCACCAGCGCCCAAATCGAGGGAGCGCACTGGCGGGGCCTCGACCTGTTGTCGCCGGTGTGGCACCTGCTCGACCTGACCCGGCCGGGGCGGGGCGACTGGATGCCGTCAGCCTGAGGGCGGATCGACGAACTGATCGGTCGTCGTGTCTCGCCACAGCGTGACCCAGCGGCGACAGCCGAAGAGGTGGAACCACGCCTCCCGCACCACGCCGTGCTCGTTGCTGTGCATGTAGCCGCGGTCGACGTCGCGGGCGTCGGGGTCGGTGAGGGAGTCCGGCACGACCGGGATCTCGCCGTGGACCCACTCTTCGATCGAGCGGTCACCACACGTCGGACACGGGATGCGGAGGCTCATCAGTGCGTCCCTGCCGAGCCACGATCGGCGAGCGTCCGGTCGCGTTCGAATCGATCGAGGGCGAACGGTTCGATGAGCTCCGGCGTCGCTCCGGTCGCGATGCGTTCGGCCAGCAGCTCGCCACCCGCGGGGATCGCCTTGAACCCCCACGTTCCCCATCCAGTGGTGATCAGGAAGCCGTCGACCCCCGTGTCGCCGATGATCGGTGAGTAGTCCGGGGACATGTCGCAACTGCCGGCCCATTGACGCAACACCCGGAGGTCGCGCATGAAGGGCAACACGGTGGTGGCCCGAAGCGCGAGCGAGGCGAGGAGATCGTTGGTGGCCCGCCGGCTGTAGCTGGGCTGGCGATCGATCTCGGCCCCCAACAGCATCTGCCCACGCGCCGTCTGCGAGACGTAGAAGCCGAGATCCCCGGACGCCACGATCGGATCGAAGCTCCGGACATGGCGGTTGGTGACGTACGCCTGGAGCGGATGGGTCTTGATCGGCAACCGGACGCCGGCCATCGTCGCCAACCGGGTGGCGTTGCCGCCGACGGCCGACACGACCGTTCCCGCTGCGATCCGTCCGTTCGGCGTCTCGACGCCGACCACGCGATCGCCGTCGAACACGAGGCCGGTCACCTCGGTGTGGGGCGCGACGTGCACGCCTCGACGCATCGCACCCTCGGCGAGGGCCCACACGACCCGGTCGTGCCGGGCGGTCGCCCCTTGGTGGTAGGAGGCGCCCATCACCGGCGGGAAGCCTCCCCCACACGACAGGTCGGCCTCGGGGCACACCTCCGCGATCTCGCTCGGCTCGAGATAGACGGTTTCGGCGCCGAACGCCTGGTTGACCGCGGCGCGGGCCCGCTCGCGGCGAACGCCGGCCTCGGAGTGCGCCATCCAGAGCAGACCCTTGCGGTCGTGCATCATCGTGCGCCCCGTCTCGTCTTCGAGGCGGCGGTACCGCTCGACGGAGTGCTGGTAGAAGCGCACGGCCTCGGGGATGCCGTAGTTGGACCGGATCACCGTGGTGTTGCGGCCGCTGTTGCCGCCGCCGATGTAGCCCTGTTCGAGCACGAGGACGTTGGTGATGTCGTGGCGGGTCGCCAGGTGGTACGCGGTGGACAGACCATGGCCGCCGCCGCCGACGATGACCACGTCGTAGCTCGCAGCGGGCTCGTTCCACTCGAGGGTGATCTCGTGTTCGGGGTGTTCGTTCACGGCACCACCTCCCGCAGTCGTTCCTCGAACTCGTCGGCGACGACCGCGGGGACGACGAACCACCAGTCCGTCTCGCCGACGACGAGCTTGACGGGGATCCCGGCGACCATGCCCTGGCCGAGACCTCGGGAAGGCGGCGGCCACGCGGCGGCTCGGGCCATGACTTCGCTCCCGGCTGCGGCGGGCAGCACGAACCGCACCCAACTCATGTCGGGGAACACGATCGCATCGGGTTCGGGCGCGCCGGCGTCGAGCGCATCGAGCAGCAGCACCTCATCGGCGGCGAGCCGCAGCACGGTCGCATCCGCCGACCACGACGCATCGTCGAGCGCCTCGGGGCGGGCGGCGATGCGCACGGCGGCGACGACCTGGCGCTGCACGGTCGTCTCAGCCACGGGCCCGCACCCCCTCGGGGTCGTAGAACGGCACCGCGACCCGGCGGGCCGTCTGCCCTTCGATCACGACCTCGTCGGGGAGTTCTCCGTCGACGGTGCGGATCCAGGCGAGCATCACGCCGCGGTCGAGCGTCGGCGACCAGGCGGCGGAGGTGACGTAGCCGGCGTACTCCCCGTCACGCCGCCACGCCACGGCGCCCTCGAACGGTGCGTCGCCCTCGCATTCGAGCCCGACGAGCATCTTGTCGAGTGGAAGCCGGTTGGTGCGTTCAACGGCGGTGCGGCCGATGAAGTCACCGCCGGCATCGAGGTTGACCATCCAGTCGTGATGCAGGCGGCGTGGGGTCGAGTCGTAGTCGGAGTCCTGCCCGACCAGGATGTGCCCCTTCTCGAGGCGCAGGCGGGTGAGCGCATCGAGACCGTGCGGCGCGATGCCGAGATCGGCGCCCAGATCGAGCAGTGCCCGCCACAGCTCCGGCGAGCGGGCGAACGGGTGATGCAGTTCGTAACTGACCTCGCCGGTGAAGCTCAGCCGGACGACACGACACGGCACCCCGGCGATCTCGGCGTGCGTGTGACGCAACATGGGGAGCGGCTCGGTCAGGCCGGCGCGCTCCATCAGTTCGGTGGCGTTTGGACCGGTGACGTTGATGGCCCCGAGCGCCATGGTGACGTTCATCCAGCGGACGTCGAGGTGGGCGGTCCAGTCCCGGACCCACAGTTCGGCGACGCTCGCCCCACCCGAGGTCACCGTGACGTAGAAGCGGTCGCCCTCGGCCTCGCGCAGGATCATGCCGTCGTCGAGCACGTACCCGCGCTCGTCGAGCAACAGCACGTAGCGGCTCCGCCCCGGACGGATCGTGGAGACGTCGGTCGGGAACAGACGCTGCAGCGCGGCCTCCGCGTCGGGCCCCGAGACGATGAACTTCCCGAGCGTGCCGACGTCGCCGACCGACACGGCGTTGCGCACGGCGTGGTACTCCGCGTCGACGTCGCCGTAAGTCCACGGGCGCCACCAGCCGCCGAGGCGGTCCATCGTCGCCCCCGCCGTGACGTGCTCGTGGTGGAGGGCCGTACGAGGAACCGCGGCGTGGTGACGGCCGGCGGCGAGCTCGCCGAGCGTTGCTTGGCGGGCGACGGGCCGGGCCGTGAACGTGGGTTCGAGTGCACCGTTGCGGTCGAGCAGGAAGCTCCGGAGATAGGGCGAACACATCGAGCCCTGGCAGGTGCCAGTCCCTGCGAGGGTGGCGCGCTTCAGCAACTCCATGTCGGTGAAGCCGCGGTTCCACGCGTCGTCGAGGTCGGCCATGGCGGTGCCGTTGCATGGGCACACCACACCGGCAGCCGGGCACGGCGGTGGGTCACTCGCAACCGCGGCGTCGCCGACGACCTGGACGTCGAGCCCTGCGCCCATGCGGGCCAACACATCGCGCGGCGTGGTGCCGAGATCGCAGATCACCGAGTCGCATGGCAGTTCCTCCCCATCGACGACGACCGCTTCGACCGAACCGGTCCCGACGAACCGCTCGGGCGGCTGGGTGATCGTGACCGAACGGCCGAGGTCGATGCCGGCGGCGGTCAGCTCGGCCGCGGCCGCCGGGGTGTAGATCCCCGCCAGGTCGTTGCCGGGGCAGACGGGCAGGATGGGCGCCGCTCCGGTTGCGACGATCACCCGCTGGGCATGCGCGTGGACCATGCCGGCGTCCGTGCGCACGACCACGAGCGGCCCGGGGAAGATCCCGACGACCTCCTCGCCGTCGCCTGCATCGAAGACGACGACATCGTCCTCGACCGCCGCAGCGGCCTGACCCGACGGGCCGCCTCCGATGACCACCACCTCGTGGTGAACATGTCGCACCGGCACCGGCGCGGCCGGCTGCGGCGTCGGTGGGAGCGCAGGGGGGCCGTCGGCCGGGTGCAACTCGACGTCGACGACCGACTCGGCCGGCACCTGACAAGAGCGGACGTAGTCCACGCCGTCGGCCCGGACGACACAGTTCATGCAGTCGCCGGTCGTGCACAGCACCCCACCGCCGGTCGGGTGCCGGCCCTCACGAAGCATCTGCACGAGCAGTGAGTCAGCCATCGCCGACGACTCTAGAGCGAGGTGTCGGCACGGATCGTCAGCGACATCCCGATCGAGGCGGGCGCGCTGGGGGTGAACCCGAACTTCGCGTACAGCGCCGGCGCCCCTTCGTCGGCGAGCAGGCTCACCAAGGCGCTCGGCGACGCGACCTGCCGCACGCGACCCATCAGGATCTCCATGATCTGGTAGCCGATGCCCTGTCGTTGGTAGTCGGGGTCGACGGCGATGTCGACAACCTCGAAATTCAAGCCACCGTCACCCACCACCCGGCCCATGCCGACGAGCCGCTCGTCGTCTCGGACGGACACGGCGAACAGGGTGTTCGGCAGTCCAGCTGCGGCCGCCTCCGCGGTCTTCGCGCTCAGTCCGGCGCGGACTCGCATCGACCGGAACTCCTCGACCGGTGGCGTCTCTTCCAGGTAGCGCAGCTCTGCCATAGCGCGCAGCCTACGGTGACGCCGATGTCCGATCGTTACCTCACCTTCTCCCGCGACGACTGGGCGTTGCTGCGGGCTGCCACGCCGATGACGTTGCGCGAGGACGACCTCGCCCAGCTCCAGGGCATCAACGAAGAGATCGATCTCGACGAGGTCGCCGCGGTGTACCTCCCGCTCAGTCGACTCCTCAACCTCTACGTGTCCGCCGTGCAGGACCTGCAACGGGTCTCGACCACGTTCCTCGGATCGATCGCCCCGAAGGTCCCGTACATCATCGGCGTCGCCGGCTCGGTGGCGGTCGGCAAGTCGACGTTCGCCCGCATCCTGCAGGCGTTGTTGTCACGCTGGCCCGACCACCCCCAGGTCGACCTCGTCACGACCGACGGGTTCCTCTACCCGAATGCCGAGCTCGATCGCCGCGGCATCATGGATCGCAAGGGCTTCCCGGAGAGCTACGACGCCCGCTCGCTCGTCGCCTTCCTTCGCGGGGTGAAGAGCGGCGAGCCCGAGGTGTCGGCGCCGGTCTACGACCACATCAGCTACGACATCCAGCCGGGCGAGTCGGTCGTCGTGCGCCAGCCCGACATCGTGATCGTCGAGGGGCTCAACGTGCTGCAGGTGGGCAGCGACGGCGTCGAGTTCGTCAGCGACTACTTCGACTTCTCGATCTATGTCGACGCCGACGAGTCCGACATCGAGCAGTGGTACGTCGAGCGGTTCTTCACCTTCCGCGAGTCGGTCTTCCAGGATCCCGACAGCTACTTCTCGAACTTCGCGGGCCTGACCGATGACGAAGCCGAGCAGGTGGCGCGAAACATCTGGGCAGCGATCAACGGCAAGAACCTCGCCGAGAACATCGAGCCGACGCGGGAGCGAGCGAGTCTCATCATCCGCAAAGCCCCAGATCATCGCGTCAGCCAGGTGCAGCTCCGCCGGCTCTGAGGGCCGCGCTGACGTCCCACGGACTTCACCTCGATCACGCCGACCGATAGCTTCGCCGCATGGTCGCCACCGCCCGTCCGCCCAAGGCCCCGATCCCCATCGACTCCGTCGTCGACGATCCGGAATCGATCCGGCAGATGGCGCGAGACAACGGCCCGTACTGGCAGCCGGGCCGAACGATCGCCTCCTCGAAGTCGGCGACCGAGGTCGCGGCCAACGACGGTGACGACGACGACACCGACTTCGCCAACGCGATGATCGGCCCGACCTTCCGCGGCCAGTGGGCGTTCGGCGAACCGCTGGTCGACGGGGCCGAGTCCCTGCTCCAACACGAGGGGTTCACCGCAGCCGCCACCGCCATGTACGGATGGGACGTCGTGGTCCCCGAACAGGTCTACGTCAACCTGACCACACCGATCGGCCGGCAGGGATTCAGCCACACCGACATCCCCGAGTTCCGCGGCGTCGACCGACGCAACGCCCCGGCCTGGCTGCTCACCGCGATGGGGATGAGCCGCTGCTTCGAAGCCGAGCGCATCCACATCGTCACCGCGGTGGCGTGGTTCTACCGCGGCGAGGCGGGCGG
>CAZEML010000159.1:0-10373 GCA_964513285.1 uncultured Candidatus Nemicrothrix sp.
CAACCAGCCTCACCCCGTCGCCGGAACCCTCGCCATCCCCGCCAGCCAGAAGGGCGGCCGGTTCGTCGCCTTCTGCGACGCCTTCAACCTGCCGCTCGTGACCTTCGTCGACACCTCGGGCTTCTACCCCGGCAAGGACACCGAGTGGCGGGGCATGATCCGCTACGGCGCCCAGATGGCGTTCGCGTACGCCCGAGCGACGGTGCCCCGGGTCAACCTCACCACCCGCAAGTCCTACGGCGGCGCCTACATCGTCATGGATTCCAAGCGCATGGGGAACGACCTGGCGCTGGCGTGGCCGTCGGCGGAGATCGCGGTGATGGGTGCCAAGGGTGCGGTCGAGATCCTGCACCGCCGCAACACCCCCGAGGAACGGGCGGAGCTCGAGACCGCCTACGAGGAGCGCCTGCTCAACCCCTACATCGCGGCCGAACGAGGCACGATCGACGCGGTCATCGACCCCGCCGACACCCGAGCCGAGATCCACGCGGCGCTCGAGATGCTCGCCGGGAAGCGCGAACGGCTCCCGCGCCGACGCCACGACAACACGCCGCTGTAGAGCGCTCCACCATTCGCCGGAAGTTCGCGGGCGTGGGTGTGCCGACGACCCCTCGCAGCGTCTAGATTCAGAACTCGTGTCCGTCCACCCCCGGCGGACGTCGAAATCCGTGCGTGGCCACCCCCGGCCGCCACAACGAACACAGAGAGCGGGAGCGCCGTGGCAGAGAGCATCACCATCACCGACAACCGGACGGGTGAATCGCTCGAGATTCCGATCACGAACGGCGGCGTCGACGCCGCCGAATGGCGCAAGTTGTTGCCGGGCGTCTGGTTCCACGACCCCGGCTTCGCCACCACCTCGGCGGCCGAGAGCGCCATCACCGAGCTCGACGGCGACAACGGCATCCTTCGCTACCGCGGCTACCCGATCGAACAGCTGGCCGAGAAGAGCACCTTCCTCGAGGTCTCCTACCTGCTGCTGAAGGGCGAGCTGCCGTCGCAGGCCGAGCTCGACTCCTTCGTCCACGAGGTCACTCACCACACCTTCGTGCACGAGAAGTTCCGTCGCCGGATGTACGACGCCTACCACTACGACGCGCACCCGATGGGTCTGCTGATGTCGGGTGTATCGGGCCTGTCGACCTTCTACCCCGAGTCCAAGGACATCGAGGATCCCGAGGTCCGTGCCCTCGACGCCATCCGACTGATCGCCAAGATGCCCACGCTCGCGGCGTCCGCCTTCCGGCACCGCCAGGGCCAGCCGTTCGTCTACCCCGACAACGACCTCGGCTACAGCGCGAACTTCCTCAAGATGATGTTCGAGATCGGCTCGCCCTACGAGGTCGACCCGGCCTTCGAGAAGGCGATGGAGATCCTGTTGATCCTCCACGCCGACCACGAGCAGAACTGCTCGACCACGACCGCCCGCGTCGTCGGTTCGTCCCACACCGACCCGTACACCGCGATCGGTGCTGCGGCCGGCGCCCTCTACGGTCCCCGCCACGGCGGCGCCAACGAGGCCGTGCTCAACATGCTCGACGAGATCGGCACCTACGACAACGTCGAGCCGTTCATCGAGGGCGTGAAGGCCGGCAAGGAACGCCTGATGGGCTTCGGTCACCGGGTGTACAAGAACTACGACCCGCGGGCCCGCATCATCAAGGACGCCGCCCACGACGTGTTCGCCGTCACCGGCACCAACCCGCTGCTCGACATCGCGCTGAAGCTCGAAGAGGTCGCCCTCGAGGACGACTACTTCGTCAGCCGTCGCCTCTACCCCAACGTCGACTTCTACAGCGGCCTCATCTACGAGTCGATGGGCTTCCCCCGCGACATGTTCACGGTGCTGTTCGCCATCGGCCGGACACCGGGTTGGCTCGCCCACTGGGACGAGATGCTCAGCCAGAACAGCCGCATCGCCCGTCCCCGCCAGCTCTACACCGGCAGCGACGAGCGCGACTACGTCGCCATCGGCGACCGCTGAGCCCCACCCTTCGCAACCGTGTCGGACGCCTGCGTCCGAGCCGGCTCGAACTCATCAGCGTCCACCTGCCCAAGACCGCAGGCACCTCGTTTCGGCGTGCCCTCGAACACGTCTACGGCGACG
Source organism: uncultured Candidatus Nemicrothrix sp. (assembly GCA_964513285.1). GTDB lineage: Bacteria > Actinomycetota > Acidimicrobiia > Acidimicrobiales > Aldehydirespiratoraceae > UBA11606. The sequence continues at coordinate 2,108 of CAZEML010000159.1, forward strand.
ACCTCGCCGGCGTCTACGACGGCATCGGCATCGACGGCCGCGCCTACCGGGCCGTACACGGGCACTTCCGCCCCTCCCAGTTCTGGAGCGCGGGCCGCAACGCCCAGATGATCCTGTGGATGCGCGACCCGGTCGACCGGATCGTCTCCCACTACGACTTCTGGTCGGGCATCCCGGAAGGCGCCGACAACGCCAACCACGCCCACTTCAAACGCACGGGCATGTCGTTAGCGGAGTTCGCGGCGTGGGACGTGATCTCGACCGAGTTCGAGGAGATGTACCTCGACGGTGTCGATGGTCCCGACGACTTCGCCTTCATCGGCTTCACCGACCGCTACGACGCCGACCTCGAACGTCTCGCCGAGGTCCTCGGCTGGCCTGAGCTCCCGCCCGCGCAGACCACCAACGTCACGCCGGGCGAGCGGACCGTCGTCGACGACGAGACCCGACAGGTGATCGAGACCCATCACCGGGTCGAGATCGACTTCTATCGCCGCGCCCGAGAGCGGGCGGACGCCACGACCGTCTAGACCGCCTGCACGTCGATGACGAGCTTGCCGGCGTTGGCGTTCTCGCCCATGCGGGTGTGTGCCGCTGCGATCTCGTCGATCGGGTAGCGGGAGTCGATCACCGGCTTCAGCGCACCGGTCGCCACATGGGGCAGCAGCTGGGCGGCGAACTCGCGGGTGATGGCGATCTTCTCCTCGAGCGGGCGAGCCCGCAGCGTGGTCCCGGTGACCGAGGCTCGTTTCATCAGCAGGCTGCCGACGTCGAACGGCACCGGCTTACCAGCCATCACGCCGACCTGGATGATGCGACCACCCATCGCCAGCGCGGCGACGTTGCGGGGCAGATAGTCACCGCCGATCACGTCGAGCACGACGTCGACGCCCACGCCGCCAGTGGCATCGCGCACCGCCTCGACGTAGTCGTCGGCGTTGTAGTCGATGACGAGATCGGCCCCGAGTTCGTGGCAGACGTCGTGCTTGCCGGCCGACGCGGTGACGGCGATCCGAGCCCCGAGCGTCTTGGCGATCTGGATGGCCGCCGTGCCCACGCCGGAGGCCCCAGCGTGCACGAGGGCCCAGCGGCCGCTCGTGAGGCCGCTCTGGCGCACCAGGGCGTCCCACGCGGTGATGAAGACCTCGGGGAAGGCCCCGGCGTCGGCGATCGGCAGCGCGTCGGGCACCTTCATGGCGAGGCGTTCGTGGATGGCGAGCTTCTCGGCGTAGCAGCCACCGTTGTTGATGCCCATGACGAGATCACCGACGGCGTGCTCGGTGACTCGCTCCCCCACCGCGCTCACCCGGCCGGCGAACTCCAGGCCGGGGATCTCGTGGGCCATCGGCGGGCCGGGGTACAGACCCATCCGCTGGAGCAGATCGGCCCGGTTGACGGCGGTGGTGGCGACGTCGACCAGCACCTCTTCGGGCCCGGGCGTCGGGTCGGGCACCTCCATCAGCTGCAGGACCTCGGGTCCACCCTTCTCTTCCAGCACGACGGCACGCATGGGGTCTCCTCAGGCTCTGAGCTCGGGTACGGCGGGGATCACGGTTCGGGGAACCGGAATTCGTGGGGATACGGGAAGAAGTTCGGACGCTCACCCGCGTTGTGGCGGTCCTTCATCTCCTGCCAGAACTCCACGGTCGAGATCTCGGGATGGACCTCGTCGAACACCTCACCGACCACCCGCGGCGACCGCAGATAGGTGCGGAACTCCTCGGGGAAGACGTCGTTGGGTTCGACGGGGAACCACGGGACGTCGAGCATCTCGTCCTCATAGGACTGGCTCACCGGCACCTTGCGGAAGTTGACCTCCGAGAGCAACGCCAACTCGTCGTAGTCGTAGAAGACGACGACGCCATGACGGCTCACCCCGAAGTTCTTCGGGAAGAGGTCGCCGGGGAAGATGTTGGCCGAGGCGAGGTCCTTGATGGCGTGGCCGTAGTCGACCGCCGCTTCGCGGGCCCGGTCCGGGGCCATCTCACGCAGGTAGAGGTCGAGCGGGTAGAGGCGCCGCTCGGTGTAGACGTGATGGAGGATCACCTCGTCGTCGGTCACCGTCACCGCTCGCGAGCAGTCCTCGCGTAGCTCGTCGATCAGCTCTTCGTCGAACCGGTCGCGGTCGAAGCTGAGGTTGGTGAACTCCTGGGCGTCGACGAGCCGGCCGACCTTGTCGTGGTCGAACACCAGCTTGTAGCGCCGCTGGACGTCCTCGGGGGTGGTGCGCTTGGACGGCGGGAAGCGGTCCTTGATGATCTTGAACACCACGTCGAACGACGGCAGCGTGAACACCGCCATCACCATGCCCCGAGCGCCCCGGGCCCGTTCGAACCGGGTGTTGGAGTGCTCCATGTGGCGGTAGAGCGCCCGGAACAGGTTGGTCTTGCCGTGGGCGCTGTAGCCGATCGAGGTGTAGAGCTCCGCGACCGGCTTCACCGGCAGGAGGCTCTTGAGGAACGCCACCACTGCGGCGGGGCGGCGGGCGAGCACGTGGAAGTACGACCGGGTGTAGCCGAACAGACGGCTGGCCGAGAGTTCGGTGAGCAGGACGGCATCGACCCGCACCGAGCCGTCGCTCATGACTGCGACCGGCAAGATGATCGGGTTGACCCGGTTGAGCCACCGCAGCCGGCCGACGAGGTAGGCGCCCTTGTTGCGGTAGAAGACGGGCCGGAGGATGTCGATCGAGTCGACGTGACCGTCCCAGATGTCGTCGAGCACCCGCTGCACGTCGGCGGTGACCCGTTCGACGTCGCGCTCGATGTCGGCGAACTGGCTCGCCAGTGGGGAGTGCTCGAGGATCTGGCGGAACGCCTCGGCGAGCGACTCGTCGACCGGGAAGTTGCGGTACTCGCCCCGGGTGCCGTCATCGGCGGGGAGCGCCGTCGGGCCCAACCACAGGAACTCGAGCCCGATGTCGAGACCGATGACCTCGAACAGGCGGCGGGTGACCGAGTTGTAGAACGTCTCGGCCAGCTCGAAATCCATCCGGCCGCCGACGAGGGCGACGTAGCGCCGACGGGCCTCGATCCATTGCTGCCGGGCGGTGTCGGGATCGGTGGAGACGATCAGGCGGGCGGCGTCGACCGCCGACCACACACCCTTCTTGTGGAGCCCGAGCCGCTCGGTGTTGTCGTCGAGGTGCTCGTCCCACTCCCGGTTGAGGAAGCGGCTCGCTGCTCGGTGGGTGACCTCGAGATAGGCGTCGTGGTACGCCACGAAGCTGTCGTGCAGCAGCAGGGCCAGACGCTCGACGGCGGGGTCGGCGGCGGAGGGGGCGAGGGTTCCGATCTCGGTCACGGCGGGCTCACCCTACCGGGGTCAGATCACCGGGGGCCGACCGAGCCGGGCCATCCGGACGACGGTGCCCCAGCCAATCCGGCCAACCGGCTGCGGCGCTGGCTGCCGCACCCCGTCCCACAGTCCTCGGAGCGCATCTCGGCGGGCCGCGTTGCTCGGTGCACGGGCCACCATCAGCACCGTCCACACGCCGAGATACAGCGGACGCAGCACGAGGGGGAGTCGCCGTCGCACGAGCCAGACCCGGTTGCGCGAGGTACGCACGAAGGCGGCCCCGTGACGAGCCGGCATCGTCGCCGGATGATGCACCGTCGCCGACGGGAGATAGTGGATCGAGCGGCCCCGATCGAGCACCGCCCACGCGAGGTCGGTCTCCTCCATCGAGTAGAAGAACGGCCCGGGGTAGCCGCCGACCGCCTCGTAGTCGGCTCGCCGGATGGCGCACGCACCCCCGAGGAACGTCGTCACGTCGCCGGCCCGGAGCGGGTCGCCGGCGCGCAGGCGAGGCACGTGGCGGCGCTGCGTTTCGCCCGTGGCCTCGTCGACGATCCGCATCGAGACCACCGCGAGCTCCGGTCGAGCGGCGAAGGCCTCGAGCGTGTCGGCGGTGACCGAGTCGCCGAGGCAGCGGGCGTCGTCGTCGAGGAAGCAGAGGATGTCGCCCGTCGCGCGGGCCGCTCCTTCGTTGCGCCCGTCGCAGATGCCGACGTTCTCGGGGAGCGAGACGACGGTCGCGCCGTCGATCGGATCGAGCTCGACCCCATTTCCGACGACGATGATCTCGTCGGCCGGAACGCTCTGGGCGCGGATCGACGCGACGGCGGCGGAGACCTCGGCCGGACGGTCGCCCATCGTCAGGATGATCCAGCTGTGGCTGGCGCCCATGGCGTCACGCTCCGGTCGGTGAACACGGGGTGAACGACCACGTCCACCGCGCCCGGTGATGCTAGCCTCGACCCCGTTCGCGACTGCGTTTGGAACGGGAGATCATGCGCACCACCCCCCGGAAGCTGACGGCGCTCGTCGCCGCGGTCATGACCCTCGTCGTGGCGATCGCCTCGCCAGCCGCCGCCCACCGCAGCGACGAGTCCTACCTCTACCTCGACATCGGCGACAACAGCGTCAGCGGACGCGTCGAGACGCCGATCCGCGACCTCCGCACGGTCTTCGGCATGGAGCTCGAAGGCTCCGACGACGACATCGTCGAAGAGCTCGAGGGCCGCCTCGGCGAGATCCAGGCCTATCTCGACAGCGAATCGTCCGTCGGCTCCGACGGTGTCCGCTGGGGCATGGAGTTCGACGGTGTCGAACTGTTCGCCGAGGGCGGACCCCACGCCGTCTTCCCGTTCACGGTCGATCTCCCCGGCGACGAGGTCCCGCAGGTCATCGAGGCGACCTTCACCCCATTCCTCGACGAGATCGCCGATCGCAACAACATCGTCCTGATCGCCAACGACTGGAAGCGCGGCGTCGTCGAGGAAGAAGCCAACGAGCTGATCATCACCAACCTCGGCAGCCCGTCGGGTGAGATCAATCTCGGCGAGAGCAACCAGTGGGGCAACTTCACCCGCTCGATCGAGCTCGGCGTCGACCACCTCCGCACCGGTCCGGACCACATCTTCTTCGTGCTCGTGCTGCTGTTGACCTCAGTGCTGGTCCTCAACTCCGGGCAGTGGGCTCCGTCGCCGACCTTCGGCGCCTCGCTGCGACGGGTGATCCTCGTCGCCACGATGTTCACCATCGCCCACTCGATCACGTTCACCCTCGCCGGGATCGACGTGCTGCCGCTGCCGCCGTCGAAGCTGGTCGAGACCTTGATCGCGGTGTCGATCGGCGCCGCCGCGCTCCACAACCTCCGCCCGGTGTTCGGTCACCGCGAGTGGAGCCTCGCCTTCGCCTTCGGCCTCTTCCACGGCATGGGCTTCGCCGGGCTCATCGACGAGCTCGACATCAACCGCTCGACCCAGCTCGTCTCGCTGCTCGGCCGCAACGTCGGCATCGAGATCGGCCAGCTCGTGATCATCCTGATCAGCTTCCCCGGCCTGTACCTGCTGCGGCGGACCCGGGCCTACCGGCCGCTGATGGTCGTGTCGTCGATCCTGCTCGCGGTCGTGAGCATCATCTGGGTCATCGAGCGGGTGTTCGAGGTCGACGCCGGCATCGAGAGCATCATCGACAGCGCCGTGCTCTGGCCTCGCTCGCTGTGGCTCGCGATCGTGTTCACCATCGCCGCAGCGGCCTTCCGGGCCTTCGAGGAGAAGAACGATCGCCTCCTGCCGGTCGGCGAGGTCGACGACCGCGACGCGTCGACGACCGAGGAACCCGCCGCGGTCTGATCGATCGCCCGTCGACCTGGCCCGTGAGGGGTCAGGTCACCCGCATCAGACGGGCGATCATGTTGCGCAACACGTCGGTGGACCCGGAGTAGACCAGGCCGCCGACCGCGTCGCGCAGCTGGCGCTCGACGCCGAACTCGGTCACATAGCCGCGCGCACCGTGCACGGTGGCGGCGTCGAGGGACGACTCGATGGCGGCATCGGCGGCCGCGACCTTGGCGATCGAGGCGGCCAAGCTCATGCCGTTGCCGGTCGCCTCGGCGAGCGCGGCCCGGTACAGCAACAGGCGGGCCGTCTCGTGGCGTTGCTTCATCGCGACGATCCGGTGCGAGACCGCCTGGTAGTTGGCGATCGGTTCGCCGCCCTGCTCGCGGGTGCGGGCGAAGGCCACCGTCTCGTCGAGCTGACGCTCCATCGCGCCGATCTGCGGAGCGAAGACGTAGGCCCGTTCGATGTCGAGGATCGAGGAGAAGATCCGGGCGCCTGCGCCCTCCTTGCCGAGAAGGGTCTCGGGACCGAGGCGGACGTCGTTGAAGACGATGTCGCCGAAGGGCGTCGTTCGCATGCCCATCTTCTCGCGTAGCTCTCCCCGCTCGACCCCGTCGGCATCCATCGGAACCAGGAACGCCGAGATGCCCCAGCTCCCGGCATCGGGGTTGGTGGACGCGAACGTGATGCAGAGATCGGCCACCGGGCCGAAGGTGAGATACGCCTTGTGCCCGTTGAGCACATAGGAACCGTCGTCTTGGCGCGGCGCCGTCGCCGTCAGGGCGAAGGCGTCGGAGCCCGACTCGGGCTCGGTCATCGCCAGCGCGGCGAAGAGCGAACCGTCGAGCAGGCCCGGGAGCCACCGGGCCCGTTGGTCGTCGTCGCCGAACTTCACCAGGGCCACCTGGGTGCTCATGATCTGACTCGCGAGGGCGAAGGTCAGGCCGTTGTCGGCACAGCCGTACCCGAGGCCTTCGAGCGTGAGCAGCATCGTCGCGGTGTCGAGGCCACGCCCGCCCATCTCCTCGGGCACGATCAGCGACTGCACGCCGTACTCGGCACAGGCGCGCCAGTCCTCACGAGCGAACACCGAGCCGTGGTCGGCGTCGACCAGGTCGTGCCGGGACAGGTGCTCGGCCGCCCACGCGGCGGCCTCCCGCTTCACCCGGTGATCGAGATCGGCCATCGCCTCGGCGATGGCGAGGAGCGCGCCCTCGGAGTCAGCCACGGTTCCTCCGTACGGTCGGATGGCGGGACATGATGGGCCGAGACTAGCGAGCACGACCGACCCGGGAGGCCACGGGCGATGACACCCACGACGCTCAGCGAGCTGCTCGACCGCGCGCCCGCCGACGACGACGCCGAAGCGCTCAGCGACGGCAAGACCCGGCTGAGCTGGGCGGAGTACCGAGACCGTGTCGCTCGCCTGGCGGCCGTGCTCGGCGACCTCGGTGTGGCACCTGGCGATCGAGTCGGTGTGCATCTGCCGAAGGGGCTCGACGCCTTCGTGAGCGTGCACGCCGTCCTACGAACCGGGGCCGCGTTCGTCCCGCTCGACGCGATGGCGCCGCCGACGGCGACCGCGGTGGTGATCGGCGAGGCCGAGATCGCGACGATCATCAGCGCCGCCCCCGCCGACGTGGTCACGGGCCTCGCCGAAGCCGGCCTGCAGTCGGTGGTGCGGCTCGGGCCCGAGGACGGTGCGATCGACGGGCTCACCACCCGTAGCCGGGCCGACGCCGACACCGCCACGCCGACGACCGCCGCAGTCGTCGCGCCCGACGACCTGGCCTACGTCATGTTCACGTCAGGGTCGACCGGGCGCCCGAAGGGCATCTCGCACACCCACGCGTCCGGGCTCGCATACGCCCGGCACGCCGCGGCGGCCTATGAGCTCACCGCCGACGATCGACTCGCCAACATCGCCCCGCTGCACTTCGACCAGTCGACGTTCGAGCTGTACGCCGCTCCGCTGGTGGGGGCGGCGGTGTTGGTCGTGCCCGACCCGGTGCTGCGCTTCCCGGCCAGCCTGGCCAAGCTCATCGAAGCCGAACGCACGACGGTCTGGTACTCGGTGCCGTACCTCGCCGATCAGCTCGTCAAGCGGGGCGCACTCGACGACAAGGACCTCAGCTCGCTGCGCTGGATCCTGTACGGCGGTGAAGCGTTCGCCCCTGCCGCATTGGCGGCGGTGATGGAGGCGATCCCGTCGGCGGCCGTGTCCAACGTCTATGGCCCCGCCGAGGTCAACCAGTGCACGATCTACAACCTCACCGAACCACCGATCGGTGAGGACGCCATCCCGATCGGCACGGCCTGGGCGGGCTCGACCCTTCGGGTGGTCGACGAGGACGGTGCCGAGGTCACCGCTGGCGAGGTCGGGCAGCTGCTGGTCGCGACCGACACCATGATGCGCGGCTACTGGCGGCGCCCCGATCTCGATGAGCAGGCGTTCGACGAGCACGACGATGTCCGGTGGTATCGCACCGGTGATCTCGTCCAGGCGAGAGCAGACGGCGCGCTGGTGTTCCTCGGCCGGGCCGACAACCAGGTCAAGGTCCGCGGTCACCGCATCGAACTGGAGGCGGTCGAGCTGGTCCTCGCCGCACAGCCCGGCGTCGATGCGTGTGTGGCCATCG
>CAZEML010000160.1:0-10360 GCA_964513285.1 uncultured Candidatus Nemicrothrix sp.
CTCCATGTCCATGCCCATGGTCGACGTCTCGGCGACTTCGACCTTGAAGTACGACTTCACCGCGAGCGGAATCTCGCGCATCTCGAACAAGGCAGCGTCCTCGACACCGGCGTTGCGCTGTTCTTCGACGAACTGGACCGCAGACCCGAGGTCATCGAACTGGCGGTACTGGGTGGTGCCGTCGGCGGGCGTGTGGATGACCATGTGGGACATCGGATCTCCTGGAGGACTCCGTACTGAGGGACCCTCCTACCGTCGGCGCCACACGCGCCGTCCTTGAGGAATTCGCCTCATGAAGATGGGCCGGACGACCCATACGCCGGGCCGGCACCCGCGCCGCCGGTAAGGTCACCGCATGCAGGACTCGGCGATGACCCGACGTCGCGCCGTGCTCCGGGCGGGATTCACCGGTGACCCCGGCGCCGCGCGCGACGCCCTGACCGACGCCGACCCCGATGTGCGTGTCGCGGCGCTGCGCAGCCTCGACCGTCTCGACGAACTCGACGATGCCGCCCTCGAGCGCGGACTGACCGATCCCGACGGGTCGGTTCGAGTCGCCGCCCTGGAACTCGCCGCACCGCGCCTCTCGCCGCCGATCGACCAGCTCCTCGACGACCCGGAGCCGGCGGTGGTCGAGCAGGCCGCGTGGGCCTGCGGTGAGCGCGACACCGATCCGGAACCGCCGATCGCCCGACTGGCCGCGCTGGCCGGCGACCATGACGACCCGCTGGTTCGCGAGGCAGCCGTCGCAGCGCTCGGCGCCCTCGGCGACGAGGCGGGACTTCCCGCCGTGCTCGCCGCCACGGAGGACAAGCCGGCGGTACGGCGCCGAGCCGTCCTCGCCCTGGCCGCGTTCGACGGCCCCAAGGTCGACGCCGCGTGGGCCCGCGCTCGCACCGATCGCGATCGACAGGTTCGAGACGCGGTGGACGAGTTGCTCGGGCCGGCCGAGGAGACGGTCGACTAGCGCCGCCGAGACGACGGGTCGTCCATGAACATCGCCTGGACCGACTCGTAGTGCTCGATGACCTTGCCGGCGCCGAGGACGACCGCCTCGAGCGGGGCGGCGACCCGCCGCACCGGCACCTCGGATTCCGCGGTGAGGCGGAGGTCCATCCCCTTGAGGAGGCCACCGCCGCCGACGAGGTGCACGCCCTGGACGATGAGGTCCTGCGCCAACTCGGGTGGTGCCTGGGCGAGACAGCTCAGCACCGAGTCGACCATCGCCGACACCGGTTCTTCGATCGCGACCCGGATCTCCTCCGGCGTCAGCGTCACCGTCTTGGGTAGACCGCTCATCAGCTCCCGGCCCCGCACTTCGGCGTTGACCTCGTCGTCGGTCGGGTACGCCGAACCGAGGACGATCTTGATCTCTTCGGCCGTGCGCTCGCCCACGGCGATGCCGTACTCACGGCGCACATAACCCTGGATGGCGTTGTCGATGTCGAACGACCCGACCCGGACCGCCTCGAGCGCCACCACACCACCGAGCGAGATGAGGGCGGTCTCGGTCGTGCCGCCACCGATGTCGATCACCATGTTGCCGATCGGTTCGTTGATCGGCATGTCGGCACCGATCGCGGCCGCGACCGGCTGCTCGATGAGGCGGGCGTCGGCGGCACCGGCTCGACGGGCGGCCTCGGTCACGGCACGGCGTTCGACCGCGGTGATCGCCGAGGGCACACAGATCACGACGCGGGGCCGGTTGAGCCGGCTCACGCCGACGCGCTGCAACAACAGCCGGATCATCCGCTGGGTGACGTCGAAGTCGGTGATCGCACCCTTGCGCAGCGGCCGGACCGCGACGATGTAGGAGGGGGTGCGGCCGATCATCTGCCAAGCCTCGTGACCCATCGCCAACACCTCGCCGGAGCGACTGTTGAGCGCGATCACGGACGGCTCGTTCAAGACGATGCCCTCACCCCGGGCGTAGACCAGCGTGTTGGCCGTCCCCAGATCGATGGCGAGGTCGCGTGCCAGGTTCAGGTCTCCTCAACGGGCGGTTCGTCGAGGCGCACGATACCGCTCGGCTGGGGGTGGGGCCGCGATCGCTCGTCGGGAGCGAGCGCGTGGAGGTGATCGTGGAAGCCGGGTTCGACCGGTCGGCGGGCTCGAGCCCACAGCCATAACAGGACCGATCCGAGGACCGCGGCGAGCAACGGGATGACCAAGAAGGCGACGGCGTTGCTCACGAGTCGCTCCCCTCGAGGTCCGCGACCTCGGTGATGTGCTGGGCTTCGAGACCCCACGACTCACCCTCGCTCCAGCGCTCCCGCTTCCAGATCGGGACGGTCGCCTTGAGCGTGTCGATGCCGAAGCGAGCGGCCTCGAACGCGGCCGGCCGGTGCGGGGCCGACGCGACGACCACGACCGATGACTCCCCGACGTCGACGGGGCCGGTGCGGTGAAGCAGCACGACTCGCCCGAGGTCGGGCCACCGGCTCCGCATCTCACCGGCGATGTCCGCGAGGCGCGGCACGACATGGTCCTCGTACGCCTCGTACTCGAGACGGTCGACGCCATCACGACCGGGTGCATGGTCCCGAGCCGTGCCGCTGAACAGCACCACGGCGCCGCAGCGGGGAAGCACGGACCAGTCGGCCGCGGTGCCGACCGGCAGCGGTTCCTCGGTCAAGCCGAGCCAGTCGTCGCCCTCGGGTGGTGGGGTGAGCATCTCGACATCGTAGGACTGCGGCGCGCCACGACCACCGGCAGGGGCGCGGTAACCAACCGCGAAGGCATCGGTACCATCCGGTTCGTGGCAGACGGGGACTTCGACGACGACATTCCGATCGGACGTCGACCACCCGCACCCGCGGACCGTCCCTGGCGTCATCCGTCGGAGATGGCCGCGGAGATGCGGGCTGCCCGCCGCCGTGCCACCAGGCGGATCTGGGGCGTCGGCATCGGCTCGGCCCTCGGTGGCGCGATGGCGGTCGCGGCCGTCTGGTATCTCACCGACCCCGGCACCGATGTCCAGGTCGTCACCCAGCGCGTCGCGGTCACTCCGGTGGAGTCGGTCGCCCCGCGGGTCACGCCGGCCGACGAGTGGGCGACCGAGGTCGCGTCGACCGCCCGCCCCGCCACCGCGACCATCCAGTCCGCGGACGGCACCTACGCATTGGCCGGCGCCATCGCGGTCCACGACGACGGGTACCTCCTCACGAGTAGTCGGGCGCTCGACGGGGCGACCGAACTGCTCGTGCACACCCACCAGGGCACGGTGCTCAACGCGGTCGTGCTCGGGTACGACCGCGAGACCGACCTGTCGGTGCTGAAGACCGACGGACCGGTCGCCCCGGCCGATGTCGCGGCGGTGCCCGCATCCGATGGCGACGTCGTGGCCACCATCGATCCCACCGGCGCCGCGAACCGGGCGATCGTCACCGACCTGGCCGCTTCGGCGACCGCCGTCGACGGCGATCTCCTCGTCGGTCTCACCAGTCTCGACGCCAGCCGCGACGACCTGCCTCCCGGCAGCCCGGTGGTCGACTCGACCGGCGCCGTGGTCGGCATCACGACCGCGGCCGATGCCGACGCACCGGTCACGATCGTCCCGATCGAAGTCGCCAACGCCGTCGCCCACGCCATCATCACCGAGGGCCGGGTGTGGCACGCCTGGCTCGGGGTCACGGTCGCGGCCACCGAACTCGACGGCGTCGCCGTGACCGCGATCACCGCCGGTGGCCCCGCGGAACGAGCCGGACTTCGTCTCGACGACCGGGTCGTCGCGATCGACGGCGAACCGATCGAGAGCGCCGCCGCCCTGGTCGGGCGCCTTCGCCACTACCGCCCCGGGGACGTGGTCGAACTGGTCATCGAGCGACCCGATGCCTCACTCGTCCTCGACACCACCCTCGATGTCGACCCCGCCGACCTGATCGACGAGGACGGCGCCGACTAGGCCGTGGCCGACCGTCGGCTGAGACGCCGGACGAGCACCACGACCGCCGCCAGGAGCCCCAGCCCCAGCAGCGCGGCCGCGACCAGCGCGAGTTCTTGCCGACGGCGGGCGGGCAGTTGCTCGAGTGGGCTCGGATCGTGGGAGACGACCCACGCCTCCTCGTTGGAGTAATCAGCCCGCCAGCCGAGGGCTCGGAGCCGGTCGTTGGCGACCACCCACGAGTGAGAGGTGTACGGCACGATGCCGGGTGGGATCGGGGCGAGCCCGGCCCGTGATCGCAACGCCGCCGCGCCACGAGCCGCCCACGCCGGGACCCTGACCCGCGGCTTGGTTCCTTCGAGTCCTGCCAGCGCGTCGGGCGGAATCCATCCGTCGGGAGCCACGTTGGCGACACCGTCGAATCCGGCGTCGACCACCGTGACGATCGCGGCGGCGAGGTCGTCGGCGTGGAGGTATTGCACGGGCGGGTCGCCGATGGCGGCGATCCCGACCCGAGCGGTGTGGAGAACGCGTGCGAGCTGTCCGAGCGTGTCGTCGGTGACGACCGCGGTCGGACGCAGGACGCTCACCGCAGCACCGACCCTTGCGCCCCACTCGATCGCCATCTGCTCGACTCGGGCTCGCGTGGTCGCCCACGGGAAGTCGGGATTGGGGTGGACCGGCGCGTCCTCGGTGAGCGGCAGCGGGTTGCCGACCCATGCGCCGTAGACCATCGCGGTCGACAAGACGACGACGTGTCCGACCCCCACGTCGGTGGCTGCATCGAGGACCCGGCTCAGGATGGCGAGCTCGAGTTCGTCGGCCGCGGGATCGTCGACATCGGGCGCCACGGCGGTGGCGAGATGGACGACCGTCTGGGCACCGGACAGCACCGCGGTGAGATCGTCGGCGGCCAGGTCGACCTGCTTGACGTCGAGCCCTGGTCGAGTCCCGACCGCGAGCTTGTCGACCGCCCGCACGTCGAGTTCGGGCCGCTCGCGGATCAGCTGACGAACGACGCGGCTTCCGACCGCGCCGGCCGCGCCGGTGACGACCACCGTCATGATCGTGCCGATCGACCGCGAGGACTTGTCCGGATCACCCCTCTACGATGCCGTCATGAGCGACGGTATGCCACCCGACGATCCGTTCGGAGGTCTGCCGTTCATGGCCGACCTCATGAAGATGTTCCAAGGTCAGGCCAGCGGTTCATCCGACACGGCGCGGCAGCTCGCGCACACGATCGCCAACGACGGCGAGTCCGAGGCCAACATCGATCCAACCGATCGCATCGCGGTCGAGCAGCTCGTCCGCGTCGCCGAACTCCAGGTCGCGCAGGCCACCGATCTCCCGGTCGGGCCCATCACGGTCGAGGTCGGCAACCGTTCGCAGTGGGCGGATCGCACGATCGCCGACTACCGGCCGCTCTTCGAGACCTTGACCGACTCGATGGCCGCCGGCATGCAGCTCCCCGCCGATCTGCCGGCCGACGACCCGATGGCCGCGATGCTCGGCAACCTCACCAAGATGATGGGTCCCATGATGATGGGCATGACCACCGGGTCGATGATCGGTCATCTCGCCCGGCGGGCCATGGGCGGCTACGAACTCCCCGTCCCCCGGCCGACCGACCAGCCGATCCTCATCAGCCTCCGCAACGTCGACACCTTCGGCGACGACTGGTCGATCGAGCGCGACGACCTCCGTCTGTGGGTGTGTCTCCACGAGGTCACCCACCACGCGGTCCTCGCCGTACCCCACGTCCGGGGCCGACTCACCGATCTGCTCCAGCGCCACGCCGCCGCCTTCGACACCGACCCCGACCGGATCGGTCGCCAGCTCGGCGGGTTCGACCCGATGGCCGGCCCCGAAGCGCTCGCCGATCTGCAGTCGTCGCTCAGCGACCCCGACCTCATCCTCGGCGCGGTCCGCTCGCCGGCCCAGGACGCGATCCAGCCCGACCTCACCGCCCTCGTCGCCGCGATCACCGGCTACGTCGACTGGGTGATGGACACGATCGGCACCAACCTGATCGGGTCCTACGGGATGGTCACCGAAGCGTTGCGCCGGCGTCGGGTCGAGGCCGATGCGAGCGATCGGTTCGTCGAGCGCATCCTCGGGCTCGAGCTCGACGCCGAGCAGTACGACCGCGGCACCCGCTTCGCTGATGGTGTCGTCGAGCGGGCCGGTCCGGAGGGCCTCCGGCGGCTGTTCGCGGACCCGTCGACCCTGCCGACCCCGTCCGAGGTCGACGCGCCGGGCTTGTGGCTCGCCCGGATCGACCTTCCCGGCGAGGACGCCTAGGTCGACGCGTCGTCGGTCGACTCGTCGGGACGTCGAGGTCGCGGCGCGGCCGGCGGATCGACCTCGACCCCGTCGACCGACGAGATGATCGGTTCGGACACGCCCCAGCCGAGGGCGTAGTCAGAGGTGCCGGCCGGCGCCTCGGGCTGCGATGGCCGGAGGTCTTCCATCGTGAGTTCGTCCGGATCATCGAGCCCCGGGTCCGCGGCTGGTTCGGCGGCCACCGGCGGCGGCGTGGTCTCGGCCGGCGCGGCCATCGGCGGGGACTCGGACTCGGCGGGCGATTTCGACTGGCGGTTCCGCAGGGGGTTCGAGCCCCGCACGCTCGAGAACGACACCGCCGAGTGCGCCGGCTTGCCGATCAGATAGGAGAGCAGGGCGAAGATCGCCGCCGCCGCGACCGCGATGCCACCCACGGCGAGGTTCAACGGGATCACGGCGGGGATGAAAGCCCCGATCACCCACGCACCCTGGAAGCGAGCCTCGAAGCGGGCGAACGAGCGGCCGTAGTTGGCGTCGGGCGCCTCGCGTTGCACGAGCGAATCGAAGGCGAGCTTGCCGGTCGCCGCACCGGCCGCGATGAAGAAGGACAAGACCGCCGCCCCGAACAGATCGAAGGAGAACGCAGCGAACAACGCGGCGAGGGCGACCGCAGCGAGCGAGGTCTGGAGCATTCGCTCCTCCGCCGTGCGCTCGCGAAGGCTCGGCGCGATCCGAGCGCCGATGAGCGCACCGATGCCCGCCGCGAGCAGCACGACACCGAAGTGCCAGGCCGGTGCGGCCGGGTCGCCGGTGATGTCGATACCGCGCACCTCCGCGGTGGCGGTCATCCCGCCCGCGGCCGAGCCGTCGGTGCTGATGTCGAGTCCTTCCTTGCCCCCGCGGAACTCGAAGGCGAGCAGGAAGGTGACGAAGCCCACGATGCCGCGCAGGATCGCGGTGGCGTAGGCGGCGAGGACGATCTGGGTGTCGCGGAGCTCCGCTCGCTCGATCTCCTGGGCCGGCTCCGCGGCGACGACGGTGCGAGGCACCTGGGTCGCCAGCACGGTCGTGGCGACGAAACCGACCATGGCGATCGCGGCGGCGAACGACGGGCCGCCGATCAACGAGAAGATGCCCGACAGGCTGGCGCCGGCCATACCCGAGATTGCACTGATCAACGCCAGCCGACTGTTGGCGCTCACCAGATCGCCCTCGGAACGCACCAGCGCAGGGACGACGGCGCTCTTCGCCACCGAGTACGCCTTCTGCAACACGAGGATCGTGAACGCCAACGGGAACAGCCACAACGAGTCGATGTTGCTGATCATCAAGAAGGCCATCACCGCCCGACCGGCGGCGGTCCCGAGGATCATCCATCGCCGACCGCCCTTGGCCCGGTCGATCGCCGGCCCGAGCAGGGGGGCCACGATGGCGAAGGGCGCCATCGTCAGCGCCAGGTAGAGGGCGACGCGACCGCGTGAATCGTCGGGGCTGATCGAGAAGAAGATCGAGCCGGCCAGGGTGACCGCGATGGCGGCGTCGGACGCGGCGCCGAACGCGTGCACCCGGGCGAGGCGCATGAACGGCGACACGACGAAGGCTTCCGCGCCGCGCCGTTCGGGATTGGGTCCTCGAAGTGGGCGCCAGCCGTCCTCGGTCACGGGGCGATCGTAGACGACGCGATCAGCGACTCGACTTCGTCCACCAGGTCGCGATCGCGCTGGTAGCTGAGGACCGAACGAGCCGATGCGGGGTCGAACCAGCCACACGCATCGACTTCGTCGTTGGGCTCGAATCGACCCGATTCGACCTGCATCAGCCAGTACACGACGGCCTTGTCGCGCCCTCGCCCGTCGCGGTATTCGACGAGGGGCAGGGCGGCGCCGGTCGCGCAGCGGAGACCGGTCTCTTCCTCGACCTCCCGAACGGCGCACTGCTTGAGCGTCTCGCCCGGGTCGAGCTTCCCCTTCGGGAAGGTCCAGTCGCCGTGATGGTCGCGATGCACGAGGAGGAGCTCGACCTCGCCCTCGGCGGTACGCCAGGGAACCCCGCCGCCCGCCCAGACCTCGATGTCGGGCCGCTGCTTGATCAATTCGTCGTACCTACCCATCGATTCGAGCCCGGGCCAACTGTTGGAGGCGGACGTGGGTGTCGACCGCCGCGCTGCCGCGTCGCTTGGTCCAGACCCCGTCGCCGTCGAGGGTCCAGGCCAGCCGATCGTCGTTGAGCAAGACGTCGATCACCTCGGTCAGGCGGTGACGAGAGGCATCGCCATCGACGCGAACCAGCGCCTCGACGCGTCGGTTGAGGTTGCGGCTCATCAGGTCGGCGGAACCGATGTAGAACTCCGACCGGCCCGGGCCGTTGGCGTTGCCGAAGAAGAAGATCCGGGAGTGTTCGAGGTAGCGCCCCACGATCGACCGAACCCGGATGCGGTCCGACAGCCCGGGAACCCCCGGTCGCAGGCCACAACTCCCCCGCACGATCAGGTCGATGTCGACGCCTGCCTGCGAAGCCTCGTAGAGCTTTTCGATCATCGGGACGTCGACGAGGCTGTTCATCTTGAAGATGAGCCGGCCGCGACCGGACGCGATCTCGCGATCGATCAGCTCGTAGAGCCGCGGGCGGAGTTGATCCGGCGCGACGAGCAGACGGTGGTACTCGATCTCTCGGCCATAGCCGGTGAGGTTGTTGAACAGGTCGGCCAGATCGGCGCCGACCTCGGGGTCGGCGGTGAGGATGCCGATGTCCTCGTAGATGCGCGCCGTGCGGTGGTTGTAGTTGCCGGTGCCGATGTGGCAGTAGCGACGGATGCCGTCGGACTCCTCGCGCACGACCATCGCGGTCTTGGTGTGGATCTTGAGTCCCACCAGCCCGTAGGCGACGTGCACGCCGGCCTGCTCCAGCCGACGGGCCCACTCGATGTTGGCGGCCTCGTCGAACCGAGCCTTCAACTCGACCAGCACCGCCACCTGCTTGCCGCGCTCCGCGGCCTGGATCAGCGCGTCGACGATCGGACTGTTGCCCGCGGTGCGGTACAGGGTGAGCTTGATCGCCAGCACGGCCGGATCGACCGCGGCTTGATGGATGAACTCCGTGACCGACCGGCTGAACGACTCGTAGGGGTGGTGGACGAGGATGTCGCCCTTGCGGAGCTGGGCGAAGATGTCGACGGGCTCGTCGTCGGCCTGAAGACGCGGATCGACGACGCCCTGCCAGTCGGGCCAGTGCAGCGCCGCCACCTCGAGATCGGCGATCTCGCCGAGCGAGGTGAGGTCGAGCGGGGCTCGTGCGGTGTAGACCGCCGAAGCGTCGAGATCGAACTCCCGGATCAGCAGATCGAGAACCTCAGGGGTCATCGAGGAGCCGACCTCGAGGCGGGTCGCTCGACCGAAGCGACGGCGCCGAAGCTCGTACTCGACCGCGCTCAGCAGATCGTCGGCCTCGTCGAGTGCGTCGGAGAGGTCGGCGTTGCGGGTGACTCGGAACGGGTGATGTTCCTGGATCTCCATGCCGGGGAAAAGGTCGCCGAGATGGGCGGCGATGACCTGCTCGAGCGGCACATAGCGGGTGCTGTCGCCGATCCGCTGCCAGCGGGGCAGGGTGTTCGGGACCTTGACGCGGGCGAACAACGACCGCCCGTCGGTGGGCTCGCGTACGACCACCGCGAGGTTGAGGGAGAGGTCCGACACGTACGGGAAGGGATGGCCGGGGTCGACGGCGAGCGGCGTCAGCACCGGGAAGATCCGGTCACGGAACCGTTCGCCGAGCACCCGTTGGTCATCGGTGTCGAGCTCGTCCCAGGCCAGCAGCTCGATGCCTTCGGCCTGGAGCGCCGGGCGCACCACGTGTTCGAGGACCCGCTCCTGCTCCGCGGACAGGTCGGCGACCACCTGGCGAATCACCTCGAGCTGCTCGGCGGGGAGGCGACCGTCGGCGGCGGGGGTGGAGATGCCCGCCGCGCGTTGGTCCCACAGGCCCGACACCCGGACCTGGAAGAACTCGTCGAGGTTGCTGGAGTAGATCGAGAGGAAGCGCACCTGCTCGAGGAGTGGCACGTCGGGGTCCGACCCGAGTTGCAGCACCCGAGCGTTGAAGGCCAACCAGCTCAGCTCGCGGTTGAAGATGTTGCTCGC
This sequence comes from uncultured Candidatus Nemicrothrix sp., assembly GCA_964513285.1. Classification (GTDB taxonomy): domain Bacteria; phylum Actinomycetota; class Acidimicrobiia; order Acidimicrobiales; family Aldehydirespiratoraceae; genus UBA11606. The sequence goes on from CAZEML010000160.1 coordinate 10,306, forward strand.
GGTGTCGTCCCAACCGCCGACGCGGGCGACGATGTCGCCGGTGCGCAGCTCAGGG
>CAZEML010000161.1:0-10350 GCA_964513285.1 uncultured Candidatus Nemicrothrix sp.
TGACGGCCGGCCTCGTCGCGCAGCATCGAGGCGAGCGCGGCGCGGTCGGCTTGCATGCGCTCCGCCGTGGCCGGGCCGGCATCGGCGAAGCCACAGAGGATCGGGCGCTGCTCGGCATCGAGGAGGACGTGTTCGGCCCGGAGGTCGCCGTGGACGAGTCCCGAGTCGTGTAGGTCGGCGATCGTCGCGGTGAGCGCGGCGAACGCGGCCGAACTCGCCGAGCTGGTGCGCCAGGAGTCGGGGCCGACGAACGCGGTGCGCAGTGCCGCCGGTGGGCCTTCGACGAAGTCGACGAGGCGGACGACGCCCGGGTGGTCGAGGCGGCCGAGGAGGTCGGCCTCGTGGCGGAGACGGGCTCGGTGATCGGGGTCGCGCGCCTGCTTGACGGCGACCAGCACATCGCCGGCCTGGCCCACGGTGATCCCGGTCATCGCCGGACGCCCGATGCCGATCGGCGGCGTTGAACACAATCAACAGCACTCATGAATCATGACAATACATGAAATGCATTTGAAAGCAATCGTCGACCGCAGGACGCGCCGCGTCGGCCCGGTAGCCTGTGGGGGTGAGTACTCCCCAGGTCGTGACCGTCGAGCCGGAGTCGCCGGCCGAACGCGCCGGCCTGCAGGCCGGTGATGAGATCCTCACCATCGCGGGCGAGGTGCCCCGCGACGTGATCCGGTGGCAGATCCTCACCGATGACCCCGCCGTCGAGCTGGCGGTGCGGCGAGGCGAGGAGCGGTTCGACGTCGTCGTCCACAAGTCGCCCGGCGAACCGATGGGGGCCGAGGTGCACGCCGCGGTCTTCGACAAGGTCCAGACCTGCGACAACCACTGCGAGTTCTGCTTCATCCACCAGCTGCCCAAGGGCATGCGCCGCTCGCTCTATCTCAAGGACGACGACTACCGGCTCTCGTTCCTCTACGGGAACTTCACCACCCTCACCCGCTTCACCGAACTCGACCTCGAGCGGGTCATCACCGAGCGGCTGAGTCCGCTCAACGTCTCGATCCACGCCACCAACCCCGAGATCCGGGCCGACATCTTGAAGAACCGGCGGGGTTCGGTGTCGTTGCGTTGGCTTCGTGCCCTGCTCGACCACGGCATCGAGGTCCACGGACAGATCGTCGTGTGCCCGGGCGTGAACGACGCCGATGTGCTCGACGACACCCTCGCCGGCGTGCTCGAACGGTTCCCCGAGTTGGCGAGCGTTGCGGTCGTGCCGCTCGGCATCTCGAAATTCTCGACTCAGGCCCGGATGCGCGAGCACACGCTGGCGGAGGCGCAGCGGGTCGTCGACCTGATCGAGGAGTGGCAGGCGATCTTCCTCGAGTGCGTCGGCCACCGGATGGTGTTCGCCGCGGACGAGTACTACCTGATGGCGCAACGCCCGTTCCCCGCGGCCGAGACCTACGGCGGGTTCGACATGCACGAGGACGGCATCGGGATGGCGCGCACGATCGAGCTCGAGTTCCACGACGACTCGATCACCGAGCCGACCGGCCCCCGGGCCGGCTTCTTCGCCTGGGTCGACGGTGCTCCGGCCGACGGCTATCGAGCGCCCCGCCAGGGCTCACCCGCGGAGGTCGTGTCGGTCGGCGAGGCCGCCGGAGGGGGAGCGGTGGCCACCCCGGTCGCACTCTCGCCGCGCAAGAACGCCCCGGTCGGGATCCTCACCGGCACCCTCGGCGCTCCGGTGATCGAGCCCCTCGTTGCCGCCAGTGGACGCACCGACGCCCGCGTCATCCCGGTCCCCAACGACTACTTCGGGGGCAACATCGGGGTCACGGGCCTGATGGTCGGCGAGGACGTCGCCCGGGTGCTGGAGGGAGAACCCGAGGGGCACCGGTATCTTCTTCCGGATGTCTGCTTGAGCCGCGGGGTCTTCCTCGACGGCATGAGCGTGTCCGATCTGCCCCGCCCGGTCGAGGTCATCTCCACCGATGGCGCCGCCCTCCGTCTCGCCCTGGAGTCCCCCTCATGAGCTTGCCTGTCGTCGCCATCGTCGGCCGCCCCAACGTGGGCAAGTCGACCATGGTGAACCGCATCATCGGGCGCCGTGAGGCGATCGTCGAAGAACGCCCGGGTGTCACCCGCGACCGCAAGGCCGTCGATGCCGAGTGGCAGGGGCATCACTTCACCCTGCTCGACACCGGTGGCTGGATGGCCGACGGCGACGCGCTCGACGACAAGGTCAGCCAGCAGTCCGAGCAGGCGATGCAGGAGGCCGAGGTCGTCCTGCTCGTTGTCGACTCCACCGTGGGCGTCACGCCCGAGGACGAGCGGGTCGCGTTGCTGCTCCGCCGCACCGAGACGCCGGTCCTGATCGTCGCCAACAAGGTCGACGACGCCTCTCACGAGGCCGCGATCTGGGAGTTCATGGGCCTCGGCCTCGGCGAACCGTTCCCGGTCTCGGCCCTGCACGGCAAGGGCACCGGTGACCTGCTCGACGCGCTGATCACCCATCTGCCCGAAGGCAGCGATGTCGAACCCGAAGAGCCGCTCAGCGACGACCCGCAGTTGTTCTCGGTGTCGCTGGTCGGCCGCCCCAACGTCGGCAAATCCACCCTCTTCAACCGCCTGATCGGCGAGGAACGTGCCGTCGTCCACGACCGGCCCGGCACGACCCGCGATGCGATCGACACCATCGTCGAGACCGACACCGGTCCGATCCGCTTCGTCGACACCGCCGGCATGCGGCGCAAGGCCAAGATCGACGAGGACACCGAGTATTACAGCTTGGTGAGGGCGCTCAAGGCGGTCGATGAATCCGACGTTGCCCTGCTCGTGATCGACGCCACCATCGGGGTGACCCACCAGGACCAGCGCCTCGCCGAGCGCGTCGATGGCGCCGGGTGCCCGATCGTGGTCATCCTCAACAAGTGGGAACTGCTCAACACCGAGCAGCGCGAGAAGATCGGCGACGACGTCGAACGCAAGCTGGGCTTCCTCGGGAGCCCGCCGGTGCTGCGCATGTCGGCGCTGAGCGGCAAGGGCGTCAACCGGCTGTGGCCCCAGCTGCAGGAGGCCGTGGGTGACTACCGCACCCGCATCCCGACCCGCGACGTCAACAAGTCGATCCGGGCCGCCCAGTCGGCGCAGCCCGCTCCGCAGGGCGCCCGGGTGCTGTACGCCACCCAGGGCGCGACCGATCCGCCGACCTTCACCTTGTTCGTGAACCGCGAGCTGCCGAAGACGTACCTGCGGTACCTCGAGCGCAAGCTGCGCGAGGACTTCGATCTCGGCTCCACCCCGATCAAGCTGCGCGTGCGCAAGCGCAACGACTGAGCCATACCCATCGTCGCTGCACCCAGCTACCATTGATTCACCCATCTTCGAGGAGGAACCCTCGGTGATCACCTACGCACTTCTCGCCGCCGCAGTCGCTTGCCTTGCCGCTGCCGTGGTCTACGTCCGCTCCGCTCGCCTGCGTCTGCGGGTCGTCAACCTGATCGACGACGACGTCGACCGTGATGTCGAGGCCCATTCGCTGGCCTTCTCCGCCTACCGCAAGGAAGCCCACTCGGCGATCGTCTACGGCCTGCTCGCACCCGCGCTGGCGGTCGTGGCCCTCTCCGACAACACCGATCTCGTCGTCGTCTTCTCGGCGCTCGCGGCGCCGGCCCTCGCCTCGCTCTGGTGGGCTCGACTGTCGGTGCGTGAGGCCCGTATGGCCCGCAACCGCTGGGACATCGAGCGGCGGGCCGGCGAAGCCCTCGAGCAGGAGCAGCTCGCCCCCAAGGCCTGGGCGGCTCGCCTCGCGCCCGAAGAGGTGCCGGACTTCTCCGGCTTCGAGATCGGCCGCGTGTACCAGGCCGGCTCGGGCCTGATGGCCGGTGACTTCTTCGACGTGCACCGGGTCGGCCCGACCCGCGTCGCCGCCGTCATCGGCGATGTCGCCGGTCACGGCATCGAGTCCTCGATCACCGCCTTCCAGGCCAAGTACCTGCTGCGGGTGTTCCTCCGCCAGTTCCGCGATCCCGCGCAGGCGTTCGAGGAGCTCAACGAGCAGCTCGCGGCCGGCGACCGCCACGAGGAGTTCATCTCGTGCGCCGTGGTCGTCTTCGACACCGAGGCCGGCACCCTCCGCTACGCGTCGGCCGGCCACCCCGCCTTCTTCCTGTTCCAGGAGGACGGCGTGATGCCGCTGCGCTCCACCGGGCCGCTGCTGATGCTCGACCCCAAGGCGCAGTACTTCTCCCGCGAGATCCCGATGGAGTCTGGCGACCTCGTCGTGATGTACACCGACGGTCTGGCCGAGGCCCGTGCCGGCGGTTCGCTGTTCGGTGAGGATCGCATCATCAAGGCGGCGGAGCGGGAGCTCGCCGCCCCGCCCGACGTGCTCTGCAAGGCGCTGCTCGACGCCGCCAAGGACCATGCCGGCGGCGTCATCGACGACGACACCGCCATCATGGCGATCCGCAAGGACTGAGTCGCTCCTTGTCGGAGTCCGGCGAGGTCTGGGTTCGTCCGGCCACCCGGGTGATCGTGATCGACGGCGAGGGTCGCACCCTCCTGTTCCGCGGCATCGATCCGGCGCGTCCGGAGACGCCGCCCTGGTGGTTCCCTCCCGGTGGCGGGCGAGACGAGGGCGAGACGATCGAGGCGTGCGGTCGGCGCGAACTCGCCGAGGAGATCGGACTGGTCGTCGACGACCTCGGACCGGTCGTCCACGAACGCCGCACGACGTTCTCCTTCGACGGTCGCTGGATCGAGGCGCACGAGTCGTACTTCGTCGTGCGAGTCGACAGCCCCGAGATCGTCACCGACGGCTGGACCGAGATGGAACGCCGCGTCATCGCCGCCCATCGCTGGTGGACGATCGACGAGCTGCGGTCGACCACCGAGACCGTCTTCCCCGAAGCGCTGATCGAGCTGCTCGAGACCCACACGGCCGGCTGATCGCTGGACGGCGGCGAGGCGTCGCCCCGAGCCGACGCGGAGGCGGCTCAGCGCTCTAGCCTCGGGCTGTGCCGTGGTGCGAGCCCTGTGAGAAGAACTGGACGCCGACGTCGGTGAACGCCGACGGCACCTGCCCCGACTGCGGCGAGACGCTCGAGGGCACGCCCGGCGTCGACCACGAACCCCCAAAGACGCCATGGCACTTCTGGGTGGGCGTGGCCGCCGCGGGCGGCTATCTCGTGTGGCGGGCCTTCTCCGGCCTCCTGCTGCTCTTCTAGACGGCGGGCGCAGCCTCGTCGGCGGCGAACGCGTCGCCCCGACCGAACAGTCGGCGCACGAAGTTCCGCGCCGTGGCGACGGCCAGGTACATCGCCGGGAAGGCGGTGAGCACCAGGAACGTCGAGCTCACCAGACCACCGATCAGCACGAAGCACAGGGCCTCCCAGAACGGGTCGGCCAGGGCGAGCGGCAAGAGACCCGCCACGGTCGTGGCGGTCGTGACCAGCAGCGGACGGAACCGACGCTCGACCGCGGCGCCGATCGCCTCGGCGGGCGTGGCGCCGGCGCGGCGTTCCTGGTTGGCGGCGTCGACGAGCAGGATCGTGTTGTTGACGGCGACGCCGATCAGCGCGATGAAGCCGACCATCACGAAGAAGCTGAGCGCGTTGTCGGTCAGCTCCAGCAGGGTGAACACCCCGAAGAAGCTGAACGGCACGGCGAGGAACACGAGCAGCGGCTGGATCAACGACCGGAACTGGATCACCAGGAAGGCGATCGTCAACACGATTGCGACCATCAAGGCGATGCCGAGGGCGGCGAAGTCATCCTGGTTGTCGGACTCGAGGCCGAAGTCGAAACCCAGCGCGTCAGCGTTCAAACCGCGGGCTTCGAGGTCGCCTTCGGGGTAGAGGCCGATGAGGAGATCCTCGGTGGCCTGGAGGTTGCCCGTGGTGTCGTCGGTGTCGAAGCCGGCGGCGACCTCGATGATCGACTGGCCGTCGACCCGCCAGGCCTGGCCGGCACTGGCGACGAAGGCCGCGGTCACCGTGGTCTCGTCGCCGCTGGCCTTGTCGAGCACCGTGCCCGGCAGGTCGTCCGCGATCTCCTGGGCGAGCGCGAACGCGGCGGCTTCCTGGCCCGGCTCGAACGCGACCTGGGCGGTGAAGGGGAAGTCCGACACCGGCGGGCCGTTGCTCAACGGGATCGAACCAACCCGCACGCCCGCCAGGTCGGCGGTCGCGTCCTCGATGCGATCGGCGTAGGTCGGTGACGTGGTGTTCCGATCGCTGAACGGGATCAGCTCCACGAAGGCGAACGACTCTCGCTGGCTGCCGGCGATCACCTGATAGCGATCGAGGTCCTCGCCGAGCACCTCGACGACGATCGCGTCGATCTCTTCCTGGAGGGCGCGTGCGTCCTCGATCGAGGTGCCGGCGTCGAAGTCGGCGGTGATCTGGAGCTGGTTCGAGTCCTTCGTCGGCGGGAAGATGTTGAAGCCCACGCGACCGGCGGCACCGATGCCGAGCCCGATGAAGACGATGGCCATGACGAACACGCCGACACCGGTCGCCCAACCCTTGGCACCGTTGCCGGACTGGTAGCGGGCGAGCTTGCCGAGGCTCCGGCTGACCGCCCGCTGGGCGCCGACGAGGGGCCCTTGGGCGTTGCCGCCGAGGATGAAGACCCGGCCGAGCGCCGGGATGACGGTGACCGACAGGAGGAACGACAGGGCGAGCGTGACGATCACCGTGATCGGGATCGGTCGGATGAACTCGCCGAGGATGCCGGTGACGAACGCCATCGGCGCGAACACGGTCAGGGTCGACAAGGTGCCGGCGAACGACGCCGCTCCCACTCGGTCGAGGGCTCGGCGAACGATCCCGAGGCTGGCGCCTTCGTCGGCGCCATCGTCCCCGTCGCGGCTCGAGTCGATCGACTCGCTGATGACGATGGCGTCGTCGACGAGCAGACCGAGGGTCAACACGAGGGCGAAGAAGGTGATCGTGTTGAGCGTGTAGCCGATCGCCCAGAGGCCGATCATCGTCACCAACATCACCGTCGCCATGAACACGGCGGTGACGAGCGCGGTCCGCCAGCCGATCAGCAGATAGCTGACGATGGCGACCGCGATGAGGCCGAACAGCAGGTTGCTGGTGAGGTTGCTCAGCTGAGCCCGCACGTCGCTGGCGAAGTCGGCGCCGATGACGGCCCGGTAGGCCGGGTCGAGGCCGTCGATGCCCTGATCGAGCCGGTCCTGGATCTCGTCGCTGAAGTCGAGCACGTCGGCGTCGGCGTCGGTGTTGCGGGTGATGCCGACCAGCACCGATTCGGTGCCGGCGGTGTCGCCTTGCTCGGCGTAGCGGGTGAAGTCGGTCCGCCGGATCTCGTTTTGACCGGTGGCCGGATCGAACGATTCGGTGAGCAGGTCGAGCGCTTCGGCGTCGGTGACCGTCTCCAGCGGGCGCAGCGCCTCAGCGGCGATCTCGGCCTGGGCCTCGAGCTCCTCGGGCGTCGCGTCGTTCGGGCCGATCACGGTGACGATCAGGTCGTAGTTCTCGAGGAACTTCGTCGCATCGACCGGATCGATCTCCAGTGCGACCCCTTCGGGCAGCGCGGGCGCGGCGGCCGCGTTGAGGGCCGCGACGCCGTCGGCCGATGAGAACGACGTGTCGAACTCGAACACGGCGGCGAACCCGTCCGGCCGGCTGAAGGTCGAGACGCTGTCGACCCCTTCGACGTCCTTGTACGCCTCGAAGACCGGCGTCGCGAGTTCAGCGTCGACGCGGATCTCGTCATCGACGAACCAGTTCGCGCTGACGACGGCGATCGGGACGTTGACCGGCGGGAAGCCCTCCCGGTCGAGGGCGAACACGAAGGCGTAGATGCCGGTTGCCAGGAGGACGAGCCAGGCGATCACCGTGACCCGCGGCCGACTCGCCGCGGCGAGGGCCGGGCGCGTGATCAGCTTCGGTCGATCGGTGGTCGCCCCGGGGGTGGGGGAACCATTCACGGAGGAAACGGTACCGGTACGGCCCCGGGCGGGTCGTCATCCGGGAGGAGGACATCGGTCACGTCGGTTCTCCTCACCAGGAGTGACGAGAACAGGTGGGACCCGCCCCGATGGTCCGGTACGATCCACCCCTCACACGGGCTGTGGCGCAGCTTGGTTAGCGCGTCGGTCTGGGGGACCGAAGGTCGGAGGTTCAAATCCTCTCAGCCCGACCATTGCAACTCCCGCTCTCCGGAGCGGGAGTTCGTGGTTTTCGGCTCAGCGATCGATGCCGAGCTGAAGCTCGGCGGCGGGGACCTTGATGGCGTCGACGATCGTGCGGTCGCCGATCGGTGCACCGAGTCCGATGACGACCGGGGCGGAGTCGTTGCCCTGACAGGTGACGACGCCGCCATCGGGCGGGCCGACGGCGATAGCGATACGGATCTCGGTCTCGGTCTCCTGCACCTCGGGCGGGTACATCTTGTCGATCCCCGAACGCCCGCTGGCACAGCCGACCTGCGACACGACGAGATGCAGCGTGGCGGACTCCCGGTCGAGCGGCACCGCCGGGTCGAGGCCGACGTTCATGTAGCCGATTCCCTGGGGCAGCGGGATCGCAAGGTCACAGGTGCCTGCGCCTTCACCCGAGATCGTCCATCCGGCGATGGTGTTCGTGAAGCTGTGGGTGCGAGCGGCCAGCCCGTTCGGCCCGTCCTCGAACCGGGCGAAGCTCGCCGTCTCGGCGGTGCGCTCGATCGTCCGCCAGTCGTTGGTCGGCGGAGGGAAGCCCGACATCGACTGTGCGAGCAAGGCGACGATCAGCGGGTCGCTCGAGGTCGGATCGACGTCAGGCTCGCGTTCGAGCAGCGACACTCGGAACGGGGGAAGGCCGCGACAGGTGACGAGCGGATCGTCGTCGATCATGTCCAGGAGCCCCAGCGGTTCGTCTCGGGGCGGCGGCGCCATCGACTCGTCCCACAGCTGCCCTTCGACGCACATCATGGCGGCGTAGTCGGGGAGGAGTTCGGCCAGTTCGGCCAGGGTCTCCTCGGTCGGGCGGTCCAGCAGCAGGGTGACGCGGTTGAGCGAGTTGCCCGAACCCGAGCCGTGGAGTTCGAAGTCCGGGGAGGCGTTGAGCGTGGCGCGGATCACGTCGGCGGCGGCCTGGAGCTCGATGTTGCTGAAGTCGAGCTGCACGACGTCGACGGCGTAGCCGGAATCCCGCAGTGCCCACCCCTCGGTCTCGGATCGCATGTCGAGGAGCGCCTCACGGTGGTTCTCCGGGTCGTCGGTGAACGCCACGACGAACGTGCCCCCGTGGTCGCGGTCGGTCCATCGGGTGGCGTACACGTCGAGGTGCTGATCGGTGTAGGCCCGCACGACCTCTCGCACCGAGTCCGGGATGTTGGTGCCGCCGATGCCGGGCCCGATCACCGTGGGAACCGGGACCTCGATGTCGTCACACAGTCCGACCGGGGTGATCGCCGGCATCGTCGTGGTCGGCGCCACGGTCACGGTGGTCGTCGTCGTGGTCGACGTTGGTTCGTCGGCGGCTGACGTTGTGGGCGCCGGCGACTCGGTGGCGGCGTCGTCGCTCGCACCGCTGCAGCCCGCGGCGAAGGTCGCCGCGGCCGTCAACAGGATCAGTGCTCGTCTCATCATTCCGCCTCGGGGCGACGACTACGGTTCCGCCATGGAGCCTGAGCAGTTTCGCACCCAGGCGGCACCGCTGCTCGACGCGGGTGGGGCGGAACCAGGACCGGTCACGGGTCGTCAGACCATCATGACGAGACTCCTCACCGCGTTGGCGGTCGTGGTGGTCCTGGCCTCCTCGTGTGGCGACGACGCGACGACGGTCGCCGCCGATGGGACCTCGACCACCTCCAGCCCGCCGACGACCACGACCACGACGACGACCACGACCGAACCGGCGAGGTCGTTCGACATCACGGTCGGGGTCTGGGAGGTGGAGCCGGGCGAGGTGCTGTTGTACGTCTCGAACCAGAGCTTCCTCGACGATCCGATCGGGATCGTCGTCCACGTCGACGGCGAACCGGCGATCGACACGAGCTTCCCGGTCGAGGACCAGCACAACTGGATCGGCCACGCCATCGCCGGCCTCGAACCCGGCGTGCACACCGTGACCGCGGTGAGCGACACGGGTGTGGCGTTCGAGGAGACGTTCGAGCTGCCCGAGGGCGGTGCGTGGTACCTGGTGCTCGACTACTGGCACTACGACGACGACCCGCTCGGCCGCCACTTCTCGCTCTACCAGTCCGCGGAACCGGTCGGGTTCGCCTGAGTGGCTACGGTTCGGCCATGAAGCTCGACAAGTTCCGCACCCAGGCCGCCCCGCTCCTCGACGCGGGCGAGACGGTGGAGGCGGTCGCCAAAGTCACCCCTCGAGGCGCGGCGCACGAGGCCATCCTGCGGGGCGCGGGCGGCGCCGGCGGGCT
>CAZEML010000162.1:0-10211 GCA_964513285.1 uncultured Candidatus Nemicrothrix sp.
GGCGGGCGACCCGGTCGAGATCGATCGGGTCGAGGTCGAGGCGGTCGAAGCCACACCCGCTCGGCGGGGCGGAGCCGTCGGCCGAGTCGTCGCCGCCGGCGTCGCTGCGGTGATGCTCGGTGGCGGGGCCTACCTCGTCGTCAACGCCGCTTCGGCGGAGAGCGGGGCCGAGTCCCCAGAGGCGGCCTTCGAACAAGCGATGGCCGCCGTCGAAGCCGAAGACGTGATCGCGTTGGCGGAGATCATGGAGCCGTCCGAGCGCGACACCGTGTTCGAGGCCGGGTTCGACTTCGTCGACGAGCTGGTGCGGCTCGAGGTCCTCGACCCCGGCGTCGATCTGTCCTCGATCGAGGGCATCGATCTCGAGTTCGACGGCTTCGAACCCCGCGTGGAGCGGCCCGGGAACGGGCTCGCCCACGTCTATGTGGGGGAGGGCACGATCTCGGGCTCGATCGACGTCGCCGCCTTGCCGCTTGGTCCGCTGCTCGTCGATCGCATGGAAGCCGATCAGCTGTCCTTCACCGCCAGCGGCGAGGAGACGGCCGGCCCATCCACGACGCCACTGGTCGCGGTCGAGCGCGACGGCCGGTGGTATCTGAGCCTCTGGTACACCGTTGCGGAGAACGTTCGTCTCGACGTCGGGGCGAGCCTGCCCGACCTCGGCCTCCGGCCGGCCACGATCGGCGGCGACTCGCCCGAGGCGGCGGTTCGTCAGATGATGGACGACGCCATCCAACTCGACCTCCGCCGGATCATCGGGTCGCTCGACCCCGAGGAGATGGCGGTGCTGTACGACTACGCGCCCCTGTTCCTCGACGACGCCGACCGAGCCGCGAACGAGTTGCTCCGAGCGGCGGCCGATGCCGGCTGGAGCTGGGAACTCGTCGACCTCGGACTCTCGAGCGAACGCGACGGCGAGCTCGCCACGGTGCGCATGGACTCGATCCACTTCCGCGCCGATGCCACGAACGGCGGCGTGCTCGATCTGCAGGCCGACAGCGACGGCTTCTCACTCGACTTCGCCGTCATCGACGACTTCTTCGGCGACGAGTTCCGCCTCTCGATGGAGCTCGACGACGAGTGCGTCGTGATGACCATCGACGAAGGCAACACCCCGACGACCGAACGTCTTTGCGGCGATGAGCTCGGGCTCGGGACGACCGCTGGTCTCGGCGACTTCGGCGACCAACTCGACACCCTCGGCATCATCGCCCGAGAGGTCGATGGCGTTTGGTACGTCTCGCCGATGCGGACCGGCCTCGACGCCATCGTCACCGCGATCGAACAGGTCGATCCGGCGACGCTCCAGGAGCTCGCCGACGGCGTGATCGGCTTCGGTCTCGACGGGGCGCTCGGCGCGCCCGGATTCGGCTCGGGTCTGACGCTCCCCGGAACGACCACCGCCGACGACAGTTTCCTCGACGCCTACGATCCGCTCGCTGGTCTCGAGAACCTCGATCTCCTGAGCGACGCACTCGACCCCTCGTACGCGTTGGACTTCGCGGCCACCGAAGCGGAAGCCGAGATCGCGTACTGGCTCGAGGAGCTCGGAGACGTCGGCGCCGTCCGAGGCGTCTACGCGACGATGCCCGCCGCCGGCGGCGGCGAGGTCGCGGTGACCGTCGCCGAGGTGGGCGATCCCACCTTCGCCCTCGACGTCATCACGACTTATGCGGAGGCCAACGGCCTCCCGGTCCTCGAACTGGCGGACGGCAGCCGGGGAGTGGAGACGGTCGACTTCTTCGACGACCCGCTGCTCGTCGTGCTCGATGGCGATCGAGTGATCGTCGTCGGGGTCTACGGCGCAACGATCGACGAGGCCTACCAGGTCCTCGATCTCCAGACCGGCTCCTGACCGACGGTCCGGCTACGGTCGGGCCTCGTGAGTTCATTGCCTGCCGGAACGATCGGCCGCACCGTCATCGACGCCGAAACCCTCGCCGCTCGCGTCGAGGAACTCGGCGCGGCGATCACCGCGGACTACGCCGATCGGCGCCCGTTGCTGGTCGGGGTGCTCAAGGGCGCGTTCGTGTTCATGAGCGACCTCGCTCGGGCGATCGACGTTCCCGTCGAGCTCGACTTCATGGCGGTCTCGTCGTACGGGTCCGGCACCACGTCGAGTGGTGTGGTCCGGATCGTGAAGGACCTCGAGACCGATATCGAGGGTCGTGACGTCATCCTCGTCGAGGACATCGTCGACTCCGGGCTCACCCTGGCCTACCTGCAGCGGGTTCTCGGCGACCGCAACCCGGCGAGCCTCGAGATCTGCGCCCTGCTCGTGCGCGAAGGCGCCAAGGACAGTGGGGCGAAGTACTCGGGCTTTCCGATCCCGCCCGACTTCGTGGTCGGGTACGGCCTCGATGTCGCCGAGCACTATCGCGAACTCGACTCGATCCGGGTGTTCGAGCCCGCCTGACCGGTCGGTACCCTGACCCGCGTGAGTGACGCATCGGCCAAGCCACTGATCGACGGCGTGCATGCGCCCGAGATCGACCAGGAACGGATCGCCGCTGCGGTCAAGGAGATCCTGATCGCGATCGGCGAGGATCCCGACCGTGACGGTCTGCTCGACACGCCCGCCCGCGTGGCCCGTATGTACGCCGAGATCGCCGCGGGCCTTCACCAGGACCCGGCCGATCATCTGAAGACGATGTTCGAGGCCGACCACGACGAGATGGTCATGGTCCGCGACATCCCGATGTACTCGATGTGTGAGCATCACCTGATCCCGTTCATCGGGCAGGCCCACGTCGCCTACATCCCCAACCGCGACGGCGACGTCGTCGGGTTGTCGAAGATCGCTCGTCTGGTCGACGGCTTCGCCAAGCGCCCGCAGGTGCAGGAGCGGCTGACCAGTCAGGTGGCCAAGGCACTCGAGGCCCATCTTCAGCCCCGCGGCGTGTTGGTCGTCATGGAGGCGGAGCACCTCTGCATGTCGATGCGTGGGGTGCGTAAGCCCGGCAGCTCGACGGTGACCTCGTCGGTGACCGGCATCTTCCGCGAGAACGTCGCGACCCGCGCCGAAGCGATGCGCTTCCTCGGTCAGGGCTGAGGGTCTCGACCTCGATGGACGGGCTCCAACCCGGCGGACCGAAGGTGATGGGGGTCGTCAACGTCACCCCCGACTCGTTCAGCGACGGCGGCCGCCACGACACGGTCGATGCGGCGGTGGCCCACGGTCTCGCGCTCCTCGACGACGGTGCTGATCTGCTCGACGTCGGTGGTGAATCGACCCGACCGGGTGCGTTGCCGGTCGACGAGGCCACCGAGCTCGCCCGGACGATTCCGGTCATCGAGGGCCTGCACGCGGCGCGGCCCGACGCCGTCTTGTCGATCGACACGAGCAAGCCGGCGGTCGCCGATGCCGCGGCGGCAGCCGGCGCCACGATCCTCAACGACGTCACCGCCTCGCTGGAGGTGGTCGCAGCCCGCAACGGCATGGGATGGATCGCGATGCACGCGAGCGGTCCGAGCGCCACCATGCAGGACGACCCGTACTACGACGATGTCGTCGGGGAGATCGCGGCGTACCTGACCGACGCCGCCGCCCGAGGCGCGGCCGCGGGGGTGGAGCAGCTGTGGATCGATCCCGGGATCGGGTTCGGCAAGACCCTCGACCACAATCTGGCCCTGATCGCGAACCTCGATCGCCTCACCCCGATCGCGCCGGTCGTCCTCGCGGTCAGCCGCAAGAACAGCATCGGACGCTTGCATCGGGCGAGCGATGTCGGCGGCGAGGCCGCCGGCGCGGACCCGACCCCGACCGATGATCGGCTCGAAGGTTCGTTGGCGATGGCCACATGGGGTGGCTTTTTGGGGGTGGACATGGTCCGAGTGCACGATGTGCGGGCTACGGTCCACGCCGTGGGAGTCATCGAGCCTCGGGGGTTGAGCGAACAGTGAGAGGCAAGTGGGCCCAGGGCATCCAGCCCCGTCACTTCACCTGGGTGATCAAGGACAAGGTCGCCGTCTGTGAACGGCCGGGTGGCTACGGCGTCAACCACCGGAAGGTGCGACGCCAAGAAGAGATCATCTGGCTCCGCCAGAACGACTTCGACTTCGTGATGTCGTTGTGCGGCTCGAACCAGAACCTGCACAACTACGAAGAGATGGGGCTGCCGTTCCATCACGTCCCGTTCAGCGGTCCCGCGGCCGGTCCGCTGAGCCTGACTCGGGCGATGGCATCGATCCGCGATCACGTGCAGGCTGGCGACACGATCATCGTCCATCGCGAGATGCTCGGCGAGCGCATCACCGGCCTGGTCGCGGCCTATCTGCTCTGGATGGAGCTGGTTCCCGATGGCCCGCAGGCGATCTCCATCACCGAGCGGCTGTTCGAACGTGAGCTCGGGCAGGTCGCACGCGAGCTCGTCGCCATGGTCGAACGGTGCGACCCCTCCTCTGAGGTGCCCGTCGATGCGTTCGTCGCGGTCCCCGACGAGGAGATCGACCCGGGCGTCGACGACGAAGACGACGACTGATGGCTCCCGTCATCCATCTGCGAGGGCTCCGACATCTGTGTGTCTGTGGGGCGCTCGACCACGAGCAGGACATCCGTCAGCCCTACGAGTTCGACGTCGACATCGTGGCCGGCGACCTCGGGGCGACCCGCACCGACCGGCTCGACGAGACGATCGACTACGGCGCGGTGCTCGATCGCATCGCTGCGGTGGTCCGCGACGAGACGTTCCAGCTGTTCGAACGCATGGGGCAGAGGATCGCCGAAGCGATTCTCGAAGACACCCGCATCGAGTCGGTCACGATCGAGGTTCGCAAGCTCCGGCCCCCGGTCGAGCACGATCTCGCCTCGAGTGGGATGCGGCTCACCGTCGAGCGATGACCTCCGCCTCCGAGGGCACGAGCGTCACCCGCCGAGCGCTGCTCGGCCTCGGCTCGAACATGGGGGATCGGGTGGAGTACCTCCGCGGCGCGGTCGCCGCGCTCCCGGATCTCGTCGCCGTGTCCGACGCCTACGAGACCGACCCGATCGGCGGGATCGAGCAGGACCCCTTCCTCAACATCGTGGTCGAGCTCGACACGGCGCTCTCGCCTCGCGAGCTGCTCGAGCTGTGCCGAGCGCAAGAGCTCGCCGCCGAACGCATCCGCGTGATCCGTTGGGGGCCTCGCACCCTCGATGTCGATGTGCTCTGGGTCGACGGCGAGACGGTCGACGAACCCGACCTCGAGGTGCCACACCCGCGGATGTTCGAGCGGGCGTTCGTCCTCGTCCCGCTCGCTGACCTCGCCGCCGATCTCTTGCCCGAGGGGTACGACGTCGCCGCGGCCGCAGCCGACGAAGGCGTGCGCAACGTCGGGCGGCTGGAGGACTTGTGATCCTCGTCCGGGTCATCGGCGCCGGCCGCGCCGGTCGCTCGTTCGCCAAGGCGATCGACGATCTCGATGACTGGGATGTGCTCGAGCTGCGGGGCCGAGGCGTGCCGATCGAGGACGCCGCCCACGATGTCGACCTCGTATTGATCGCCACGCCCGACGGCGCCATCGACGACGTCGCCGGGGCGATCGAGCCTGGCCGTGCAGTGGTCGCTCACGTCGCCGGTTCGCTCGGGCTCGACGTACTCGCTCCGCACACCCGGCGGGCCGCGCTCCATCCGCTGATGTCGCTGCCCGACCCACAGATCGGGGCCGAGCGCCTGCTCGGTGGTTGGTTCGCCGTCGCCGGAGATCCGATCGTGGTCGATCTCGTCGCGGCGCTCGGCGGCCGAACGTTCGCGATCGACGACGAGGACCGGGCGCTGTACCACGCGGCCGCCGCGGTGGCGTCCAACCATCTCGTCGCGCTCTTGGGCCACGCCGAGCGGATCGGTGCCGCGGCTGGCGTGCCGGCCGAGGCGCTGATGAGCCTCGCCCTCGGGAGCGCGGAGAACGCCGCCTCGCTGGGGCCGGCCGCCGCGTTGACGGGGCCCGCGGCTCGAGGCGATGAGGCCACGCTGGCCGCCCACCAGGACGCGATCGGTCGCCGGGCCCCGCGGGAGCTGGCCGCTTACGAAGCGATGCTCGCCGAGGCCCGACGCCTCGCGGCGATGGACGCCGAACGATGAGCCCGACCATCCTCACCACGATCGCCGAGGTGCGAGCCGCGCTCGATGGGCACCGCGCCGCCGGACGCTCGGTCGGGTTCGTGCCGACGATGGGCTACCTCCACGCGGGCCATCGTTCCTTGATGGAGGCATCGGTCGCGGCGAACGACGTCACGATCGTCTCGATCTTCGTCAACCCACTCCAATTCGCGGCGGGGGAGGATCTCGAGAGCTATCCCCGCGACCTCGACCGCGACACCGAGGTGTGCGCCTCGGCAGGCGTTGACCTGATCTTCGCTCCCGCCGTCGAGGAGATGTATCCCCGGCCGATGGCGACCGTCGTCGAGGTCCCGCCGGTGGCGGCGCCGCTCGAAGGCGCGTCGCGCCCCGAGCACTTCGCCGGGGTCGCCACGGTGGTCGCGAAGCTCTTCGCCATCGCCGGCGAATGCCGCGCCTACTTCGGCGAGAAGGACTGGCAGCAGGTCGCCGTCGTGACTCGGATGGCCGCCGATCTGTCCCTACCGGTCGAGGTCGTGCCGTGTCCGACCCTGCGCGAGGACGATGGCCTCGCCATGTCGAGCCGCAACGTCTACCTCACCACCGAGGAGCGGGCGCAGGCTCCCGCACTTCGGCGGGCGCTCGACGCCGGTCTGGCCCTCGTCGCCGCCGGCGAGACCGATCCAACTGCGATCGAATCGGCGATGGCGGAGGTCGTCGCCCTCGCGCCGCTCGGTTCGCTCGACTATGTCGCCGCGGTGCAGGCCGACACCCTCGTCGCCGACGGGCCGCTGCATGGCGAGGTCCGGCTGCTGCTCGCCGTCCGGTTCGGCAAGGCCCGTCTGATCGACAACGACGGCGGAATGGTGCCCACCGAGCCCGCGTGACACGCTGGGCCCATGTCTGAGGCCTACATCATCGACGCATGCCGGACCCCTCGGGGCATCGGCAAACAGGGCAAGGGCGCGCTTGCCCACCTCCACCCCCAGCACCTCGGTGCGACCGTGCTCAAGGCGTTGCAGGAACGCAACGGCTTCGACACCGCCGAGGTCGACGACGTCGTCTGGGGCACGAGCTCGCAGGTCGTCGAGCAGTCCGGCGACATCGGGCGAATGTCGGCCCTCGCCGCCGGCTACGACATCAAGGCCAGCGGCGTCACCCTCGACCGCTTCTGCGGTTCGGGCATCACATCGGCCAACATCGCCGCTGCATCGGTGAAGTCCGGGCTCGAGGATCTGGTCATCTCCGGCGGCACCGAGATGATGTCCCTCCCCAAGAAGGGCTTGATGCCGATGGGCGGCGGCAACCCCGCCCTCAACGAGCTGCACCCGCAGGCCCACCAGGGCGTGTGCGCCGACGCCATCGCCACGATCGAGGGCATCGACCGTGAGGCGCTCGACTCGCTCGCCGTCCTCACCCAGAACCGTGCCGAGACCGCGATCAAGGAAGGCCGCTTCGACAAGAGCCTCATCCCGGTGCACAACCCGGACGGCTCAGTCGCCCTCGATCGCGAAGAGTTCCCCCGGCCCGGCACCACGCTCGAAGGCCTCGCCAAGCTGTCCCCGTCGTTCGAGGCGCTGGCCGACTACCGCCACACCGAGGACTCGCCGACGTTCCGCGAGCAGATCAACCGGCGCTACCCCGACCTCGACATCCAGCACTTCCACCATGCGGGCAACAGCTCCGGCGTGGTCGACGGCTCGGCCGCGATCCTGTGGGCCAGCGAGGACTACGTCCAGGCCCACGGTCTCAAGCCCCGCGCCCGCATCGTGGCGATGGCCAACATGGGCGACGATCCGACCCTGATGCTCAACGCGCCGGTGCCCGCGGCCAAGAAGGTGCTCGAGAAGGCCGGCATGACCCTCGACGACATCGACGTGATCGAGATCAACGAGGCGTTCGCCGTCGTGTCCGAGAAGTTCCAGCGCGACCTCGACGTCGACCGCGACAAGGTCAACATCAACGGTGGCGCGATGGCGCTCGGTCATCCGATCGGTGCGACCGGTGCGGTGCTGATCAACACCGCGCTCGACGAGCTCGAGCGGCAGGACAAGCAGATCGGCCTCATCACCATGTGCGCTGCCGGCGGCATGGCCCCCGCGATCATCATCGAGCGGGTTTGACGTGCCAGCGATCGAGGGCGAGTACGGGCGCCCCGCCTGGGACTGGGTCGCCGACCAGGTCGAGCGGTACGAGGCCTCGGGCGGCACCGAGGCCAACACCCTGCGCGACACCGGCATCCCGATCATCGTGATGACGACCGTCGGCCACAAGACCGGCAAGGTCCGCAAGGTCCCGCTCATGCGGGTCGAGCACGAGGGCGAGTACGGCATCATCGCGAGCAAGGGCGGCCACCCGACCCATCCGGGCTGGTACCACAACCTCCTCGCTCGTGATCACGTCACGATCCAGGACGGTCCCGAGCCAAAGGACTATCTCGTCCGAGAGCTCGAGGGCGACGAGCGCGACCTCTGGTACTCCCGCGGTGAGGCGGTCTTCCCCAACTACACCGAGTACCAGAAGGCGGCGACGGAACACGGCCGGGTCATCCCGGTCTTCGTCGCCAGCCCGACCGACTGACGCGCCCAGAGGCGGCGCTGAGCGCCGTACCATCGGTTTCATGAGCGAACATCCGCCCGACTGGTATCCCGACCCTGCTGGCCGTCACGAGCACCGCTACTGGGACGGTCACCGGTGGACCGATCAGGTGGCCGATCACGGCCGTCAGAGCACCGATCCGATGACCACGAGCGCGCCCCTCCCGACCACGGGCATGAGCCAGGCGAAGATCCAGGGCCAGGCGGCGAAGGCCGGCGCGACGAGCGGCCCGACCGGGGGCGGGCTGCTCGATCAGCCGGTGCTGGTCGTGAACCAGAAGGTCAAGCTGATCGAGCTCAACAACGAGTACGCGATCTACGACACGAACGGCACCCAGATCGGCGCGATCCGACAGGTCGGGCAGAGCGCGTTGAAGAAGGTCGCCCGCTTCCTCGGGAGCGTCGATCAGTTCTTCACCCATTCGTTGCAGCTCGTCGACACCGGGGGCAACGTGTTGTTGACCGTGACCCGGCCCGCGAAGTTCGCCAAGTCGAAGGTCCACATCACCGACGGCGCCGGCAATGAGGTCGGGTCGATCATCCAGCAGAACATGATCGGCAAGATCCGGTTCTCGCTCGAAGCGGACGGGCAGACGATCGGCTCGCTCAACGGCGAGAACTGGCGGGCTTGGAACTTCAACCTCCAGGACGCGAGTGGCAACGAGGTCGCCCGCATCACCAAGACCTTCGAAGGGGTGGCGAAGACGCTCTTCACGACGGCCGACAACTATGTGCTGCAGATCCACGGACCGCTGTCGGATCCGCTTCGTAGCCTCGTCGTCGCGTCCGCCGTGTCGGTCGACCTCGCCCTCAAGCAGGACAACCGCGGGTTCGGGTGAGCTGATCTCGGGCGGGGTGATCGGGCCGGTCCGGTAGCTTGTCGGGCGTGCTTCTCACCATCGACGTCGGCAACACCCAGACGGTGCTGGGTCTCTACGACCCCGATGCAGAGGGTGGCGAAGGGGCCGCCGTCGGCCTGCTCGACCAGTGGCGCCTCTCGACGGTGCACGAACGCACCAGCGACGAGTACTCCGTGCTCGTTCGTTCGCTGCTCGACACCGTCGACGTCGACTTCGACACCGAGCTGACCGGTCTGTCGATCTGCTCGGGCGTGCCGCGCATCCTCGCCAACCTGCGACAGATGGCGCTGCGCTACCTGCCGTTCGAACCGATCGTGATCGAGCCGGGCGTGAAGACCGGCATGCCGATCCTCTACGACAACCCCAAAGAGGTCGGTGCTGACCGCATCGCCAACGCCGTCGCCGCGTACGACCTTTACGGCGGTCCGACCGTCGTCGTCGACTTCGGCACCGGCAACAACTTCGACGTGATCTCCGAAAAGGGAGAGTTCATCGGTGGTGCGATCGCGCCGGGCATCGAGATCAGCCTCGACGCGCTGTTCGGCCGCGCCGCGGCGTTGCGCGCCGTCGAGCTGGTCGAACCCCGCAGCGTCGTCGGCAAGTCGACGGTCGAATCGATCCAGTCCGGCACCGTCTACGGCTTCGCGGCGATGATCGACGGCATGGTTCGCCGGTTCGCCGCCACCCTCGGCGATCTCGACGTGGTCGCCACCTGCCGC
>CAZEML010000163.1:0-10118 GCA_964513285.1 uncultured Candidatus Nemicrothrix sp.
GTAGCGCTCGCCGAACGACGGATCCATCTCGAGGCGTTCCATCCACTCCATGATCGCGAGCCGCAGCTCGAGCACCGAGAGGTCGATGCCCTTGCGGGCGGAGAGCGCCTGGCGCAAGAAGTTGATGACCGAGACGCCCGGGATCTCTTGGGGGTACTGGAAGGCCAGGAGGATGCCGGCCTTGCCGCGGATGTCGGGATCCCACTCGGTGATGTCCTCGCCGCGGAACTTGATCGAGCCGGCGGTGAGTTCGTATTCGGGGCTGCCGAGCAGGACGCTGGCCAAGGTCGACTTGCCCGAGCCGTTCGGTCCCATCAGGGCGTGGACTTCGCCCTCCCCGACGGAGAGGTCGACCCCCTTCAGGATCTCGACACCGCCCTCGGCGGTGACGGCGTGGAGGCCTTCGATTTCGAACAGGGGAGCGGACATGGAGCAAAGTCTACGCCGCTGGGCGGGTTTAACACTACGCCGGTAGTGCTAATTCAGGCGGCGGTCGGAGCCAGTTCGACCGGGTGCTCGCGCTCCCACTGAAGGGCGAGGTCCAACAGCAGGTCTTCACGGTAGTGAGGCGCCAGCACCTGCAGGCTGACGGGCAATCCGTCGCTCCCGAGCCCGGCGGGAAGGGCGATCGCCGGGTTGCCGTAGATGTTCGACGGGGCGGTGAGCGCACCGTTGTTGCCCGGGTTCGCCTCGCGCCCCTCGAACGTGCTCGGCAGCTTGCCTTCGGCGGTGAAGGCGGTGGCCGGGTTGGTGGCGGCCAGCACGATGTCGACCTCGTCGAACATCGCCGCCATCGCGTCGTTGAGCTCGGCCCGGCGAGTCTCGGCCCGGGCCATGTTGTCGATCGAGAAGTGCTCGTCGGCCGCGAACTGGCCGGCCCGTTCGATCCCGCCCAGCTGCGGTGCACAGTCGGGCCAGCGGTCGCCGAGCGACTTGCGGATGCCGATCCCACCGGTCGCCCCCCAGATGCCCATCACCCGAGGAAGGTTGAGGTCGAGGTCGACCCGCTGCATGCCGGTGAGGGCGATGAGTTCCTCGGCCGCCGCCCGGATCAGTTCCTCGGTCTCGGGACCGACCACCGCGCAGCTCAGGTCGGGAACCACCGCGACTCGCAGCGATCGCACCTCATCGGTGTGGGCGCCGAGCCCGGCTTCGTACCCGTCGACCCGCGGGAGCGATCGTGGATCGCGTCCATCGAAGCCGTTGGTGACGTCGAGGTAGCGGGCGGCGTCGCGGACGCTGCGGCTCACCGTGCCTTCGACCGACGTGGCGTTGCCGAGGATGGCGCCCGGGCCGCGAGGGATTCGGCCGAAGGTCGACTTCAGGCCGATCAACCCGCAGAACCCGGCGGGGATCCGGATCGAGCCGCCGCCGTCGCTCGCGGTGGCCAGGGCGAACAGTCCGCCGGCGACCCCCGCCGCCGAACCGCCCGAACTGCCGCCGGGCGTGCGCTCGAGGTTCCAGGGGTTGCGGGTCGCGCCGTGGATCTTCGTCGTCGTCTGGTTGGTGGCGCCGAATTCGCTCGACGTCGTCTGCACAGTGGCGATGGCACCCGCCGCCTTCAAGCGTTCGACCGAGATGCCGTCTCGGTCGAAGACCTCGCCAGCGAGGGGAAGCGAACCGAGCGACGCCGGCCACCCGCCGACCGCCAAGAGTTCCTTCACTGCGAGCGGGACGCCGCCGTACGGAAGCGAGACGTCGGCGGTCGCGGCTGCCGCACGGGCAGCGTCGCCATCGACGTGGCACACCGCGTTGAGGTCGCTCGTCTCGACGGCCGCGAGCGTCGCCTCGAGCTCTTCGCTCGGGCTCCGTTCGCCCGCTCGAAAGGCCTCGACGAGGCCGACGACGTCTCCTTGCCACGGTGTGTCGGTCATGGCCCGAACGTAGCCCGAGGCGCTGCTCCGGACGATTCCGTCAGCCGAGCGGGGCGGGCATCGGTGCGGACCGCACGATGAACAGCCGCTGCACACAGCGGGTGAGCGCGACGTAGAGCAAGCGGAGGCCGTTGGGGAGGTCGACGAACGCGGCCGGCTCGACGACGATCGTGGCGTCGAACTCGAGACCCTTGGCCGTGGGTGGGGTCACGACCGAGATCGCGTGATCGAGCTCGAGCACGCGCCGGGTGTCGCCCGCGTCGAGGCCGGCGTCGCGCAGCGCGGCGAGCACCTCGTCGAAGTGTTCCTCCGGGCAGACGACGCCGATCGTCGACCAGTCTCCGCCGAGCCCGTCGGCGAGCTCGGCGACCATCGCTGGGATCGAGGCGGGTTCGACCTCGTGCTGTTCAGGCCCTGCGCCTCGCTGTCGGATCGAGCTCGACGGGGTGATCTCCGGCGCGGTCACCGCCAAGAGTTGGTTGGCGTAGTCGAGGATCGGGCCGGGCACGCGATAGCCGACGGTGAGTTCACGGCGCCGGACCATCGCCGGGTCGATGCCGAGGGCGGTGGTGACCGCGTCCCACGACGGCTGGGCGCCGATCCCGGTGGCTTGGGCGATGTCGCCGAGGATCGTCATCGAGCCCCCGGTTGCGCGCCGTCCCGCAGCGCGGAGCGCCATGGCCGAGAGGTCCTGCGCCTCGTCGACGACGACGTGGCCGTACTGGCGCCCGGTCCCGCCGGTCAGCGCGTTCGCCTCGTCGAGCAGGGGGAGATCGGCTTCGGTCCACGGCTCGTCGGCGATCTTCTTGGCCGACGACCGCTGGAGCAGCTCGGCGTCGTCGCCGGCGAGCAGCCCCTCGGCGGCCCGCTTCCGGTTGGTCGGACTGCCGAGCAGGGAGCGCACCAGCTGCGGGCCGGACAGGTTGGGCCACACCTTGTCGACCAGCTTGGTGAAGCCCTCGGAGCGGCGAAGCTGGGGAAGGAGTTGGGCCAGCTCTTCCTGGGAGACGTCGCGGTCGATCAGCTGCTGACGGGCGTCGCGCAACAACACCTCGGTGAAGACGCCCTTGGCGTCGTTGAGGGGGAGGTTGTTGTCGCGGGCGGTCTTGATCGCGACCTCGATCGTGTCGGGTGTGAAGCGCAGCTTGCGCACACCGAGCGGAACCTCGGCCTGCTCCTTCGGTGGCTTGATGCGGGCGTCGGCGAGCCGGCGGAGCACGTCGGCCATCACGGCCCGCCCCTTCACCTCGGCCACCGCGGGCGGCTCCTCGGCGCGCACTCGCACCCGTGAGCTCAACAGCGACGTGATCGTCGCCTGGCTCACCGCCGTCTCACCGAGCGACGGCAACACGTTGCTGACGTAGCGGAGGAAGACCCGGTTCGGGCCGATCACGAGCACATGGCTCTGGGCGAGGGCCTCGCGGTGCTCGAACAGCAAGAACGCAGCGCGGTGGAGACCGACGGCGGTCTTGCCGGTGCCCGGGCCGCCCTGCACGAGTAAGCACTCCTCGAGCGGCGCTCGGATGATCTCGTCCTGTTCCGCCGCGATCGTCGCGACGATGTCGGACATCTCCCCGGTTCGGCCCCGCTCGACCTCCGCCAGCACGGGGTCGGGGATGCCTGCGGCGGTGATCGAGTCGGGGTCGTCGAGTTGTTCGTCGAAGATGGCGACGAGTTCGTCGACGTCGGTCACGAAGCGGCGTCGCCGAGCGAGACCGAACGCATCGGCTGCGGTGGCCCGGTAGAAGGGGATCGCCACCGGTGCGCGCCAATCGACGATGACCGGACTGCCCTCGGCGTCTTCGATGTGGCGCCGGCCGACGTACCACCGGTCACCATCGGTGATGATCGGATCCTCGTCGATGCGTCCGAAGCACAGCGCCACGTTGCCGACATCGACCGCGGCCCGCCGCTCGACCAGCTTCGCTCGGGCGATCCGGGCGTCGGTCGACGCTTCGTCGCGCACCCGCTGCTCGCTGAACTCCACCGCCCGCTCGCTGCGTTCGATCATCGCATCGAGGGCCGCTCGGGCCTGCGTCAGGTACGCCTGCTCGGCCTGATGGTCGGGATGGTCGGCGTCGGTGCCTTCAGCGGACATGGGGCGGCCTCAGAGGGTCTCGTTGAGTTCTTCTTTCCAGGTGCGGAACCGCTCGTGGCGGGTTCCGGTCGGCCCGATGCCCTCGCCCGATCCGTCCGGGAAGAGCCGGAACGTGTGGATGCGAGCGAGGTCGTCGGCATGGATCGCGACATAGCGCGAGTTGGCTTTTCGAGCGGGGCCGGCCCGCCAGAGTAGCCACACCCCGATGCGTCGCTTGTAGGAAATTCGCGGATGCCCGATGTCGTCGCCCGACTCGAGTAGCTCGGCGGGTGCTTCGATCCAGGCTTCGGCCGGGATGTTGCGATCCCGGATCGGGAGCGGCGGTAGATCGTCGGTGTGGACGGGCGTGTCGTCGTAGGGGCGACGGTGGGCAGGGAGTGGGGGACCGGTGTCGTCGTTCATCGACACCAGTCTGGCCGAGGCGTCACCCTTCCACGGCCAACTCGCGAACGACGCCGTCCGCGGTGCGGACCGCGACTCGGATGTCGTTCGACGGCTCGAGGCTCTGCGCGGGAATGAGCACGACGAAGCTGCCGTCCTCACCGTCGCGCTCGTACATCGGCGACACGCCCACGATGGAGCCGTTCACCGCGACGACGACGGTCGCATCAACAGGGGCGTCCGGTACGCGACCAGCGATCTCGGCGAGCGGCCGTTCCGTCCCGGGCGAGCGGAGCCGGTCGAGGGCCTCGACGATCGCCCGTCCCTCGGTCGCTTGGAACACATCGTCGGGGTCCTGCCCGCGGAGGTCGGCCCCGGGCACGCCCGCATACAACGCGGACAGGGGATCGTCGATCGACTCCGGAGCGGGATGCCGACCAGCGAGCAGCTCAGCGAACGCGACGTCGTCATCGAACTCGATCACCGGTGGAACCGTGAAGTCCGACGCGCTCGTGAATGCGTAGATCTCCTTCTGAGCGTCGCGGGCACGGACCTCGCTCGACCCGGCCGGCGCGCCGACGGTCTCCCACGGCAAGCCGATGTCGAGCAGATCGGCGATGGTGAGGGGAATGTCGACGATGGACACGTTCTGCGCGTCGACCGATCCTTCGGTCTGCCCGGGCGCCTTGATCAGCAGCGGGGTGTAGGCCACAGCCGGGAGACCTTCGTCGCTCAGACTCCGGCTGAACTCGCCCGGTTCGAAGGCGACCCCGTGATCGCCGACGACCACGATCAACGCATCGTCGTAGTGCCCCTGCGCCTTCAGGTGATCGAGGAACTGTCCCAGGATCTGGTCGGTGTACCGGGTCTGCAGCACGTGGCGCTGCCGGGTGACTCGGACCGGCCACTCGGCATCGCTGTCGGCCTCGTAGTCGTAGCGTCCAGCGGCGACGTCGTAGAGCGCACCGTCCTCGCGGACCACCCATGGTTGATGGGGGAGCATGAGATGGAGGTAGCCGAACACCGGCTCATCTGACGGTTGGACGGCGGCCAAGAACTCGGTCAGGCGTTCGGGCTGAGCACCGGGTTGGATCTGGAAGAACCGGTCGAGCGCTTCCTGCGCGGCCTCTTCTTCGCTCAGCTCCTCGGGCGGGACCGTCAGCGTCGGGGCCGCGGGGTCGGCGTCGCCCGGTGCGGCGGTCGTGGTGGTCGTCGATGAGGTCGACGAGGAGGTGCTCGGCGATGGGGCGGTCACCTCGGCACCGAAGTCCTCCCGGAAGTCGTCGAACGCCTGGGGTTCGTCGTTGGGGCTCGGGCTCAACCGGTCGACCCAGACGTCCCACGTGGTGCCGAGTAGTCCCCACCAGTCAGCGCCCTCGTCGGTGCGAGGGGCATCGGGCTCGAGCGGAGCTGGAGGGTCGGTGGTCGTGGTGGCGGGCTCCGCCGAACCTTCCGCTCCAGCCTCGGCTCGGGGACCGATGGGCGGTGGCGGTGGCGTGAGGTCGTCACACACATCGAATCCACAGAGCCGCGTGAGCACCTCGCTCACGATCAGGTGATGGGATCCGGCGAACACGTTGAAGAGGTTCTCGGGGTGCTCGGTCCAGGTGGGGCCACCCTGGGGTTCCTTGCCATCGAACAGCGCAGGGATCGCCGCATGCGTGAACGGGCTGTTGGTCGTGTGCCGCTGGTAGTGGGTGGCCTCGTTGGCCAGCTCGGCGAAGTTCGGGAACTGCAGGGCATCGATCTCCCCGGCCTCGTTCAGCAACGTCTGGCTGGGGAGCTCGTCGAACACGAGGATGAAGACCGAAGCCGGTCCTTCGTCGACCTCCGTCGGCTGGCTGCCGTCGGTCGATGACGTCTGCTCAGGATCGGGCTGCGGCGCCCGTTGGAGCGGGACGATGATCTCCGGTGTGCTGGTCGCACTCTCGACCCAATCGGCGGCCGGCGAGAAGAACGCGAACTGAGCCAGGAACAGCAGGTTGGCTGCCGCCATCAGTCGCAACCACATCCCCATCCCCTCGGTGCGGACGTACAGCACCACGACGCCGATTCCCACGGCGAGGCCGAAGAGAGCGGTGAGCACGGTCGAGTCCGTGGCCGCTTTCGCGAGGAGCACACCGAAGCCGGCCGAGAGCACGCCGACCATCGCGCGATGCACGATCTCGCCGGCGCGCTTGTCGCCGGCCCGGACCGCCTCACCGACGCCCCAGAGCACGAGCGCGGGCACGATCGTCACGAGAAGCCCGAACCCGATGATCGAGTACCCCTCGACCCCGTGGCGATCGAAGGTCGACGGATTGGTGCCGAGCAGATCCAGGATCGGCTGCGTCACCGCGAGCCCGACGACCCCGAGGATGACCAACAGGCGTCCGCGCATCGTCGTCGAGGGTACCGGCCACCGGTCGGCCACCGTGGTGTGGTAACACCTACCCCCATGTTCGCCTATCTCGACGCCGGCACCGGCTCGGTGCTCCTGGCCGCCTTCGCCGGTGGCGCAGCAGGTTTCGCCGTCCTCGGACGCGTGTACTGGCACCGGTTCCTCGGGATCTTCTCCAAGAAGCATCGGGAGGCGGCTGCCGAGGCGGCTGCGGAACTCGTCGGCGACCGCGCCGGCGACGATGACTGACGACACGTCGGACCCCGCCTCGTCCTTTGACCCCGGGTCGTTTCGCGATCCACTGAGTCGAGTCCTGCTCGACGGAGATCGCGTCACGCGAGTGTTTCGCGACCGAGGCGTGGAGGACCTCGCCGCCCTCCAGGCGTCGACGTTCTTCGTCGAGGCGCAGCGCGACGGCCGCATCGTCGGCACCCATCCGACCGAGCTGGCGTTGGGGCTCTCCGACGATGGTTGGGAGGTCGCGGTCGAGCACGATCGGGTCCCGGTCATCTCGTACCCCTACGAGTGGACGTTCTCGATGCTGCAGGACGCGGCGCTCGAGCAGCTGGCCCTCACCAGGTCGGCGTTGTCGGAGGGGCTCCTCACCAAGGACGCGACGCCCTACAACACCCAGTTCGTCGGGGCGTCGCCGATGTTCATCGACATCGGATCCTTCGAAGGTCTCCCGCCGAGAGAGCCGTGGCGGGGCTATCGCCAGTTCTGCATGCTCTTCTACCTCCCGCTCCTGCTCCAGGCGACGATCGACGTGCCGTTCCAGCCGTTGCTGCGGGGCTCGCTGCATGGGATCACGCCTGAGACGGCGCGGCGCATGCTGCCGGTGCGGCATCGGGGCGGGAAGGGCGCGTTCACCAATGTGGTCCTGCACGCCCGCCTCGAGCGCCGCAACGCCGGGAGCCAGCGTGACGCCGGTGCTGAGCTGTCGCGAGCGGGTTATGGCCCGAAGCTGATCGATGCCCAGCTCGCCAAGCTCGAACGTTCGGTTGGGGGCTTGCGATGGGCGGCGGCGGAGTCGGAGTGGTCGAACTACACCGATCGCGGTCACTACGAGACCGAGGAGCTCGAGCAAAAGGCGGCGTTCGTCGAGCGGGTGGCCCGCCGAGGCGGCCCGACCACCGTCGTCGATCTCGGCGCCAACGACGGTCACTTCTCCAAGCTCGTCGCACCGTTCGCGAAGACCGTCGTGGCGGTGGACTCCGATTCGCTGGTGGTCGACCGTCTCTACCGCTCGCTTCGGGCCGAGAACGATCGCGTCATCTTGCCGCTCTACACCGACCTGACCGACCCGTCGCCGGCGCTCGGGTGGCGTGGGCGGGAGCGGTCCCCGCTCACTGAGCGGGTCGATGCCGACCTCGTCCTCGCCCTCGCTCTGGTCCACCACCTGGCGATCACCGGAACGGTTCCGCTCCCCGAGGTCGTGGCGATGTTGCGAGACTTCGACGCCGACGTGGTCGTGGAGTTCCCCGACCGCGGCGACCCGATGGTCGAGCGGCTGCTCGGCCGCAAGCGGACCGGATTGTTCGACCGGTACACGCTCGACGACTTCGTCGCCGCCGCCGATGCGCGTTTCGAAACCGTCGACCAGGTCACCCTGCGGTCCGGCCGGCGCCATCTGTTCCACCTGACGCCGCGCTGACCAACCGAGCCGGCCGCGACAAATCCGGCGAGCGGAGCGTCGGGGAGTCGATGCCGTGGTTTGGCGTGGATCCAGGACTACCGATCGATCGGGGTGACGACCTCGATGTCGAGCGCGACGGCGGCGGGGATCTGCCGAGCGTCGAGGGTGGCGAGTCCGAGGGGCCGGGGGAGACGGTCGATCGCGCTCAGATGGACGGCGTCGACGGTGCGCAGCCCGTAGAGCGTGCCGAGCTCGACCGCCCGGCCGAGGGTTCGCTCGTCGACGGGTACGACATACATGGCGTCGATGTCGGCGCGGGCGGCCGCGGTGAGTTCGGCCGCGGTCCGTGGGTCCGGTGAGATCCGGTGCAGCGCCATGAGGAGTTCGGCGCGGGCGAGGTCCGAGATCGCCCACGTGCCGCACTCGGCCATGGCGGTGTTCACGACGCCGGAGTGCGGGCCACCGGTGTAGCGCTGCACCAGCGCACTCGGGTCGAGGGCGAGGATCGGGTGGGCGTTCATCGGCGACGAGGGGCGTCGCCGCGCAGTTCGGCGAGCAGCTGATCGACGCTCACGTCGATGGGGAGGAGCGGGAGATCGGTCGGCGCGGCCGGCCGATCGGATCGGCCCGGTCGCCGGATCAGGCCCGCGGCGGCGAGATCGTCGAGATCGGGCGTCGCCACCGGGCTGATCGGGGCGAGCTGGGCGGCTGGGAGGCCGTCGACGGTGACGATGATCCGGTCGCCCGCTCCGGCTCGGCGAACGTGAGTGGCCAGCTCGGCCCGGAGTTCACGGATGCCGAGGTGGGAGGCGCCAGGCGAGGGATCCATCGCCTCAGTGTAGGTGTACGCCGGTGTACACACGCCACTTTGGCAGTGGTCGTCACAGTCGCTAGGTTCTCGCTCCATGAACTTTGCCTTCTCTGAAGAACAGGACCAGCTCCGCGAGTTCGTGCGCAGCTTCCTCGAGGACAAGTCGTCCGAAGAGGCCGTGCGCGAGCAGATGGAAACCGACGACGGCTACGACGACGCCGTGTGGAGCCAGATGGCCGAGCAGATGGGCCTCCAGGCCCTCGCCATCCCCGAGGAGTACGGCGGGCAGGGCTTCGGCTTCATCGAGCAGGTCGTCGTGCTCGAGGAGATGGGTCGCGCCCTCCTCTGCGCCCCGTACTTCTCCAGCTGTGTCCTCGCGGCCAACACGCTGCTGCAGAGCGGCGACGAAGACGCCAAGAACGCCCACCTGCCCGGCATCGCCTCGGGCGAGACCCGCGCCACGCTCGCCTTCACCGAGGAGAGCGGTCGTTGGGACGAGGGCGGCATCACCATGCAGGCCACCCAGTCCGGTGACGGCTGGACCCTCGACGGTGTCAAGAGCTACGTCCTCGACGGCGCCAGCGCCAACCTGATCCTCGTCGCCGCTCGCAGCGACGCCGGCGTCAGCCTGTTCGCGGTCGCCGCCGATGCCGACGGCCTCACCCGCACCAACCTCTCGACGATGGACCAGACCCGCAAGCAGGCCAAGCTCGAGTTCTCGGGCACCCCGGCCACGCTCATCGGCACCGACGGTGCCGGCTGGGACACCCTCTCGACCGTCCTCGATCTCGCCGCGGTGGCGCTGGCCGCCGAGCAGGTCGGTGGCGCCCAGATGGTGCTCGACATGTCGGTCGAGTACGCCAAGGTCCGTGTCCAGTTCGGTCGCCCGATCGGCTCGTTCCAGGCCATCAAGCACAAGTGCGCCGACATGCTCCTCG
>CAZEML010000164.1:0-10106 GCA_964513285.1 uncultured Candidatus Nemicrothrix sp.
CCGGGGCCGATGCGAGCACCGGCTCGACCTCGGCCGGGTAGACGTTCTCTCCGCCGGTGATCAACATGTCGCCGAGCCGGTCGAGGATCGTGAGCCACCCGTCGGGGTCGACCTCGCCGACATCGCCGGTGCGGTACCACTCGCCGTCGAACGCTGCAGCGGTCGCCTCGGCATCGTTCCAGTAGCCGGCGAACAGATGCGGACCCCGGATCTGGACCTCCCCCACCGATGCCGGCAGGCCGTGCTCGTCGACCACCCGCATCTCGGCGGTGCCGATCGCTCGACCGCACGACCCGACCCGGTCGGCGTCCTCGAACCGCAGGACGACGCTCGTCGGGCCGGTCTCGGTCGAGCCGTAGACCTGGCCGGCTCGGAGGCCCGCGGTGTTGAAGGCATCGAGCAGATCGGCCGGGACGATCGACGAGCCGGTCATGACCCCGCGCAGCGCGCCCGCGTCGAGCTCGGTCCAGCGCGGGTGGCCGATCAGCACCTGCATCGGCGTCGGCACGATGATCGACACGGTCGGCCCGTCGTTCTCGAACGCATCGAACACGGCATCAGGGTCGAAGCCGCGGTGAAGCAGCACGGTGCCGCCGACGGAGAGGATCGGCAGGGTCTGGATGTTGAGTCCGCCGACGTGGAACAACGGCAGGAATTCGAGACCACGGTCGGCACTGGTGAAGTCGTGGGCGGCCACGCCCTGCCGGATGACGGCGTCCAGCGATGAACGGGTGTGGGTGGCTCCCTTGGGGCGCCCCGTGGTGCCCGACGTGTAGACGATCATCGCCGGCGCGACGCCGTCGAACTCGGCGCCGGCCAGGTTGGGCGGTTCGCCAACCAGATCGCCCAGGGCCACCCGGCGACGGGCGGGGGCCGCGTCGGCGAGCGTCGCGTCGAACCCCTCACCCGCGACCGCCAGGCGCGGATCACAATGCTCGATCTGGAACTGCAGCTCGGGAACGGTCAGCCGGGTGTTGAGCGGGACGAAGACGGCACCGACGTGGAGGCACCCGAGCAGCAGCTCGATGAACCCCGGCTCGTTGCCGGCGAGCACCGCCACCCGGTCGCCGGACTCGACTCCGGCCTCGGTGAGCGCCCCGGCCCGACGCCGCACCCGCTCGCGGAGATCGCCGAAGCCGATCGTCTCGCCCTCGAACACGATCGCCGGTTCGGTTGGACGGGTCTGCGCCTGCGCCTCGATCGCGGCGATGAGCTCGCTCATCGGTCGGCGAGCACACCCGAACCGACGCGCTCGACACAGATGTCGGCCGTCCAGGGCAGCATCACGGCGCCGCAGAGACTGTCGCGATGCATGCGCTCGAGCGGGTGGTGACGGAACAGGGCTCGGCCCCCGCAGATCCGCAGCGCTTCCGCGGTGGCTTCGGCAGCGGTCTTGGTGAGGGTCCGGTGACACGCCAACGCCCGCCGGCGAGCACCAGCGCTCGGCTGGTAGCCGGCCTCGCTGATCGCCCGCATGAACAGCGCCCGGGCGCCCTGGACCTGGATCTCGAGCTCGCCCATCGCCAGCTTCTTGGTCGCGGACACCGAGCTCGACGGTGCACCAAGGACCTCGCCCCGCAGGTAGGCGCGGGCGTAGTCGACCGCCTGTTCGGCGATGCCGAGGAAGGTCGGCGACAGCGTCATGAACATGTGGGGCCAGTCGGACGCCGCCTCGTAGTACACGCCGGCCGGCATCATCTGCAGCTCGTCGGGTACGAAGACCTCGTCGAGCGACAGGTTGCGGCTCATCGTCGCCCGCATGCCGACGACGTCCCAGTCGCCGCTGATCTCGAACCCGTCGGCCGCCGCCGGTACGGCGAGATAGGTGGTGTTGCGCATCGAGGGTTCGCCACCCTCGATCTCCTCGGTGCACAGGATCCCGTAGTGGGTCGCGTGCCCGGACAACGAGGCGAAGTGCTTACGGCCGTTGACGACATAGCCACCGTCGACCCGGCGAGCGGTCGTGCCGAACGGCGCCCGCCCGGCCGCGGCCTCGTGATTGGGCTCCGAGAACGGCTGAGCGAAGAGCGCACCCCCATCGGTGACCAGGCCGTACACGCCGGCGCGCCGCTGTTCGTGTGCGGCGCGGTCGTCGTCCGCCATCGGGAGATCGTCGGCGATCGAACCCGACCAGAGCATCGAGACGGCGTGCATGTTGAAGCAGAGCGCGGTCGACCCGCAGTAGCGCCCGAGTTCGGCGGACGCGAGGGCGTAGGTGGCGTAGTCCGCTCCCCCGCCGCCGTGCTCCTCGGGGATCGTGAGTGCGAGCAGGCCCGAGGAGCGGAGGTCGTCGAAGTTCTCGGAGGGGAAGCGGTTCTCGGTGTCAAACACCGACGCCCGTTCGGCGAACCGGGTCGTGCCGAAGTCGCGAACCAGCGACAGGATCTCGTGCTGCCGCTCGGTCAGCGGCAGGTCGAAGTCGGTCATGACAAGAAGTCCTCCAGGAGCGAGTTGAACGCCGCCGGACGTTCGAGATTGACCAGGTGACCGGCGTCGGCGATCACCTCGAGCGACGCGCCCGGGATCGCGTCGGCGAGACGTTCCATCGCCCGAACCGGGGAGTTGGTGTCCTCGCCGCCGGCGACGCACAGGGTCGGCGCGCCGACCCCACCCAGGAGATCACGACCGTCCCAGGTCACGAGGCACTCGATGCTGCGGCCGTACGGCCCCGGTTCGATGCGGCTCATCGAGGTGACGGCATGCGCCCGCGCCTCGGGCGAGGCGTCGGGACCCACGATGCTGTCGACGATCGCCGGGGCCAGGTCAGCTGGGCGATTGCCCGCTTCGATCGGCGCGAGGCGGGATGCCAGGAACTCGTCGTTGAACGTGCTGCCCGGCTTGCCGAACGCGGCGGTGGTGGCGACGAGGACGAGCCCGTCGACGCGCTCGGGGTGGGCGATCGCCAGCTGCTGGGCGACCATGCCGCCGAGCGATTGGCCGATCACGACCGCCCGGTCGATCCCGGACTCGTCGAGCAGCGCACACGCCGCTTCGGCCAGGGTCGGGAACGTCAGCTCGTCGAGCGGATCGGACGTGCCGTAGCCCGGCATCGTCCACGACACGCACTCGTGGGTCGCTGCGAAGTGGTCGAGCTGGGGGGCGAAGCTGTCACGATCACCGCCGAGGCCGTGCAAGAACAACAGCGCCGGGCGCCCGGCGCCCACCCGGTGGTGTTCGATCACGCCAGCTCGCCCTGGAGGACGCCGTCGACGACGACGGCCGTTCCGTCGAGTTCGACCGTGCACCCGCGCATGGGCAGGTCGAAGTGGCCGAGCGTGTGGCGACCAGCCACCTCGTTGGCGCCGGTCGAGTACAAGAAGTTGCCCGCGAACGCCCGGAGCTCGGTGCCGTTGAGTTGCGCCTTGTCGTACATCGCGAGCGAATCCCAGCGAGCCGCCGGGTTCATGCCCCAGCCCACGTGCGAGACGGCGTAGGCCTCGCGATCACCCCAGGCCGACATGTAGCTCTCCATCAGTTGGGCGTCCATGCCGTCGCCGTGCAGACCGGTGATGTAGTCGTCTTCGATCGTCATGTGGATCGCGGACTCGAGGTACCGCTTGAAGGTGAGGTTCACGTCGCCGGGCGCCATCACGAGCGTGCCGTTCACCGAGCCCGCGGGCGGGAAGCACAGGCAGAGCCCACCCGGCCAGTGGGCGATCGTCCCGGGCCGGGACGTGTAGCCCCAGCTGGAGCCAGCGGGAGCGTTGGCCACGTCGATCGTGAGATCGGTCCCGGCGGCGGAGGTGACCCGCATCGTCGACGCGTTGCGCAACATCTTGGTGCCGGCCTTGACCTTCGCTTCGAGGGCGGGGTCGGGCACGAGCCGCTCGAGCATCTCGGGGTGCTCGTTGGAGACCATCAGCACGCGGGCGCCACCGCCGAGGATCTCGGGGAGCTCGGGCGAGTGCAGCATGCCTTCAACGGTGCAGTCGGCGACGAGGACGGCCTGCTTCAGCGCGTCGATGACGGCCCGACGGCCGCCGATCGCGTCGGAGGCGCCGGTGGAGCGGACGGGCACGGGCGCGGTCTGGGCCGGGGTCGGGACGGTGATGTGGAAGACGCGGGCGCCGAGGCGGGCGAGGGCGAGTTCGCTGAGCTCGACGTTGACTCGCCGGCTCTGGGATTCAGAGAGGACGATGCATTCGTCGCCGGGTTGTACGCCACACAGTTCGAAGGTCGCCGCGAAGGCGTCGATCCACTTCGGTTCGATCCGCTCGATCAACATGGCCGCTCACCGTAGTTCGGGTGAAGTCACGGTCACCGCTCCGTTGGATGGGCGGCCCGCGCCGCCGAACGAAGATCGGACCCAGCTCCGCCGGTCCGATCGGTGGGAAGCGTCTGCGTCGCGAGCCGCACCACGGGTGCGGCGAAGCAGCAGCAAAGATCAGTCGTCGAGCTGGAGGGCGGAGATGAAGGCTTCTTGGGGGATGTCGACGCGACCGATCGACTTCATCCGCTTCTTGCCTTCCTTCTGCTTGTTGAGCAGCTTGTTCTTTCGCGTGATGTCGCCGCCGTAGAGCTTGGCGGTGACGTCTTTGCGGTAGGCCTTCACGTTGGTGCGGGCGATGATCTTGCCGCCGATGGCGGCCTGGATCGGGACCTCGAAGTTCTGGCGCGGGATGAGCTCTTTGAGCTTGTCGGCCATCTTCTTGCCGTAGTCGTAGGCCTTGTCGTTGTGCACGATCGTGCTGAAGGCGTCGACCGGGTCGCCGTGGAGGAGGATGTCGACGCGAACGAGCTTGTCGGCGGTGTAGCCGTCTTGTTCGTAGTCGAGGGAGGCGTAGCCCTGGGTGCGGCTCTTGAGCTGGTCGAAGAAGTCGATGACGACTTCCGCAAGCGGGAGTCGGTAGTGGAGCTCGACCCGCTCAGGCGACAGGTACTCCATCTTCACCATCTCGCCACGCCGGGTCTGGCAGAGATCCATGACCGTGCCGGTGTAGTCGGTGGGCGTGAGGATGCTGGCCTTGAGGTAGGGCTCGGCGATGGCGGTGATCTCCGCGGCCGACGGCATCTCCGACGGGTTGGAGACTTCGATGACGGTGCCGTCGCCCTTGGTGATGTGGTACTCGACCGAGGGGGCGGTGGAGATGAGCGACAGGCCGAACTCGCGCTCAAGGCGCTCGCGGACGATCTCCATGTGGAGCAGACCGAGGAAGCCGCAGCGGAAGCCGAAGCCGAGAGCGCCGGACGTCTCGGGCTCGAAGGTGAACGAGCTGTCGTTGAGCCGGAGCTTCTCGAGCGCCTCGCGCAGGTCGGTGAACTGGTCGCCGTCGATCGGGTACAGACCCGAGAACACCATCGGCTTGGGTTCCTTGTACCCGTCGAGCGGTTCGCTCGCGCCGCGCTTCTCGGTGGTGACGGTCTCACCGGACTTGGCTTCGCCGACGTCCTTGATGCCGGCGATGAGGTAGCCGGTTTCGCCGGGGCCGAGCTGATCGACCGGGAGGTTGTCGGGCGTGCGGACGCCGATCTCGTCGGGATCGTGGCTCGTGCCGGCCTGCATGAAGCGCAGCTTGTCCTTTGTGCGCATCACGCCGTTGACGACCCGGATCGAGGAGATCACGCCCCGGTACTGATCGAAGTGGGAGTCGAAGATGAGCGCCTGCAGCGGCTCATCGGCGTCGCCTTCGGGCGGCGGGGTGAGGCCCACGACGGCGTCGAGCAGATCGGGCACGCCTTCGCCGGTCTTGGCCGAGATGCGAAGGATGTCGTCGGCGGGGATGCCGAGCACGTTCTCGATCTCCGCCGCGTAGCGATCGGGTTCGGCGGCGGGAAGGTCGATCTTGTTGAGGCAGGCGACGATCTCGAGGTCGTTCTCCATCGCCAGGTAGCAGTTGGCGAGGGTCTGGGCCTCGATGCCCTGGGCGGCGTCGACGACGAGGATCACGCTCTCGCATGCCGCAAGGCTGCGGCTGACCTCGTAGCCGAAGTCGACGTGGCCGGGGGTGTCGATCAGGTTGATGACGTGGCCGTCCCAGTCGAGGCGGACCGACTGGAGCTTGATCGTGATGCCGCGCTCGCGTTCGAGATCCATCGAGTCGAGGTACTGGGCGCGCATGTCGCGGGCCTCGACGGCCCCGGTGAGCTCCAGCATGCGGTCGGCGAGGGTGGACTTGCCGTGATCGATGTGGGCGATGATCGATGTGTTGCGGATGCGTTCGAGTTCCATCTGTCCAAAGAACGCTACCGAGCGACGGTGCGATCCGTGGGCCACTCCCGATACGCTTTGGGGTCGGTTTGCGGACCGTCGTTCCGCACCAAAGCTCTTCGATTCAGCAGGTAAGCCCGTGGCAAACATCAAGTCGCAGATCAAGCGCAACCGTCAGACGGTGAAGCGCAACCTCGCCAACCGCAAGGTCCGCAGCGAGATCCACACCCGCACCAAGAACGCCGATGCGGCGATCGCCGAGGGTGCCGACAACGCCGACGAGCTCGTCCGCGAAGCGATCGCCAAGATCGACAAGGCCGCCGCCAGCGGCATCATGCACAAGAACAAGGCCGCCCGGAAGAAGAGCCAGCTGGCCAAGCGGCTCAATGCTGCTGGCTGATCAGCGTCGCCGCTGATCACGAGCCGGCGCTGTAGGCACCGGTTCGCCAACCCGTCGGGCTGCTACCGCCGGCCGCTGAGGTTGGCCAACCGAGCGACGAGGACTTCGACCACCAATTCCGGCGGCCAGTCCTTGGTGCCCCGCAACGAGAGATCGGCGTCGGCCAGCAGCTCGATCGCCCGGCTGAGTTTCTCGGTGCCGAGGCGCCGGCTCTGCTGCATCGCCTTCTTGGCCGGAAACGTGCTGCCCTTCATGCCGAGGAGCTGAGCGGCCGCCTTGTCGTCGCGCACGTCAGCGCCGTCGAGCCGGAGCATGTTGCTGTAGCGCTTGTGGAGCACTGCGAGCAGCCGGAACGCGGCACCGTTGCGATCGGTCGGCGAACCGGCGTACGGGATGAGCCTCGGCAAGATGGCGAGCGCGGCCGCGACGTCGCCCTTGTCGATCGCGTCGTCGAGCGCCCACGGCACCGTCGAACCCTGATCGCCACCGAACGTCGCGATGTCGTCGGCGCTGACGGTCGCTCCCTGCCCGAGCGCACCTTCGAGGGTGCGGACCAGCCCGATCACCCGGCTGCGATCTTCGCCGAGCAGGTCTTCGACGGCGGCCATCGCGCCTCGGTCGAAGGTCAGCGAGCTGGCGCCGAGCTGATCACGCAGCCAGTCCCCCGCCGCCTTGCCCTTGGGTGCGGAGGTCTGCACGACTTCGGCTCCGGCGACCTCGGCCGCTTCCTTCAGCGCCTTGGGCAGTGCCGGCATCCGGTCGACCTTGGGTTCGACCCCGCGCTCCCACACGAGGACGAGGTCGGTCGTGTCGAGCGGCTCGGCCAGGAGGTCGATGATGGGCGTGTACTCGTCCTTCTTGGAGAAGCGGCTCAGGTGGCGACCGACGACGACCCGCCGATCGGTCAGGAACGGTGGCGTGCGGGCGGCGTCGAGCACCTTGGCCGACTCCCAATCGCCCTCGTCGTTGCGATAGTCGGTCTCGGTGAGCAGCTCGAGCATCAGGCTGCGATCGCCGTCGCCGATCAACTCGTCGACCGCGCTGCTGACCGCTTCACCGACGAGGATCGGGTCGTCTCCGATGATCAGCCGAAGGACCATCAGCCGACCTCGGGAAGGGCGTAGCGGTCGTCCTCGCGCGCCTGGAGGATCGCGGACATCGTGTCGGCGAGCCGGCGGTTGCCGCGGACGTCGTGGGCTCGGAGGATGCGGCAGCCCAGGGCGATCCCGAGGGCGTGGGCGCCGAAGGTGGCTTCGCGCCGCTCATCGACCTCGGTGCCGACGAGTTCTCCCAGAAAGCCCTTGTTCGACGCCGACAAGAAGACCGGGAACCCGAGCTCGACGAGATCGTCGGAGTGGCGCAGGAGCTCGGTCGACATCGCGGGATTCTTGCCGAGGTCGAGGCCGGCATCGATCATGATCCGCTCGCGCGGGATCCCGGCGTCGAGCGCCATGGTGGATCGACGCCGGAGGAACTCGACGACGTCGCGACGGACCCCGTCGGGATAGATCGGCTCGGGGTCGGGGATGCGCGGTCCGATGCGCACGTGGGTGGCGACGACCGAGGCGCCGTAGCGGGCCGCGACCGGGAGGAACTCCGGGTCGGCGAAGCCGGAGATGTCGTTGCCGATGTCGGCGCCGACCTTGCACGACTCCTCGAACACCGACGCCCGGAACGTGTCGACCGAGATCGGCAGATCGAACCGGGACCGCAGGGCCTCGACGGCGGGGACGACCCGCTCCATCTCTTCGTCGACGGTGACCTCGGGGCCGGGGCCGGCCTTGCTGCCACCGACATCGAGGAAGTCGGCTCCCTCGTCGACGAGCTGTTCGGCCTTGCGCAGGAAGTCGTCGAACGCCCAGTACTCGCCGCCGTCGTAGAAGGAGTCGGGCGTGCGGTTGAGGATGCCCATCACCAGCGCCCGCGTGGTGATGTCGAAACGCGTGCTGCCAAGCTCCAGGTGCATCTGCGCCGACCCTATCGGGCGCCGCTGACGCTCGGGTTCAGTCCCGCCAGAGGCTGTCGATGTCGTGGAACCCACCGGCGGTCGTGCGCTGGAGGTCGGTGTTGTCGGCGCCCTTGAACTCGTTGAGCCCGAGCTCGTCGCGGATCGTTGCGGACGCCGCGGCGAGGCCATCGTCGATCGGGATGCCGGTGCCGTCGGCGACTCGAACCAGCCCGGAGAACGCCGCGATGGTGGCGGCCGCCTGGCCTGCGCCGTCGAGGCCGACCGCGGCGATCACCGCCGCGCGGGCCTCGTCGAGTGGCTCGCCGCGCACGGCTGCCTCGGCGAAGGCGACCAGCTCCGTACCGGCGGGCACGCCGGACGCCGTGGCATCCCCACCGGTCGTGGCGGCGAGATCGGCGTTCTCGCCAAGCGCATCACTGCTCGCACGGAGCAGCGTGGTGTGCGCCGTCGTTCAATAGAAGCACTCGTTCATCGCCGCGACCCGAGAGGCGATCAGCTCGACCTGCGGGCGACTGAGCGGCGTCTCCCACACGAGGTGTTCGAACCCGGCCTCGGAGTACATCGGCCGCACGACGGTGTAGAAGGCCAGGTTCGCCGACGGGACCAGGCTCAACGCGCGTGCGACGTTGGCGAAGTCGAAGGGGTCGATCATCGGGACGTGGGCGCCGATGTCGCCGAGCCCGTCCGGGCGCTCGCGAGATGGCGTGCCGGCATCGGCGGCGGGCTCTCCGAGCGGAGTGACCGGCTCGTCGACGCACGCTGCGTACATGTGCACGATCACCGCGACCGCGGTGATGCCGACGAGCTCGACGTAGGGGCCGTCGCCCAGCGCCTCGACCTGCTCGTGGGCCCACGTGCGATCGACCGAGCCGGGGTCGTTGGCGATCTTGTCGATGACGGTCAGCGCCGCGGCCGGAAGCCCCTCGACATGGTCGGGCAGCTCCCGCATCCACGGCGGGGTACCGCGTTGGACGAACCCGTCGCGCGCTCGTCGTGCGATCGCACCGATCTGCGCCGCGTCCCACCAGGTGCCGGACCGCCGAAGCTGGTCGTGGACCGAGTCGAGCGACTCGCGGATGCGCGGGGTGGTGACGACAGCGCTCATGGGGGTTCATCCTGGCACGGCCCGCCGGGGCACACCCGAACGACGAGGTTGTGGTCGTCGCCGTCGGTCACCGGTTCGATGCGCCACGACCCCACCTGCACGACCGTGCCCGGGTGAACCGACCGGGCGCTCGGGACCCGATGGAACGGCGGTGCCGCGACGTCGACCGGGCCGAATCGAGCCACGATCGCCACGACCGCGTCGGCGTCGGCTCGGTCGCCGTCGGTCGCGATCACGAGATCGATCCGGCGGACGCCGGCGTGCCGGAGCGCCTCGAGCACGTCGCGAGGTCGGCGAGGATCGTCGAGCTCGACCACCACCAACCCGTCGTGGTGGAGCACCACGCCGGCTCCGATCGGTGTCGTTCCTTCTGGCACCACCGGCACGGCCGTGATCGCGACCGCTGCCACGGCGGCGGCGATCGCGCCACCCAACCACCCCAACGGCCGGCGCTGCGCGAGCAAGCACCCGACGGCGACGCCCA
>CAZEML010000165.1:0-9916 GCA_964513285.1 uncultured Candidatus Nemicrothrix sp.
CAGCCTGCGGCGCCCGCCACGACGGCGGCAGCTGCACCCGCCGCGCCGTCCACCACGGCGGCACCGACCACGACTGCAGCGACTGCGACCACCACCACGACGCAGGCCACCACCACGACCACCCAGGCCACGACCACGACCACGACCGAGGCCACCACGACGACAACCCTGGCGCCCATCAACATCACGACCGGCGGCGGCTGGTCGTGGGGGATCAACGCCCCGACGAAAGTCGACGACATCGACTGTGTCCCGGACGAGGAAGGCAAGCTCCCGAGCGTGTGCGCCGATGCGACCACGGGCAGCTACAGCATCTCGTTCACGGTGACCGACGGTGTCGCATCAGGGTCCGCCAACGTCAACCAGCTCGGCCAGACCACGGTCTCGGGCACGATCCAGCCCAACGGTGCGGCCTCGCTCACGATCACGACGTCGAACCGCGGGACGTGGAACCTGAGCGGCACCTTGGTCGACCTGTGCGACATTTCCGA
The DNA here is from genome assembly GCA_964513285.1 of uncultured Candidatus Nemicrothrix sp. GTDB lineage: Bacteria > Actinomycetota > Acidimicrobiia > Acidimicrobiales > Aldehydirespiratoraceae > UBA11606. The sequence continues at coordinate 492 of CAZEML010000165.1, forward strand.
CCCGGGCTCGTACACCAACAACAATGGTCGGGTCGCGGTCGGCACGTTCACCCTGAACAGCACGCGCCCCGGCTGCTGATCACCCTCGGAGGCCGCCGACCACGGCGGGACCCATCCGGCTGATGAACGCCCCGTTCACGGCGAGGTCTCAGTCCCGCGATGGGAGGCCAAGAACGGCACGCCCCCCTGTGGTCGATTGACGACCATCCCGACCGGGCCGGGCTTCGTCGCCGAAGGAGGTGTGACATCGAGTCGCTGGGCGAAGCGGGCAATCATCAGGGTGAGCTCCATCTGGGCGAGCGCGAAGCCAAGGCAGTCACGCCGACCGCCGCCGAACGGTACCCATGCGGCGTCGCACCTCGCGCGCTGCTCGTCGGTCATCTCGATGAAGCGGTCGGGCTCGAATTCGAGCGGGCGTTCCCACACATCCGGATCCCGACCCGCGAGATGGGGCGACCAGAGGACCAGCGTTCCCTGCGGGATGGTGATGTCGCCCACCTGAATGTCGGTCGCGGCCTCGCGCGGACTGATGACACCCGCGGGATGGAGCCGCAGGGTCTCGCGCACCACCCGGCCGGCTACTTCGAGCCCATTCAGCGTGGCATGGTCGGCGCTCGACAGATCCGCTCCGACCGGGCCGAGCACCTCGTCCGCCTCGGCTCGCAAGTCGGCCCAGACTCCCGGCGCCAAGGCCGCACACCACAGCATCCACGCGAACGACGCCGCGGTCGTGTCGAAACCTGCTCCGACCAGCGTGTTGACCTGATCGAGAATCTCCTGCTCGTCGACGGTGTCATCGTGGACGAGGACCTCGAGGACATCACTCGGATCGCCCGAGGGCTCCGCTCGGATGGTTGCCATTGCCTCCCGTACGAGATCGTCGAAGGCCCGTCGGTCGGCTCTGACGCGACCGCGGGCGCCGAGGGGGAACGGGTGCGGCACCTGCTTCCACGCCGGCAGCTCCAGGTAGTCCTGGGGTGCCTGCATTAGGTCGCCGAACTCTTGCGCCCGATGCCCCATCGATTCGCCGAAGAAGGCCCGGACGACGATCTCGAGAATCGCGGCCCGGCCGGTGCGGTAGAGATCGACGGTCTCCGGCCCCTCGGGGGCGACCGTGGCGATTGCCGCATCCGCTTGCTCGAGGATCATCGGGATCCACCCGTTGAGCCGCCGCCGACTGAACGCCGACTGAACCGACGATCGGCGTCGACTCCAGTCTGCGCCATCGGAGGTGATCATCGACTTCTCGCCGACCACCACCGCCAGCACGTTGAACTTGTGGTTCCATCGGAATTCGTCGACCGGGCGGGCATGGATCGCTGCGATCTCCGCCGGGCCCCCGACGATGGTCATCTTCGCCGGGCCGAACCCGAGGGCGACGACGGGACCGTGCGCGGCCCGTAGTTCGTCCAGGACCGGCTGCGGATCGTTGAACAGCCGAAGCAGCAACGCGGGCTGGCGGCGCAGCTGTGGTTTCGGTGGAGGTTTCTTCACGAACGAGGCGGCGACAGTGGTGTCCGGTGGGCCAACCCACCAGACAGCGATGCTGCCATTCTTCGACTGTATGTCTCCGCTTCTGGGGAGCCAAGTGGGGAGCCAACCGGTGCGTGTACCTACGGACAATCACGGACGTGAGCGGAATCGGACCCCTGAGGTCACGCAGTTTCTGGACACCGACGGACACTCATGAACACTCTCGAGACGCGCTACAACCAGGCGGTCAGGGGTTCGATTCCCCTCAGCTCCACCAGATCTCAAGCGGCTCGGCGGCGGTCGAAGACCGGGTGGTGGGTCACGACGCTCACCGAATCTTCAGGCGGCGCTCAGCTCCGCACAAGTGTTGTCAGCGAGGGTGCTTCGCATGGCAACGCAGCCGCAGATCGAGACCGGCCGGTGCAGAGCGCGCCGATGACGCCCTCGGGCGCCTCCTTGGCTCTCGTCCCTGAGGCACAGGCGGTCATGCGCTTTGGCCAGTCGATCGCGCTGACGCCCACGCAGTACCGCCTCCTCGAGGTGCTCGTCGCAGCGCAGGGCGCGATCGTCGACCACGCCACCCTCGCGCAGTGCACCGCAGGGCCCGACGAAGCGAAGCCTCGCGGCCGAAACAACATCCAAGCGCACCTCTCCGCGCTCCGACGTCGCATCGACGACCCGTTCGGCACGTCCAGCATCATCGCCGTCTACGGGCGCGGGTACCGCCTGACCCCCTCTGGCTGACGCCGACGGCACCGAAGCGCCGCGCCGGCCGGGGCGGACAGGGACGCACCGGCCGGCGCGGAGATCACAGAAGCTCGAGCAGGTCGGTCGACTGGTCCGCATCCTCGGTGTCGCTGAACAGGAACTCGAGGTACTTGGACGTGATCGCCTCGACGTCGATTCCGGCCCCCATGGACCCGCTCGGAGGCGAACCCGCCAGACGTGCGGTGAAGCCCATGTCGGTGGCGAACCCGCCGAGGGCCTCGCGGAAATCGCCACCTCGGTCCCCGACCACGTAGGTCATGACGTCACGCATCGTTGCCGACTCACCGACGGCTGCCTCCAGACTCTCGCCGGTCTCGCCGATGGTGGCCGCAAGGGCATCGAGTTCGCCGATGTCGACCCCGATGTCCTCGAGGACCGTCGTCGGCTCGATGGGCGACCTCGCCCCTCCGAGTCCCATGCCGAATGCTGGCGGCATCGAACCAACGGAACTGATGTTCATGAGCGTTCTCCTTTTCTCGATGGTGTCCACAGGATCGCCACCGATCCGAATCGCTCAAGCGGCGCGCCGAACGCTGAAGAAACCCTGATTGCCGTGCCAGCCCTCAGGCCCCGTTCTCAAGCGGCTCGGCGGCGGTTGAAGACCGGGTGGACCCGCCGCCGCTCGGCCAGCCCGGCGTAGAGCGACAGGAATCGCTCCGCAGACGCTTGCCAAGAGAAGCGTTCGGCGTGCCGGCGGGCGGCGGCTCGGAGCTCGACTTGATCCTGCTCGAGGAGGTCCTCGATGGCGTCGGCGAAGCGACCCGCACTGCGGACGCACGACCGACCGACGTCGTCGGAGACCAGCTCGGACAGCGCGCCCCGGTTCGGCACGACCACGGGTGTGCCACAGGCGAGCAGTTCGAGCGCCGCCAGCCCGAACGTCTCGCACGGCCCCGGAGAGATCCCGACGTCGGCCTGCGCGATCTTGCGGGCGAGGGTGCGCCGGTCGGTCTCGTAGCCGGCGAAGGTCATCGGGAGGCCCGAAGCCATCTCCTCGAGTTCGGGCCGGAGCGGACCGTCGCCGTAGATGGTCCAGTCGTGGTCGAGTCCTCGATCGAGCAGCTCTCGGGACGTCTCGACCAACAGCTGGGGATCCTTGTCGACCGTCAACCGAACCACGGTCGCGAGCCGCGGCCGTTCGTTCTGCGGATGCGGACCCGGCCGGAACGTGTCGAGATCGACGCCGAGCGAGACCCGCTCGATCGGTGTGTCGCGATCATCGGCGAACTCCTCGGCGGCGAAGTCCGAGCAACACACGACCGAGTCGACCCGATCACCCCAGTGGTTGTTGAAGACCTGCATCGCGCGCAGGACCGGCGTTCGACTCGAGAACGACTGGCCGACCACGGCATCGAGTCGTTCGTGAGAGATCAACACGGTCGGCACACGGTCGTCGCGAGTACGGGTGACGGCGGCAGCGAGCGTCGTCTTGTCGGACAGTTCGATCACGTCCGGGCCGACGACCTGGATCATGCGTCGCACCGCGCCCGGGTTCACGATCAGGCGATAGCCACCCATGCCTGGCACGAGCGGAGCTCGCACCGTGAGGAAGGTCCGCCCGTTATCGGCGACCGTTCGCCGGTTGCGATCACCCGGGACGATCGTGGTCACCTGAGCGCCGGCCGCCAGATACTGCTCGGCGAGTTGGTCGAGGGCGACCCGCAAGCCCCCGGTGTTCGAGCCGTAGAAGTTGGCGAGCTGGAGGATGTGCATCAGGATTCTTCCGAGTCGACGAGGTGCACGCCGGGCGGCGTCGTGACGCCGGCCGCGGGTTGCAGTCCGTTGTGGGAAACGACCAACCAAAGCGCGCCGAGGCCATAGAGGCCGGCGATCATCGCGATGCCCAAGGTCGGCCGGAGATGGAAGCCGGCGAGGATCGCCAGGGCGCCACCGCCGTAGTAGGCGACGTTGTACGCCGCGTCGTAGAGCGAGAAGAGCTTCGCCCGGTTGACGTCGGCGGTGGACGTCTGGACGACGGCGTCCGTCGCGACGCGCACGTTCTGGAAGGCGAAGTAGGTGGCGATCGCCGCGGTTCCGACGATGACCCGTCCGGCTGGATCATCGAACCCGACCATCACCGCGATGAGCAACAGGGCGCACGGCACGACGTAGCCGGCGACCGCCAGTCGGTCGATCCCGAGCCAGAACCGGAGCGTCGGCGCGGTGAGCGTCCCGATGAACGAGCCGACCCCGGTGACCACGAGACCGACGAGGTGGGCTCGATCGGCCAGACCGAAGTCGTGGGATGCGACGATCAGCAGCGTTCCGAAGAGACCACCGACGAAAAAGCGGTGGCCGATCGTGACCGAGACCGCTCGCCGGGTCGTCGCGGACCGCAGTGCCCGTCCTGCCGCGGACCAGCCACCGCGGCGGCGCGTACGATCACCGCCGCCGAGCGAGAGCGGCAACGTCACGAACATCAAGCCGGCGATGAGCTGCATGGCCGCCGCCGCGGCGAGCACGACGACCGGTCCGCCGAAGACGCTCACGGCGGCGATCGTTGCGCCGAGCGCACTCGCCGTGATCGATGTGTAGAGCGAGCAGGAATCGACTCGGACGAGGAGGCCGGGCGGCGCGACACGAGGAAGCGACGCCGCTCGCAGCATGTAGAAGAGTCGCCCGACGCACATCAGCGGCGCCGCGAACACGATCGCCAGCGGGACCGAGTCGAAGGCAACGGCCATCGCCGCGCCGGCGATCAGGAGCGCCCGCATCGCCGAGAGGCCACCCAACGCCCGGCGCCGAAGCCACCGATCCGCGAGTTGGCCCGAAAGGGGGCCGACGATCGCGTACGGGATCATCGCGAACGCCAGTGCGGTGACCACCGCTCGCGGTTCGATCGTGTTCTCCGAACCGATCAAGACGACGCCGGCGAGGGTGAGTGCCGTCATCGAATCCGACGTGAGATAGAGGAACTGGGCGATCAGGAAACGACGGGTGTTCGCGTCGCCCCAGGCATCGATGTTCCGGCCGGCTCGTTCGAGCCCAGCGGATCGGGTGTCGTCGTTGGTCACGGACATCGGTTCGTCGGAAGTGGCCATCGATTCCTCGTCACATGAGCGACCGCATCGCGGCCGGGGTCCGGTCGGTCGGTGGGTCGGCGGGTGGGGTGGAGGTTCGGGTGAGCAGCCGCGTCCCGGGTACGACGAGGGCGACGAACACCAGCAACTGGAGTCCGGCCCGGGCCATGCTCGTGACGTCGGCGGGGATCGTGACGATGTACGCGGCGAGGGCGGCGAGCGTGCTGACGGCGACGGCACTGAGCCAGCGCACCCAGGGGAAGGCGAGGCGGACCGGCACGTCGAGCGCGACCCCGATGTAGCGAAGGGCCGTGAGCCAGCCGATGGCGCTGGCGATGAGCGTTCCCCACGCCGAACCGCTCATCCCACCCGCCCAGGCCCCGAACCCGGCGAGCACGACGTTCGAGCCGAGCGTCACGCTGGCGACCACGAGGAGTTCCCGGGTACGGCCGGCGGCTCGAAGGAGCATCCCGTACTCGGCGACCCGATGGACGGTGATGGCGGTGAACAGCTGGAACGGAAGCACGCCGCTCGCGAACTCCCGCCCGAAAACCGATGGGATCAGGTCGGGGGCGATCAGGATGAGGCCGATGCCGAGCGGCGCCACGAGCAGCGACATCGAACTGGTCAGCTGCATCCAGTGGTGTCGGGCACCAGCCAGATCGGATGCGTGGAACGCGTCGACCAGTTTGGTGATGAGCGCCGCGCCGCCTGCGTACGGCAGGACCGCCAGCAGCGGGACTTCCTGGGCGGCCACCGCATAGATGCCGAAGTCGTCGCTCTCGAACGCGGCGATGAACCACTTGTCGACCAGCCGGTTCAGCATGGCGACGGCGATCGTCGCGCCGAGCGGGATTCCGTAGCGGAGCTGTTCGAGGAGAAAGGCCCGGCCGAGGCGGCCCGACCGCTCCGGCAGGCATCGATGGACGACGGTGAGACCAGCGACGAACCGGACGGCGCCAGCGACGATGAGACCGGCGACGAGCCCCGCGACGCCGTAGCCCGCGGCGACGGGAAGCACCGCACCCGCGAGGACGAGCACCGTGCCGATCAGGTCCCACACGGCCACGCCCGCGAACCGTTCGAGGCCGATGAGGGTCATCCCGAAACACGCCGCAGGGAGCTCGAGGGCGATCGCGAGGCCGAGCCACGGAAGGACGTCGCCGTCACCCAACGCACCGCCGACGAAGAGGGGCTGGGCGGCCATGAGACCGAACATGATCAATGTCCCCATCGCCAGCAGGAGCTTGACGTTCTGGAAGACGAGGCTGCGGCGTTCACGCGCCTCGACCCGCGGGAGGAAGAAGACGATGCCGTGATGCAGGTTGAGGTTCCCGATCGTGGTGCCGGCGAGGTAGATCGAGAGCAGGAAGGCCGCCTCGTTCCACTCGGTCGGACTCATCAACCGAACCAGCACCACCGCGAGGATCAGCTGGGTGGCCTTCACCGAGGCCTGACCCACCGCGATGAGGGTCGTGTTGCGGGCAACCCGGGTCACAGGAGCCGCAATCCTCGGCGCCGACCGTCGACCATGGCCTCCCGCACCTCTCGAGCCCGCCGCCAGAACGGCGCTTGCCGAGAGCCGAAGCGCGGGTCGTCGATGTCGAGGCTGCTGAGCAGCCGCTTGTGATTGCTGGCCACATAGTGCAGGACCTGCGTGTCGGGTGGCAGCGGGAAGTGTGCGTCCTCGAAGCAGCGGTAGCTCTGGCCGGGCGGGATCGGGTAGTAGCGCGACGGCGGCATCACCCGCACGAGATCCGGCTCGTCGCGGCACATGTCGTCGAGCAACGACGGTCCGAGGGCGAAGCGCGCCGATGGGTCGACGGTCAGCGCCCGTTCCAGGGTGCGGGAGATGAACTCGCTCCCGGCCGGTGCGCCGAGCACGGCGTTGTTCGCCTGCATGCGGCTCCACCTCGGCGGGCTGACGTCCTGATCCCTCACGAAACGGCCGTTGGTCAGTCGGCAGCTCACCCGGTTCATCACCCACGACGCGGCCCAGGGCGCGGCCCGGACGGCGCCGAGAAGACCAAGCCCACCCGACACGCGCGGTCGATTCCCTGCCCACACCTGCTCCATCCCGACGAACGCCCCGATCTCCTCCGGGTCGTCGAGGGGTTGGATCACCACCACGTCGGTGTCGAGGTAGACACCACCGTCGCGAAGCAGGATGGCCAAGCGAGCGAGATTGCTCACCGACGCCGGACTCCCTGCGGGAAGCCTCCCGAGCAGATCGAGGTACGGGGCGGCGCCGCCGGGACAGCCGTCGAGCAGGTCCTCGAAGCGTTCCTCGCACACGTGGACCCGGGGCAGGGTCTCGATCGCAACGAGATGCGGCGCGTCGGGACGCTCACCGATGAGATGGACCTCGATGTCGGCGTCGGGCATCGCCTCGACGGCGGACTCCACGGCGAGGCGGCAGTGGTACGGGAAACGACTGCCCATCCACACGAAGTGCAAGCGGCGACGAGTCGTCATCTGGACCGACCAGCCGAGAGCCACAGCGCGCCGAACACGGCGCGAACCCAGCCCATCCGTGCCCAACCCAACAGCACGACGACTGGCTGGAGCAGCGCGACGACGGGCCGCATCAAGAGCCGACGCCGGGCATGCCGGCGCCGCAAGGGTTCAACCTTCCAGAAGGCGTCGGCGACCCTGCAGCGAACGCACGGCTCGTGGTCGTGCCGCAGCAGCCGATCCGCCAGCTTCCTGGCGGTGCCCCCCGGGTTGGTTCGTCGCGCCATCGGCTTCGATCAGGCAGCTGCGCGTTGCGCTCGAATCGAAGCGGCCGGGCCGTTTGCCCATGCGTAGTGCCGCAGCAGGTCGTCGCCCACGTTCTCCCACGTTCGGTCGGCGACCGCGTCGAATCCCGCTCGGCCCATCGTTCGCCGGAGCGCCTGATTGTCGACCAGGCTGGCGACCGCCTCCACCATCTCGGTCGGGCGGTCGGGGTCGTATCGCCATCCGGTCTCGCCCGGCGTGATGAGGTCACGTGGCCCGCCGGCGTCGGGTCCCACGACCGGTACGCCGGCTGCCATCGCCTCTTGCACGGTCTGGCAGAACGTCTCGTGGGGCCCGGTGTGCACGAACACGTCGAGCGACGCCATCGTTGCGCCGAGCTCCTCGCCGCGGAGCATGCCGGTGAAATACGCGTCGGGCAGGAGCCGCTGGAGTCGTGCCCGGTCGGGGCCGTCGCCCACGATCACGAGTCGATAGCGATCGCCGAGAGAACGCAGCGCAGCGAGGCGGTCGACCTGCTTCTCCGCGGCGAGCCGGCCGACATAGCCCACGAGTGGCCGATCGTCGGTTCCGGACAGCCGCGAGCGCAGGCGTTCGCAACGGCGGTCGGGGTTGAACTGGTCGCGGTCGACGCCCCGGCCCCAGACGCCGACCCGAGGAAAGCCTCGTCGCGTCAGCTCGCTCGCCAACGTCGGGGTCGGGGCGAGGGTGACGTCAGCTCGGTTGTGGACCGACCGGAGCCACCGCCAGATCCAGTGGGCGCTGAACCCGACGCCCTCGTAGTTCTGGACGAACCCGGCGAGGTCGGTCTGGAAGATGGCGACACTCGGTAAGCCGCGTCGCTGCGCCGCACGGCCGACCCGGGCCCCGAGCAATGTCGGCGCCGCGAGATGGACGACATCGGGTCGGTACGAGCGCAGGATCTCGTGACAGCTCCGCTCCGACGGCCACGCGAAATGCAAGCCGTCGTAGAACGGGACCTTCATCGACGGAAGCCGGACAACCCGGACGTTCCGCCCTGATTGCAGCGTCACCGACGATGGGCCCGGCGCTGGAGCGACCACGAGCATGTCGTGACCCCGCTGGTCGAGGTGCTCGAGAACCCGCAGCACCGAGTTGGTCACCCCATTCACCACCGGGACGAAGCACTCGGCGGAGATCAACACTCGTTGGGGTCGTGAGGAACTCAGGACGTCCACAAATCACATCATGAGGATTTGACCGCACCGTCGACTTGCCAGCGGGTGGCGATCGGGTGAACGAAAGCCGACCTCTCCGCATCGGATGTTTCACGGTGAAACATCCGACCCCTCCTCCGGCTCCCCTCCTGACGTGGTCGACCCGGAACGTACCGCTCGAAAAAATCCCCGCGTCGGCTGCAACACTTTCGGCATCTCGATCGCCGTAGGGGATGATGGAGAAAGTGGG
>CAZEML010000166.1:0-225 GCA_964513285.1 uncultured Candidatus Nemicrothrix sp.
CGACGCCGATCAGCTCGGCTTCATGGACGTCTACGCCCGCGGCATCGACGTGACCGAGAACGGTCAGGCGATGGAGGCCTTCCGCACCAACCCGCACGGCGAGCACTTCCTCGGCAACGGCCACACGCTGCAGAACTTCGAGACGGCGTTCGCCCGCTCGTCCGAAGCCGACAACAACAGCTTCGAGCAGTGGACCGACGAGGGTTCGCTCACCTCGGCCCAGCG
>CAZEML010000166.1:240-9886 GCA_964513285.1 uncultured Candidatus Nemicrothrix sp.
CTCGCCGAGTACACCGGCCCCGGCCTCGACGACGCGATCGACGCCGAACTGCAGGACTTCATCGGGCGCCGCAAGGCCTCGATGCCCGACGCCAGCTACTAGGAGCAGTCATGGCTGAAACCATCGGCTTCATCGGCCTCGGCAACATGGGCCTGCCCATGTGCCTCAACCTGGTGGAGGCGGGCTTCGACGTCGTCGCCCTCGACCTCCGCCCCGAACCGGTCGCCGAGGTCGTCGCCGCTGGTGGCCGCACCGCGGCCGACGCCGCCGCGGTCGCGGCGGAGGCCGACATCCTCCTCACCTCGCTCCCCCGCCCCGACCATGTCGACGGCGTGATGCGAGCCGGCGGCGCCCTCGCCGCGCTGCGGCCGGGTTCGGTGTGGGCCGACCTCACCACCAACCGTCGCGAGTTCGTGCAGGAGCTCGCCGACGAGGCGCCCGAGGGCGTCACCGTGATGGACTCCCCCGTCACCGGCGCGGTCGACGGCGCCCGCAACAAGCGCCTGACCCTCTTCGCCGGCGGCTCCGAGACCGACCTCGATCGGGTCGTCCCCGTACTCGAGAACCTGGGCCGCGTCATTCGCTGCGGCCCGCTCGGCACCGGCAACGTCGTCAAGCTCGTCACCAACCAGCTGTGGTTCATCCACGCCGCCTCGATCGGCGAGGGCTTCGCGCTCGGCATGGCCAACGGCGTCGAGCTCCCCGTGCTCTACGACGCGATCTGCGACTCGGTCGGCGACTCCTTCGTGGCCCGCCACGACGGCCCGTCGATCTTCGCCGGCCACTACGACCCGAGCTTCACCCTCGATCTGTGCCTGAAGGACCTCGGTCTCGTGCGCGAGCTCGAGTCGAGCCTCGACGGCCCGCTCGTGATGACCGCCGCCGCCCACGAGGTCTTCAAAGACGCCACCGAGCGCTACGGCCGCGACGTCGGCGAGCTCCACGTCGCCAAGCGGCTCGAGGACGACAACCAGCTCTCGTTCCGCATGGACGGCGACTGGGTCGCCCCCTGGGACGTCACCGACGATTAGTCAGAACTCGATCCACATCGACTCGAGTTCGCGCCACATCGCCGGCGGGTTCGAGTACATCGGGAAGTGGCCGCACTCGGGGATCTCCGCCACTCGGACGTCGGGCTGCTGGCGCAGCATCGGCAGGTAGCTGAGGTCGGCGTTCTGGTCGCCGTACATCAGCATCGTCGGACACGGCAGGCCGAGGAACCGATCCATGAGGCCGGCGTGGTCGGACAGATCAACCATCGACCGGAAGATGCTCTCGACCACGCCGGGCCGGACCTTCGCCCGGAGCGAGGTCGAGTAGAGCGCCGACGCCCACGCGGGGGCCTCAGCCGCACGCTCGACGAACGCATCGAAGAACGACTCGGGGTCGGGGTCGGCGAACTCGATGATCTGCCGCGAGAGGAAGCAGTCCTCCGGCGCGACATTGCCCTCGATACTGGTGAAGCTCGCGACGCGCTCGGGCATCGCATCGGCGAGCATGAGCCCGGTCAACCCACCCATCGAATGGCCGGCGAGGTGGAAACGATCGATGCCCGCACGATCGAGCATCGTGCGGGCGACGTCGACCAGGAACGGGATGTCGACCGCGTCGAGCCGGCTCGCTGCGCTCGCTCCGCACCCCGGCGCGTCGTAGGCAAGGACCGGACGGCCGTCGAGCGAGGAGCGTCGCACGATGTCGGCGTAGTCCTCCTTCGTCGACCCGAAGCCGTGCAGCAGCACGATCGGGAGGCCGACACCGTCACGAGCGAGCGCGGCGATCTCGACGTCGACCTCGTCGACGGAGAACGCGTGCACCGCGGTGTCGAGTTCGGTCACGAGGTGCCGAAACCCGAACCCGCCGTTCGGTACTCGTCTCGCGGTGGAGCGAACACGTCGAGGATGCGGCAGCCGTCGGCGCCGGCCCGCATCGTGTGGGGAACGCCGCCGGGCGTGCGCCAGAAGTCGCCCTTGGCGAACGGGACGTCGGCGTCGCCCTGGACCCGGACACCGGAACCCTCGAGGCACAGCCCCCACTGCTCCTGCGGGTGGTCGTGCAGCACCCCTTCGCCGTTGGGCTCGATCGTGACGACCGAGAACATCGCCTGGTCGCCCGGGTAGATGCTGGCCATCACCCCCGGCGCCAACTCGCGAACGATCGCGTCGGAGCTGTCGTCGATGTTGTGGAACTCGGGGTGATCGGGCATCAGGGGGCTCCTTCGTCGATGCGTTTGCGCTGGCCGCGCATGAGGGCGACCGCAGAGGCGGAGGCTCGGGCCGGGAAGGCGACGAACTGGCGCTGGGTGTCGGGGGCGTCGGCGACGATGATCCGCCAGATCAGGTAGGTCACGATCGTGAGATTCCCGGCGGCCATGCACCAGAAGTAGGCGGCGGGCGACGTGGCACCGATGACCACCGTCGCGACGAGCGGGCCGACGAGCGCGCCCACACCGTTCACCCGCACGAGCACGGCCGACCCCGACGTGAGCTTGGCGGTCGGCAGCCAGTCCGCGGTGTAGGCGATCGTGAGCGAATAGATCGGGAACGAGACGGCGCCGAGCACGGCCATCAACCCGACCGAAGCCCAGCTCCCCTCTGGTGCGACGGCCAGCGCAGAGCAGGTGCCCGCGGCGATGACCGCCACGACGAGGATCACACCCCGCCGCGAGACCCGGTCGGACACGTAGCCGATCGGCCACTGCAACAGCATCGATCCGAAGAGCGGTGCCGCGAGGAAGACCGCGAGCCGGGAGTCGGGCACGTCGACGGCGACGGCGTACACCGCGCCGAGGCCCATCAGGATCCCGACCGAGGCGCCGTTGAAGAAGGCGGTGAAGATGCCGGTCGGAACGATGTCGGCGAGTTCTCGCAACGACATCGTCTCGGGCACCGCGAGGGGCGGGTTGCTGGAGGCGGAGAGCACGACCGGGATCAGCGACGCCGACACGAGCACCGAGGCGAGCAGGAAGAGCTTCACGCCGTCGGGGTCGGCGACGTCGAGAAGGAACTGCCCGATCGTCATGCCGCCCATCGTCACGACCATGTAGATCGACAGCAGGCGGCCCCGCGTCTTGTTGGTGGCGAGGTCGTTGAGCCACGACTCCTCGGTGACGTACAGGCCCGCCATGCACAGGCCGGTGACGAATCGCATCAGGGCCCACGTGACCGGATCGATGAACAGCGCGTGGATCAACACCGCCGTCGATGCCATCGACGCCAAGCCGGCGAAGACGCGGATGTGCCCGACCTGCGCGATCAACGATTCGGCGACCCGGCTGCCGAAGAGGAACCCGGCGAAGTAGGCCGCCATGACGAAGCCGGCCACGGTGACCGAGAACCCTTCGGTCTCGGACCGAACGCCGATGAGCGAGCCCTGCAGACCGTTGCCGGCCATGAGCAACAAGATGCCGATGAACAGCGCACGGGCTGCGCCGGCGGGGTTGTCCTCGATGAGTGGACCACCCTCGATGATCTCCTCATCGGGGTGCAGCGTCGGATCGGCCAAAGCTCAACCTCTCCCGCTCCAGGCCCGGCCTGGGGGCGAGAACGGCCGCACCGGACGGCGGCATTCGCGCGCACCCTAGCGGGCATACTTCCCGCATGTCACCAACCAGGCGGAGCGATGGAACCACCGATCTGTGAGATGACGGGCGAGGCGTTCGACCCTGCCGACGGACGGCGGGTCCGCTTCCTCGCGACCGACGCGGGCCGGGCGTTCGACGAGTCGGTCCGGTCCGGCATGACCACGGGAGATTCGCCCGACGAGGCCTGGTTCTCGGCGCGGTACGCCGACGCAGCGGAAGCCCTGGCGGCCACCCACACCCTCGACGACGCCCTCCGGCAGCTCCGCACCGCCGACGCCCGAGCCTCCTGGGAGCGACGATCCCAGACCCAGACCCGTCAGGTCATCGATCCGCCGGTCGCCGCCCACGATGTCCGCGAGACGATCCGAGCGTGGCTTCCCGATGCGCTCGCCGCCCTCGGGCTCGACTCGGTGCAGTCGGTCGAGGAGCAACGCCAGTCGACCTCGCCCGGGCCCGAGTGGCGCGAGACGGTGACGACGACGGAGATCGCCAGTACCGAGACCTGGGAATCCGTCGACCACCGGGTCGTCCACGGCTTCGAGGACATCCGCTGGGACGGTTGGGACGGCCGCCCCCGCACCGGCGACCTCATGCAGGGCACCGTCTCGCTCAAGGTCGACGACACCTGGCTGTTCGCACCGTTCGGCGAGGACGCCATGGTCGACCGCCTCGACGTGTCCGGCGAACGAACGCCCGAAGTCGCCGCGCTGATCGACGAGTTGATCCAGCGGATCCAGACGGCCCCCTGAGCCGCCGGGCGCTCGCCCCTACTCGCTGACGACCGCTTGCGCGCTCGCCCCTACTCGCTGACGACCGCTTGCGCGCTCGCCAGTGCCTCGACCATCGCGGTGCGGGTCGCATCGGGGGCTTCGCTCATCAGCATGTGGCCGACCCCCGGCAAGGTCACCACCGACGCGCCGCTGGTCGCCTCGATCAAGTCGACCGCCCGCTTCGTCGGCGTCATCTTGTCCATCGCGCCCAGGATGTAGGTGACCGGACACGTCACCGCCGCGGCCGCCTCGAGCGAGGTCGTGTAGGCGTTGCACGCCGCCATGTCGACACCGAGCGACTCCGGTCGGCTCGTGTCGAGCAGCGCCCGAGCGCTGCCGATGTTCCAGATGCCCGGCGTCGCGTGACGGCCGATGTGGGCCGGCGCGCCGAAGCTCCACGACGACATCAGGTTCGAGGCGTGCGGCACGTCGTTCGCCGCCGCGTCGAGGAGTTCGGGGTGGACCGGCATCGCCGCGGCCGTGCCGACCAGCACCAGCGAAGCGACCGTCTCGGGCCGCTGCGCCGCGGCCTCGATGCCGATGAAGGTGCCCATCGAATGTCCGATGACGTGGGCCGGACCCATCTCGAGGGCGTCGATCACATCGGCGACCCACGCACCCATCTCGGGGATCGTCCCGAGCGGCGGGCCCTCCGAGCCACCGTGGCCGGGAAGATCGACCGCCGCGACGCGATACCCGTGGTGGGCGAGGTAGCGGGTCTGGAGTTGGAACACGGTGCGGTTCATGCCGGCGCCATGTACCAACACCACGCCCGGCAGCGCCGGATCGTGCTCACGGCCGCCGTTGGCGTAGCGGACCGTCTTGCCGTCGAGAGTGATCTCCATCGCCCGCTCCTATCGCTGGCTGATCTTCAGCGCCGTGCTGAGGTCGTCGATGATGTCGCGCACGTCTTCGATGCCGACCGACACCCGGATGAGCTCCTCGCCGATGCCGGCCGAGACGAGATCCTCCGCCGACAGCTGCTGGTGGGTGGTGCTCGCCGGGTGCAGGACGAGGGTCTTGGCATCGCCGACGTTGGCGAGGTGGCTGGCGAGCTTGACGTTCTCGATGAACTTCTTGCCCGCCTCCCGGCCGCCCTTGATGCCGAAGCTCAAGATGGCGCCGGTGCCGTTGGGGTACAGATCCGCGGCGAGGTCGCGGTCGGGATGATCCGAGGCGGTCGGGTACTTCACCCACTCGACCGCGTCGTTGGCCTCGAGCATCTCGGTGACCGCTCGGGCGTTGGCCACGTGCTTCGCCATCCGCAGCGGCAACGTCTCGACGCCCTGCAGGAGCTGGAAGGCGTTGGCCGGGCTCATCGACGCCCCGAAGTCACGGAGTCCCTCCGCTCGAGCGCGGGTGATGAAGGCGGCCGGACCGAACTCGTCGGCGAAGGAGATGCCGTGGTAGCCGACGTAGGGCTCGGTCATCGTGTCGAAGCGCCCCGACGCCTCCCAGTCGAACCGACCGCCGTCGATCAGCGCGCCACCGAGGGCGACGCCGTGACCACCGAGGAACTTGGTGACCGAATGCATGACGATGTCGGCACCGTGCTCGATCGGGCGGATGCAGTACGGGGTGGAGAAGGTCGAGTCGACCATGAGCGGCAGCCCGTGCGCGTGAGCGACCTCGGCGACGGCGGGAATGTCGAGCACCTCGACACCGGGGTTGCCGAGCGTCTCGGCGAACACGAGGCGGGTGTCGTCGGTGATCGCATCGGCGAAGGCCTGCGGATCGCGCGGGTCGACGAACGTGGCGGTGATGCCCAGACGAGGCAGGGTGACGTTGAGCATCTGGTGGGTGCCGCCGTAGATGTTGCGGCTGGCGACGATGTGACCACCCTGCCCCATCAAGGTGATGACACCGAGGAAGAAGGCCGCCTGGCCGCTCGCGGTGCACACCGCGCCGACGCCACCCTCGAGCGCGGCCAACCGCTCCTCGAGCACCGCGACCGTCGGGTTGGTGAGGCGCGAATAGAGATGCCCCGGCATCTCCAAGTTGAACAGGCCGGCCGCGTGGTCGCTGTCGTCGAACACGTACGACGTCGTGAAGTAGAGCGGGACCGCCCGAGCTCCGGTGGTGGGGTCGGGCTGCTGCCCGGCGTGGAGGCTGAGCGTGTCGAAACGCAAGAAATCCGGCTCGATCATGGCGCCGACCCTAGCGGCCCCGCCTCCATGGGCCCATGGCCAACCCGCCCGCCGGCTGCGACGGCGTTTGCCGGTGCTCCGCAAACGCTTTCATCACCGATGGGCCGATGGCCAAAATCTTTCGGCAAAGGACCTCCGACACTTGCCAAGGGCCCGGAAACTGGGCCAAGGTGACCCCCGCCACACCCTGCAGGTGGCAACGCGCCCCTATTTGGGGAGGGCGCGAAACAAGGGGGACAACATGGTCGAGATGGGTGAGGAGATCATCAGGGTCGAGGAGGTGTACAAGATCTTCGGGCCCCAACCCCGAGGACGCGCCTTTGACCTGGTGCGCAGCGGCGTCGGCAAGAACGAAGTCCACGCCCGCACCGGCCACGTCGTTGGTCTCAACGACGTCAACTTCGATGTGAAGAAGGGCGAGATCTTCGTGGTCATGGGCCTGTCCGGCTCGGGCAAGTCCACCGCGATCCGCACCGTCAACAAGCTGCTCGACACCACGCACGGCCAGGTCGTCGTCGACGGTACCGACGTGCAGAAGCTCGACGGCACCGCCCTCCAGGAGTTCCGCCGCGAGATGACAGGCATGGTGTTCCAGCACTTCGCCCTGTTCCCGCACCGCACCGTGATCGACAACGTGGGCTACGGCCTCAAGGTCCAGGGCGTCGAGAAGACCGCCCGCGACGACGCCTCGATCAAGGCGCTGTCGCTCGTCGGCCTCGAGGCGTACGCCCACTACTCGCCGAGCCAGCTCTCCGGCGGCATGCAGCAGCGTGTCGGCCTGGCCCGAGCGCTCGCCGCCGACCCGCCCATCTTGTTGATGGACGAGGCGTTCTCCGCGCTCGACCCGCTCATCCGTCGCCAGATGCAGGACGAGATGATGGAGATCCAGAACGAGCTCCACAAGACGATCCTCTTCATCACCCACGACCTCAACGAGGCGCTTCGCATCGGCGACCGGGTGTGCATCATGAAGGACGGCGAGGTCGTCCAGATCGGTACGCCCGAAGAGATCCTCACCGAGCCCGCCACCGGCTATGTGGCCGAGTTCGTGCAGGACGTCGACCAGGGCCGGGTGATCGAGGTCCACGAGATCATGGTCGACCCGCAGCCGACGTCGAAGTCGGTCTCGCTCGGCGAGGCACTCACCGCCATGGGCGACCGGGCCGGCTCGTTCGTGCTCGACGCCGACGGCAAGCCCGAAGCGGTGCTCACCGTCGGCGACGGCATCCGCGTCTCCGGCGTCGGCGGCTCGCTCGACGACGCCCTCCGCACTGACTTCGTCACCTGCGACGCCAGCTGCACCCTCAACGAGGTCTACGCCGCTGCCGGCAAGGGCCTCCCGATCGCCGTCGTCGACACCGACGGCAAGCTCGTCGGCAACCTCGATCCCCGCCACATCATGGAGGAGATGGGTCGCGTCGAGTCCCTCATCGACAACTTCGAGCGAGAGGTGTTCATGTGATGACTGCCACCACGGACAACAACCCAACCAAGACCCCCAACCAGGGAACCAACCGCTCGATCGGGTACGGCGCCGCCGGCCTGTTGATCGTCGGCGTGGTTGTCCTCATCGGCCGCCTGTTGGGCGGCCGCAACCCCGGTGAAGAGCGTCCCGGCTTCGGCGACAACGCCGTCCTCGACCAGTTCACCGTCCCCGTCGGCGCCTGGGGCGAACAGATCGTTCGCTGGGTCGACACCGACATGGAGTCCAAGATCGGCTTCGATCTCCTGGCCGTCATCGAATGGCCGTTCGGCTTCCTGTTCAGCAACTTCGTCCAGTCCGGCGACGACAACCCCTGGTGGGAGATCACCGACATGCCCTGGTGGGGCGTGTGCCTGCTCTTCTTCGTCATCGGTTCGGCGTTCCGCAACGTCAAGATCGGCCTGTTCGCCGCCTCGGCGCTGGCGCTGTGCGGCATGCTCGGCATCGAGTACTGGGACGAGGTCGCCCTGACCCTCGGCATGATCATCGTCGCGGTGTTCCTCTGCGCCTTGATCGGTATCCCCCTCGGCGTGCTGTGCGGCCGGGTCGACGGTGTCTGGAACGCCGTGCGCCCGTTGCTCGACGCCATGCAGGTCATCCACTCGTTCGTCTACATGCTGCCGTTCGTGTTCTTCTTCGGCATCGGCTTCGAGAGCTCGACGATGGTGACGATGATCTTCGCGATCCCGCCGCTGATCCGCCTCACGAACCTCGGCATCCGCCAGGTCCCCGAGGACGTGGTCGAGGCCTCCCGGGCCTACGGCGCTCCGGAATGGCGAGTGCTCCTCGACGTCCAGCTGCCGCTGGCTCGTCCGGCGATCATGACCGGTCTCAACCAGACCCTGCTGCTCGCCATCTCGATGCTCGGCATCGCCGCCCTGATGGGTGCTGGCGGTCTCGGCCTGCTCGTGTTCCGTGCGACCAACAACCTCGACGTCGCCCTCGGCGCGTCGGCTGGTCTCGCCCTGTTCACGGTGGCGGTCGTGCTCGACCGCATCAGCCAGACCCAGGCCACCGACGGCATGAACCTGTTCGCTCGGATCAACCGGGCGCTCGCCGCCCGCCGCAACCCCGAGCTGCTGCTTGCCGAAGAGGAGCAGGCCGCCAAGACCGGTGCCAACTCCGACGCCGCCGGCAAGTTCGCACCGGTCACCGCCAGCGAGTCCACCGGTGCGCTCATCGCCACCGTCGGCGCGGTCATCACCTTGGTGTCGACCCTGCTCCTCACCTGGAGCGAGGGCGGCAGCCTCGTCGGCAGCTTCGCTCGACGGGCCGACCTCGACATCGCCGCCGACGCCACCTTCGGCGGCTTCGCGGCCGAGGGCGGCACCTGGTTCGCCATCCTGCCGTTCTTCGGCGCGCTGCTGATCCTCGGATCGGTCGCCACCTTGATGATGAAGCCCGGTGAGGTCGGACGCTTCCTCGGTCCCGACGGCTCGACCTTCGCCTCGCTGATGATGCTGGTCGCGCCCATCGCCTACATCGTGATGACCGAGTCCAACATCACCACCACCTACAGCGACGGCATCGGCCCGCTCGTCGCGATCCTCGGCGGCCTCATCGCCACCATCGGCTCGGTGATCTGGCTGATGGACGCTCCGTACACGGCCCGCACGCCGCTCAAGGCCAAGGTCAACGTCGCTCGCGTCGTGATCGCCGGCTTCTG
>CAZEML010000167.1:0-9837 GCA_964513285.1 uncultured Candidatus Nemicrothrix sp.
GGGGTGGTCCGCGACGCGATGTCGTCCATCGTCAAGAACTGGAACTCCGACGCGTCGGGCGCGGGCGCGAGCGCTTCCACCGATTCGGTGGGAGCATCCGGGTGTGCCGGCTGGCCGTTGCGGAACATGATTCGCAGTATCGGCGGAGGTGATCGACGTACATGGGTCAGACGACCCTCAAGGCGTCGAGCCCGATGCCGACCGGAACGCCATGGCGATCCTTCGGTTTGCCGCGATCACGGCGGGTTCGGCGTACCTCTTGTTCCGGGTACTGATGACGAGCACTGGGGCTGACCCGGTGCTCTTCGTGCTCCTGCTCGGCGCCGAGGCCTTCGGTGTGGTGCGACTCGCCATGGAGTTGTCCCTGATCGGCTCGTCGAAGCCGGTCGATCGTTCACCCCAGACCGGTCCGGCGTTGGAAGCCGACATCGTGGTCGTCGTCACCGACGAGCCGTCCTCCGAAGTCCGGGCTGCCGTGCTCTCGGCTCGCCTCGTCGAGGGACGGCAGACGCTCGCGGTGGTCGATCTCGATGATCGAGTCGACGTCGCCGAACTGTGCCAGCGCCTCAAGATCCCGCGTCTCGCCGGCGCGTCGACGGCCGACCTGGGCGAGCTGACCGACATCGCGCTCGGACATTGCGAGTCACCGTTCGTGTTGCTCGTCCCCGCCGACGTGGTCGTGATGCCCGACGTGCTCCGCGCGTCCCGACCGGCGTTCGACGACGCGGAGGTCGGCGTCGTCGTCTCTCGGGTCGAGCAGGCGAACGCGACCCGGCCCGTCGACTTCGCGGGCTACGGCGAGGATCAGGCCCGGGTCGAGCTCATGGTGGATCGGCTCGAACGCGACGACGCGCTCCCGTGGTGGCCGGGCATGGCGCTCGTGCGGCGGTCGGCCCTCGACGCGATCGGCGGCATGTCGCGAGGCAAGCGGGGGGTTACGCTCGCGACCGGTGTGCGGATGCAGGCGGAGGGTTGGCGCATCGTCAACGTGCCGGTGATGGTCGCCCGACGACTCGCTCCGTGGAACGACGATCGGCACCTGCATCGCTGGGCGCGGGTGCTGCACGAACGCATCGGGGTGCTCGTCGATGACGAGGCGCCGCGCCGCAATCCCTATGCGACCCGTACGAGCCGGCGGGTCTATCGCTTGGCCGACCTCTACGTCGCCCGCTCGATCCAGCGGCTGACGCTGGTCGCGGTGCTGCTCACGACGATGTACACGTCGGCGCTCCCGATGACCGCCGACCCGTACCTGCTCGTTCCGTTGTGGCTCGGGTGGCAGGGCACGTCGCTCGTGGCCCGATGGGTGGCGTTCCGTCCGGTCGGGTTCGCGCCGTGGATCGTGAACGACTTCCGCCTGCTGACGACGAGCCTCGTCGTCGCCTGGCGGGCGATGCGCCGAGCTCCCCTCGAGAACGACGTCGCCGAACCCGCGCCGGGGCGGCGGGCGCGCACCGTGCTGTTGATCGGGCTCCAGGTGGTGTTCGGCTTCACCGTGGTCGTCTTCGTCACCGGGCTTGCTCGCCCTGCCCACGGTGACTTCGTGACGCTCGTGACCCTCGGACTCGCGGCGTGGATGTTGGCGGTTTCGGTGCAGGCCCGCACCGGGCTGCGGGATCGACAGGTGCGCCAGAGCTACCGGACCTTCGAGGAACTCGAGGTGTACACCGCTGCGGGCTACCTGGGCGTGATCGGCGTGTCCCCCTTCGGGCTCGACGTCGTGTCGGCGAAGAAGCTGAAGCTGAACGCCCGGGTACGGATCGGATTCGGGTTGCCGCAGTTGGATGGTTCGGTGGCGCCCATCGAGGTCTCGACCGTCGTGATGCGCAGCGCTCGCGACGGCGACCATGGCATCGCGTACCTCCGATTCCACCAGCTCGATGATCAGCGGATGGATCGCATCACCGAGTACGTCGCAGCGGTCGCCGGCCATCGGGCCTTGCGCGACGGGGTCGAGAACCCACGGCCGTTGGTGCTGTCGGCACAACCCATCGGATAACCAGGGTCGCACTCCGGTTGTCGCCGGATAGGCTCGTGCCCCGTCCAGGGGTCGGTGCCCGAGTGGCCAAAGGGAGCGGGCTGTAAACCCGCCGGCTTCGCCTACGAAGGTTCGAATCCTTCCCGGCCCACCATGGAAAGAACGACCCGGTGTTTCCAACACCGGGTCGTTTCGCGTTCAGACCATGCGCTGCATGAGGACGACGTCGAGCCACTTGCCGAACTTGCGGCCGACCTCTTTCTGGATACCGACCACGGTGAAGCCGCACGATCGATGGAGCGCGACCGAGGCGCCATCGGGGTCGGAGATGTGGGCGACGATGGTGTGGAAGCCGCGTGCGGAGGCCATGGCGATGATCTCTTCGAGGAGGGCTTTGCCCGCACCGAGCCCTCGAGCGTCGCGGTCGACGTAGACGCTGTCCTCGACCGTCGTGTTGTAGGCCGGCTTCGACCGGTAGGGCGAGAGCGACGCGAAGCCGACGACCCGGCGTTCGTGCTCGGCCACGACGACACCGAGCGCGCCCTCGCGTTCGCGGATCCAGGCCTGCTGCTCGGCCAGCGTCCGGGGGACGAGGTCGAAGGTCGCGGTGCTGTGCTCGACCTCGTGGTTGTAGATCGCGCGGACGGCCTCGGCGTCGGCGACGGTGGCCAGACGGATCTCCATCCGGGCAACGCTACGTGCTTGGATGGCGGCATGGCTCGAAATGTGCTCGGGGGCGACCTCGCGGAGTGTGGACGGGATCCGGTCACCGGGTTCTTTCGTGATGGCTGTTGCAACACGTCGGCCGAGGACATCGGCTCTCACACCGTGTGTGCGACGGTGACGACGGAGTTCCTCGAGTTCTCGAAGTCGGTGGGCAACGACTTGTCGACGCCGCGGCCCGAGTACGGGTTCGTCGGGCTGTCGCCGGGCGACGGCTGGTGCGTGTGTGCGGCGCGGTGGTTGCAGGCCGCGGAGGCGGGGTATGCCTGCCCGGTCCGGTTGTCGGCCACCCATGAGCGCGCCCTCGACATCGTCCCGCTCGAGATGCTCCGCGCCCACGCAGCTGACAGCGACAACTAGCGCGCGGTTGTCGCCGGGCTGACAGCGACAACTGAGGGCGGGATACTGGCGGGATGGCAATCGAGGTGACTCCGACCGGGCAGGCGTGTGGCGCACGTGTGCGCGGTGTCGATCTGACCGCCCCGCTCGCGGCCGATGAGGTCGCGGCGATCCGGGCCGCGTGGCTCGATCACCACGTGTTGGTGTTCCCGGATCAGCCGATCAGCGACGACGACCTCGAACGGTTCACGCTCAACTTCGGGCCGTTCGGGTACGACCCGTTCTTCGAGGCGATCGATGGGCGCACGAACATCGCGGCGATCCATCGGTTGCCCGACGAGCAGGCACCGCTGTTCGCAGAGTCGTGGCACGCCGACTGGACGTTCCAGGAGTTCCCGCCCGACGGCACGTGCCTGGCGTCGAAGATCGTTCCGCCGACGGGCGGCGACACGCTCTACGCCAACCAGGTCGCGGCGTTGGCGGCGATGCCGGCTGAGATGCGGGCCAAGCTCGAGGGGCAGACGGCGATCCACTCGGCCCGCACGGCCTATGCCCCTGACGGCATGTACGGCGAGAGCGAGGTCGAAGCCGATCGCTCGATGCGCATCGTCGTCAGCGAGGAGGCGTACGAGACGCAGACCCATCCGCTGATCCGGACCCATCCGGAGTCCGGGGTGGAGGCGGTGTACAGCACGTTCGGGTACATCGTCGGCCTCGAGGGGATGCCCGACGACGAAGCGGCCGAGCTGCTCGTCGAGCTCTACAAGTGGCAGACGCGCGACGAGTTCGTCTACCGCCACCACTGGGAGCCGAACATGCTGACGATGTGGGACAACCGGTGCGTTCTGCATCGGGCCACTGGTGGCTTCGAGGGCCACGAGCGACTGTTGCACCGCACGACGATCGGCTACAACGCCGACGTCCGCGCCGCCTGAGCGTTCGTCAGGGCAGGGTGGCGAACGCTCGGACCGTGAAGGTGCCGGCGCCTTCGATCTTGGGTGGCACCGCGGTGAAGTGAAAGCCGGCGCTCGGGAGTGATCCGAGGTCGGTCAGGTGCTCGATGATCGGGATCTCGTTGCGGAGCAACGTCGTGTGGACGGGCCGTTCACCCGTGCCCTCGGTGGCGTCGATGTTGAGCGAGTCGATGCCGACACACGCCACGCGGGCGGCCACGAGCCGCTCGGCCGCGCCCGCGGTGAGCGCGGGGTGGTCCTGGAAGTAGGCCGGTGTCCCCCAGCGGGTGGAGTGATCCGTGCGGATCAGCACGGCATGGCCGGCGAGGGCGGCGAGGTCGACGTCGTCGAGCTCGATGGCCTTGACGCCGCAGCGGTCGAGGCACACCGCCGGTACGCCGGCGACCCGTTCGAGGGCGAGTCCGGTCAGGTCGTGACCGTCGGCGAACCGATGGAACGGCACGTCGAGGTAGGTGCCGGTGTTGGTGCAGATCGTCACCAGCCCGATCTGAAACGTGATGTCGGGTCCGTAGATCTCCTCCGCGGCCTCGCGGCTGAGATGGTCCTCGACGATCGGGGTCGGGAGGCCGGGATAGGTCTCCATTCCCGCGGTGATCACATGGCTGAGGTCGATGTGGGTCGTCATGACGCGGCTCGCTTCGCGGCCGAGAGGCGTCGGCGCCTCGTCGCGGTCGCTTCATCGCCGGCGGGCGTGCCGTCGTGCCAGGCGTCGATCGCCGTGTCGAGCGGGGATTCGGGACCCCCGTAGTTGCACTCGATGAATCGGTGATGGAGTTGATGGAAGAAGTCGCCGAGTTCGAACCGGGCGCCGCCGGGGAGGCGAAGCGCATCGTGGCCGGTGTGGCTCATCGGCGCACCGAGCGAGTGGTGCATCATCGCGAAGAGGAAGTGCACCGGGTGGGCGGGCAGCACGAGGAAGAGCAGGACGTCGCCGTAGAGCACGACGTGCTCGAGGGGGTGCATCGCCAGGCCCGACCACGGGCCGACGTTGACGTTCTTGTGATGCCACGAGTGGACGTGGGTGTACGCCGGTCCCCGGTGCAGGAGCCAGTGGGTGATCGAGAAGTACACGATCGACCACACCGGGATCAGGGCGAACAAGGCGACGAACCACACCGGGTTCGACTCCCAGCTGACGGTCGGCGCGGTGCCGTTGGCGTACGCCCACCACCCGAGCGACTCCCAGAGCGAGCCGATCAGCATCGCGGACACGAGGGTGAGGAACATGTTGTCCTTCACCTGGTCGTCGAACAGGAAGAGCCGCTTGTTGCGGCCCATGTCGCGCGAGTCGTAGCGGAGGTCCTGCTGGGCCTTGCGGATCCAGAGCCACCAGTGCAGGGCGCCGGTGATGATGGCGACGAGCACGATGTTGCGGAGCCAGATCTGGCTCATCCATCCGAACGAGAACGATCGGGCGTCATTGAGATCCGGTGCCGCGAACTCCCAGATCCCCCACGCGACCAGCAACATGAACACCCGCGTGCCCCAGGGCCGCCAGCTGCGCAGCAGGTGCGCGCCGATCTCGACCGGGCTGATCGTGCGGTAGAAGGCGGCGGGCCGGAGCGGGAGCTCAGGCGTGTGCTGCCACCGTGTCGTCGTGTCCCCCATGAGGCGCGAACGCTACCGTCGCCGAATGGATCTGTCTGCTGCCCGAGTGCTCATCACCGGCGCCTCCCGGGGCATCGGTCTGGAGATCGCCCGTCGCCTCCACGCCAAGGGCGCGACCATCATCGGCACGGCCCGCAGCGAGGCCTCGCTGCAGGCCGCAGTCGACGAGCTCGGCATGACCCCGATCGTCGGCGATCTCAACGATCCCGCCGTCGCGGACGGCGTGATCGACGAGGCGCTCAGTCACGGCCCGATCGATGTCCTCGTCAACAACGCGGGGATCGAGATCGTCGGCCAGGTCGCCGAGCAAGACCCCGACGACCTCCGGTCGGTGATCGGTGTGAACCTCGAGGTCCCGATCACCCTCACCCGCCACGTGCTCCCGCACATGCTCGAGCGGGGGAGCGGCCGCATCGTCAACATCTCGTCGATGGCGTCGGTCGTCAACACGCCGGGTTGGGCCACCTACTCCGCCTCCAAGGCCGGGCTGTCGTCGTTCTCTCGTTCGCTCCGGAGCGAACTCGCCGGCACCGGTGTCGGCGTGACCATCGTCGAGATCGGGTTCGTGCAGACCGACATGCTCGACGATCTGCGCGGCAACGACTTCGTCGAGGCCAGCTTCACGCGCTACAAGAGCCTCGGCCTCGCCCGGATCATGGAGGTCGACGAGGTGGCCGACGCGATCAGCAAGGCGATCGCCAAAGACCGGGGGCACGTGCGGCTCCCCAAGCGCAGCATCGGCTTGTCGATGCTCGCCAACGCCCCGCGCAGCTTCGCCGAGCTCGTCCAGCGGGGCGTACCGACGAAGTAGTCAGGCGAATCGCCGCCCGGAGGATCGCCCTCTACAGTGGGCGGCGCACGACCTCGAGGAGGACCGCATGGAGCCCACCGAACTCATCGACGAAACCCCGGTCGACACCGCGGAGACCGACGAGACCGAACTCGTCGAGGAAGAGCTGCTCGTCGAGGAGATCTCCATCGACGGCATGTGCGGCGTCTACTGACCCGACACCCGTGACCCCGTCGGCTGCGTCCTTCGACGCCGACCGGGCGTACCGCCTGCACGAGCAGGTCGCGTTGCGACCCGAGCCCTTCGGCGCCCTCGCCTACCACTACGGCAATCGGCGTCTGAACTTCCTGCGCGCCAAGGAGCTCGTCACCCTCGTCGAGTCGCTCGACGACCACGCTTCGGTCCGTGCCGCGTTCGACGCGGCCGAGATCGACCCGCGCCGCTGGCCCAGCTTCGAGAAGGCGCTCGCCTCGCTCGCTGCCTCTGACTTCCTCATCCCCGAAGGGGTTCCCGCATGACCCTCACCACCGGACTCCAGATCAGCGAACCGCGGCCCGACAACCTCGTGCTGTCCCCGGTCAAGCAGTCGGGCCTCGCCGACCAGATGAAGGCCGGCCTCGACGCTCCCATCTGTCTCACGTGGGAGCTCACCTACGCCTGCAACCTGCAGTGCGTGCACTGCCTGTCGTCGTCGGGCCGCCGCGATCCTCGCGAGCTCACCACCGAGGAATGCGAGGCGGTGATCGACGAGCTGCAGCGGATGCAGGTCTTCTACATCAACATCGGCGGTGGTGAGCCCACGATCCGCAAGGACTTCTGGCACCTCGTCGACTACGCCGTCAGCCACGGCGTGGGCGTGAAGTTCTCGACCAACGGCTCCGGCATCGACGCTGCGGTCGCGAAGCAGCTCGCCGAGTCGGACTACGTCGACGTGCAGATCTCGATCGATGGTTCCGATGCGGAGACCAACGATCACGTGCGGGGCGAGGGGTCGTTCGCCACCGCGGTGCAGGCGATGGAGCACCTCAAGGCGGCTGGCTTCGAGGGCTTCAAGATCTCGGTGGTGATGACCCGCCACAACATCCCCCAGGTCGACGAGTTCAAGGCGATGGCCGACCACTACGGCGCCCAGCTGCGGCTCACCCGCTTCCGCCCCTCGGGTCGCGGTGTCGACTCGTGGGAGGAGCTGCACCCCACCGATCAGCAGCAGCGCGAGCTCTACCACTGGCTGATGGATCGCCCCGACGTCCTCACCGGCGATTCGTTCTTCCACCTCTCCGCGCTCGGCGAGGCGTTGCCTGGCCTCAACCTCTGCGGCGCCGGTCGCGTGGTGTGCCTGATCGATCCGGTCGGCGACGTCTACGCCTGCCCCTTCGTGCTGCACGACGAGTTCCTCGCCGGGTCGGTCCGCGACGAGGGCGGCTTCCAGAAGGTCTGGCAGGAGAGCGATCTCTTCACCGAACTGCGCGAGCCCCAGTCGGCGGGGGCGTGTGCGAGCTGTGGCCACTTCGACGCCTGCCAGGGTGGGTGCATGGCGGCCAAGTTCTTCACCGGCATCCCGCTCGACGGTCCCGATCCCGAGTGTGTGCTCGGCCACGGCGAAGAGGCGATGGACTCCGTCGCCCGGGCCTCGGTGAGCAAGGACCACAGCCGCACCAAGGTCACCCTCGGAGCCAAGCCAGGGAGCTTGAGTTAGCCGTAGGCTCAGGCCATGAAGGCTCATGGTCTGAACCCGCGCATCAAGAAGTCGCCGTTCTTCGAGAAGGCGGTCGAGTACGGCGCGAACGAGTTCCATCCCTACAACGGCATGTGGATGCCGGTCGGGTACGACACGCCGGTCAACGAGTATTGGAACGTGCTCGAACGGGCGAGCCTGTGGGACGTCGGCGTGCAGAAGTGTGTCGAGATCGTCGGCCCCGACGCCGAGGCGTTCATGCAGCTCCTCACGCCGCGCGACGTCGCGAAGATCGAGCCCGGTCGGTGCGCGTACGTCTTCCTCACCAACCAGGACGGCGGCGTGCTCAACGACCCGGTCATGTTGCGGATGGCCGAGGATCGCTTCTGGCTGTCGACCGCCGACTCCGACATGTACCTGTGGGCCAAGGGCGTCTCCGCGTTCTCGGGTCACGACGTCGAGGTCAACACGCCGCACGTGTATCCGATGCAGCTCCAGGGCCCGAAGTCGGCCGAGATCATGGACGACGTCTTCGGCGACGACGTGCTCGACCTCCGCTACTACTGGTGGATGAACGGCTCGGTCGACGGGATCGACGTCGTGATCTCGCGGACGGGCTACAGCTCCGAACTCGGGTTCGAGGTGTACCTGCTCGGTCAGGAGCGCGGCGGGGAGCTGTGGGAGATCCTGATGGCGGCCGGCGAGCCGTACGGCATCGCCCCGGGTTCGCCCAACCGCATCCGTCGGATCGAGGGTGGCGTACTCGACTACGCCAGCGACATCACCCCCGACGAGACCCCGCTGGAGCTCGGCCTCGACCGCCTGATCGACTGGGACAAGGAGTTCCTGGGCAAGGCCGCGCTCGAACAGGTCCGAACCGAGGGCGTGCGGCGCCGCATGATCGGGATCTTCCTCGACGGGCCGGCGCTGCAGAAGAACAACGAGCACCGCTGGCCGGTGATGAGTGGCGACGAGCAGGTCGGGTACGTCACCAACTCGGTGCACTCGCCCCGGCTCGATCGCAACATCGCCTTCGCGATGGTCGACGTGCCGCTCGACGCAAACGACGCGCCCCTCACCGTCGAGACGGTCGAGGGGGTGCGCAACGCCGAGCGCACCTCGCTGCCGTTCATCGCGTCGCCACCGGAGAAGACCGCCCGTTTGCGCTGATCGCCGAGCACCGCCAGAATATGTCAGTCCAACTGACAGATTCTGGGAGATCCGACCATGCCGTCCTACGGAAAAGTCGATCACGACTACGGGCTGAAGCTCGCCACCACCGATCCGGCCGACGACGGTCAGGTGTGGATGGTCAACCTGATGAAGTACAAGGAGGTCGCCGACTACGGCGACGGGTCCGACAGCGGCCGCTCCGGACGCGACGCCGATGACGAGTACACACCCACCGGCCCGCTCAAGGCCGTCGGCGCCCAGATCGTCTATGTGGCCGAGGTCGACGCGACACCCCTCGGTGACGGCACCCAGTGGGACCGCGTCGCGATCGTGAAGTACCCGACCCGTCGCTCCTTCATCGAGATGCAGGAGCGCAAGGACTTCCAGGACAAGCACGTCCACAAGGAAGCCGGCATGGACAAGACCTTCGTGATCGGCTGCCAGCCGATGGACGTCGAGGCACTCCGCTCCATGGAGAAGGAGAGCACCTCCTGGGACGACGGCGAGCATCCCCCGAACGGCGAGGACGGCGTGATCCACGTCCGGCACGGCATCAAGTGGAACGAGGGCGGGCGGG
>CAZEML010000168.1:0-9832 GCA_964513285.1 uncultured Candidatus Nemicrothrix sp.
ATGTCGGCACCGAAGCCGGCCTCGGTCAGCAGGAAGTCGCTGGTGTGGATGCCGATGCGGTCGGCCACGATCGAGCTGTTGCCGGTGGCGATGTTGCCGAACGGGCCGGTGTGCACGAGCGCCGGGGTGTTCTCGAGCGTCTGCATCAGGTTGGGCTTGATCGCCTCGCGCAGGATGACGGTCATCGAGCCGGCCGCACCGATGTCTTCCGCGGTGATCGGATCGCCGGCCTTGGTGTAGCCGAGGACGATGCGGCCCATGCGGGCGCGGAGGTCGAACAGGTCGGTGGCGAGGGCCAGGGCGGCCATGACCTCAGACGCGGCCGTGATGTCGAACCCGGTCTCGCGCGGGATGCCGTCCATCTTGCCGCCGAGGCCGATGGTGACGTTGCGGAGGGCACGGTCGTTGATGTCGACGACTCGACGCCACGTGATGTTGTGGATGTCGAAGCCGGCTTCGTTGCCGTGGTAGATGTGCGCGTCGACCATGGCCGAGCAGAGGTTGTGGGCCGCGGTGACGGCGTGCATGTCGCCGGTGAGGTGGAGGTTGAACAGCTCCATCGGCACGACCTGGCTGTAGCCACCGCCGGCGGCGCCGCCCTTGATGCCGAAGGTCGGGCCCATCGAGGGCTGACGGATGGCGATGGTGGCCGAGCTGCCGATGTGCTGGAACGCCTGGCCGAGACCGACGGTGGTGGTGGTCTTGCCCTCGCCCAGCGGGGTGGGGGTGATGGCCGAGACGACGACGTACTTGGCCTTCGGGCGATCGGCCATCTTCTCGATGGCGTCGAGGGTGATCTTGGCCGCGCCCGAGCCGTAGGGCTCGAGGCACTCGTCGGGGATGCCGGCGGCTGCGGCAATCTCGGTGAGCGGCTTGAGATTCGCCTGGCTGGCGATCTCGAGATCGGACGGGAAGGACATGTTTCCCCCAAAGAAACAGGCTCGTGGACCCCGGTGGGCCCGGCTCGCGCAGCGTACCAGTGCGTTCCGCATCGCGGAAGAGTTCCGCAATACGGAACAGAAATCAGCGTAGCTGTGAATTCAGCCGAAGGCTAACGATCCGCGAGGTCGAGGAGGATCTCGCCCAGATCCAGGTCGGTCGCGAGTCCGTCGGCGACGGTTCGGTCGCCCAGTGGGGCCCCGAGCGTGATGGCGACTCGCTCCGCCGGGTTGCCGGGACAGGTGTAGTCGACGTCGTCGGGGAGCGGACGGGCACCGAGGACGACCACCACCGTTGCCGGGGTCTCGATGACCTCGTGGACGACGAGGCGATCACCCATGGGCGTCCCGCCGGTACACCCTCGCTCGGTCGCGTCGAGCAGCAGGGTCGCCGTCGACGGGTCCGTCTCGTCGTTCACCGACCACTCGACGAGTCCGAGCCCGTCGGGTGTCGGGAGCTGCAGCGGGCAGTCACGGGTACCGAGCGCGCCCACGCCGCGCCACTCGCCATCGCCTCCCTCGAGCCGGAACAACGAGAACGTGGAAGCGGTCGCTCGCACCACGTCGGCGCCCCCACCCGACTCGTGGAGCAGGAACCACGGCGACGAAGCGTCGGGCCAGCCGGTCACCTGGCTGTAGCGCTCGATGGCATCGGCCAGACCGGGCACGTCGCTGGCCGGGATGATGGACTCGAGCGCGTCGGCCGGGAACGTCAGCCAGTCACCACACGCCAGCATCGGCCGATCGTCGCCATTGCCGGCCCCGCCAACGCCGCCGTCACCACAGGCGGAACCCAGCAGCATGCACGCGAACAGGATCATCAGCCGCCGAGCCATGGCGGCGATGTTAGGCGGCGGGTTCGACGCGGCGTCCGAGCCGCCCTCGCCACGCATCGGCGACCGCGGGCGCGGTCAGGCGCAGGTTCGCCCAGGCGGTGCGTGGCCGCAACGGCAGGTTGAGCAAGGGCTTGCCGATCCCCGCCGCCGCCGACACGAACACCGCGTCGGCGGTGCGGCCGTCCTTGCGGAGCACGGTCACGAGGTTGCGGACGCTGTAGTAGCGACGCCACGACGGGTCGCTCACACCGATCGCGGCGCGAGACGGCTCGACGTAGTCGGCGCAGCCGTGGTCGCGGGCGAGCCCGCTCGACCAGAGCCGGTAGCCGGCCCGGCGGAGAGCGAGGCCCAGATCGAGTTCTTCGAAGCCGAAGAAGAGGTCGGCGGCCGGGCCCGGCGCGGCGCGCAGTGCGGCGACCCGGTAGTGCGGGCAGCCGGCGCCGGAGAGATAGTCGACCGGTTCGGGTTCGACGCCGGTGGCGACCCGAAGGCGACCGTTGCCGGTGAGGCTGGCGCCGAACACGGCGATGCCGCCCGTCGTGTCGTCATCGGCGACCAGGCCGGCGAGGCGATCCATGAGCGCTTCGAAGGTGTCGTCTCGCCACGGTGGATCGTTGTCGTCGAGCAACACGATGACGTCGTCGTCGGCGGCGTCGGCCAGGACCCGCTCCACGCCGGCGCGGAACCCGCCGGCCGGTCCGGCGTTGTCGGCCATGGCGACATAGTCGACCCGGGTGGCCGCGGCCTGCCCGGTGGCGCTCGCGACCAACGCTTCGATCTCGGGGTCGGCGTCGTTGTCCATCACCGTGAGGGTCGTGAGCGGCTGCGTCTGCGCCGCGAGACGGCGCAGATGGTCGGTCAGCACGTCGTGACGTCGGAAGGTGACGAGCACAGCGTGGGTCGACGGTGAGGATTCGGTCATGGTGGTCGTGGGAGGTCCGGCTCCAACGCGTCCGGGACTCCCAGGTCTCCATCGGCAGGCGTCACCCCTGGATGAGTCGGGCCGCCATACGGTGGGAGCCCGTGAAGATCGCCGTGATCGTCGCTGCGCACAACGAGGAAGCGCATCTCGGCCAACAGCTCGACGCGCTGCGCTCGCAGGCGCACGACGGCGATTGGGAGGTCATCGTCGTCGACAACCGCTCGACCGACGGCACGGCGGCGATCGTGGAGGCAGCCGCCCAGGAGTGGAGCGCGCTCCGTCTCGTCGCCGCACCCGAGCACGGCGACAAGTCGCATGCGCTCAACGTCGGGGTCGCCGCGACCGATGCGCACGCCTTCGTGTTCACCGACGCCGACGACGTCGTCATGCCCGGCTGGGTGTCGGCCGCGGCGGCGGCGCTCGCGGCGCACCCGATGGTCACCGGTCCGCTCGAGCTCGACTCGCTGAACCCGCCGTCGTTGGCGGAGTCCCGTGGCCGAAGCGTCGAAGCGCCTGACGCCTCCTTCGAGGACCTCTTCCCGACGGTTCGGGGCACGAACTTCGCCATGACCCGAGCGGCGTGGGAACGACTCGGCGACCTGCCCCTCGGCACCTATCCGGTCGACGACCTCGACCTGTCGCTGAGAGCCCACCGGGCCGGCATCGTGATCCACGGGGTGGCCGAGATGCGGGTTCGCTATCGCTATCGCAGCGAGACGTCGGCCCTGTGGCGGCAGGGATTCGCCTACGGGCGGGGGCGGGCTCGCATCGTCCGCGATCTCGTCGACCGCGGCGAACCGCGGCCTGGCCGGGTCGCCGGCTGGAAGTCGTGGGTCAACCTCGTCGTGACCGTGCCGAAGCTCGCCCGCTCCGCCACGCGTCCGTCGTGGGTCTGGAACGCAGCAAACCGGCTCGGCCAGCTGCGCGGCAGCGTCGAGCAGCGTCTGCTCTACCTCTGAGTTCGGTCAGACCGAGAGCGCCGCTTCGAGAGCGGCGGCCGTGTCGACCTCGCCGTCGACGATCCGGCCGTCCCGGACGTGCACGACTATGCTCGCGGTCTCGACCGTCGACCGACGGTGGGCGATGGTCACGATGGTCGTCTCGCCGCGGAGCTCTTCGAGCGAGTCGGCGATCAACCGCTCGCTCGTCGGGTCGAGGGCGCTGGTCGGCTCGTCGAGCAGCAGCATCGCCGGGCGGCCGGCCAGGGCGCGTGCGAGGGCGACCCGCTGGCGTTGGCCGCCGGAGAGCTGATCGCCGAGCTGGCCGACCTCGGTGTCGTAGCCGTGGGGCCAGAGCTCGATCTCCTCGGCGATGTGCGCGAGGCGGGCGGCACGCCGGACGTCCTCGTCGCTGAGGTCGCGACCGAACCGGATCGCGTCGGCGACCGTGCCCGACTGCAGCTTGGAGACCTGGGGAACGTAGGCGACGTGCTCGTGCCACCAGGTGGAGTCGATGGCGTGGAGGTCGTGATCGCCCATGCGGATGGCGCCGACACTGGGTCGTCGCAGCCGGAGCAGCAACGCCATCAACGTCGACTTGCCCGACCCCGACGGCCCGACGATCGCGACGAACTCGCCGGGCTCGATCGTGACGTTCACGTCGGTGAGTACGGCATCGTCGCCGGTCGGATAGGTGAAGCCGACACCGTCGAGCGTGATCGGACCGAACGACCGGGGGCTGATCGGATCGACCGGCTCGAGCGAGCTGCCGAGCAGCCGCTGTTCCTCGTCCTCCAACTGGCGGACCACCGGAAGGACTTCGTTGACCTGCTGGTACGCGGCCTGAGCGGCCTGGCCGTAGCTCAGCGAGCGCAACAACATCAGCAGGGCGCCGGTCAGGGCGGCGAAGTCGGTGGCGCCGACGCCGGTGATGACGGCGAGCATGCCGAGGACGAGCGCCATCGCCCCGACGCGGTAGATCACCGAGCTCATCCGGTTGACGAACCGCAGCCGTCGGGTGCGGTGGGCGACCTGGTCGATCTCGGCCTTGACCGTCGCGGTCGCGGTCTCGTCGACCCCGAACGACTTGACCTCGAGGGTGGTCTCCAACCGTTCGACGACGCGAGCGCTGAGGCGGCGAGCCGCCTGCATGTGCTCGTCGCCGGAGGTGCGGCCGAGTCGCAGGACGGGGCGGAGGATGCCGAGCATCACGCCCAGTCCGCCGATCACGGTGACGGCGGCGAGCGGGCTGAGCAGGAACGCCGACACCGTCAACGTCACGAAGCTGGCGAGGGCGACGAGTCCGTTGCCGAGCGAGGCGGTGACCGTCGACGCCTCCGACGTGAGCGAGTTGAGGATGTGCTGCTGGTCGCCGCGGGGGAGCGCGCTCTGCGCGTCGTGGCTGGCCGCGGCGAAGGCGTCCTGCAGGTGCGATCGCACCCGCTGCTGGGCCCGCGCCTGGAGGGTCGCTTGGGTCCAGGAGATCGTGATCTCGAAGGCGATCAGCACGACGACGAGGGCGGCGCCGAGCCACAGGAGTTCGCCGGTCGAGAGGTCGAGACCGCCGAACGGGCCGATCGGGCCGCTGATGAAGTTCGGGTCGTCGGTCAGCCCCGCGGCGGCGCGAGCGATGACCAGCAGGAGGGCGGCCTGAGTGAGCCCGGCGATGAGGGAGAAGACGGTCACGACCGACAGGAGGCGGCCGTCGAAGCCGATCAGTCGCTTGTTCCGCAGTGCGGTGCGCAGCGCCGCACTCGACGCTCGGACGGTGGAGGTCATCGGTTGTTCCATCGGCGACGCGGGCCCTCCACTGAGCCGGTTCACGGGTACCACACCCGCTGTTGGGCACTGCCCTGCAGTCGGCCGAGGCGCCGACCGAACTGTTCGGCGTACACGAGCCGGGCGCTGGGGCGAACCAGGGTCGGGAGGCGGAGCACGTAGCCGGCCCACACGCGGGCGAGAAGGCCAGGGCGGTCGGGCCGGTCGCCACGTTCGCGGCCGTGGCGGACGTACAGGTCGACCGACGCTCGGCCGTGGTGGCGACCACGGTCGAAGGCGGCGCGGACGCCGTCGCGGAGACGAACGTGGTACACCGCGTCGGGTTGCAGTACCGGGTCGGTTCCCGTGGCGCTCGCCCGCAGGGAGAAGTCGATGTCTTCGCCGTACCGGAGGGCTTCGTCGTTGCCGCCCAGCCGGTGCCAGAGACTGCGGTGACAGCCGAGCCCGGCGCTCGACGCGACGGGTGTGGCGCCGACCTCGGGCAGGCGGTCGACGTTGACGACGTTGGTCGCCGCGACCGCCGGCGGGTTGAGGTGGTCGTAGTCGAAGCGGCTGGCGACGAGCGGGTTCGCACGGAGGGCTTCCCCGATCGCGGCGACCCAGCCGTGGCCGACGAGATCGTCGTCGTCGACGAAGGCGACGTGGGGTGCGTCGCTGTGGTCCACGCCGGTGTTGCGGGCGTAGCTCGGGCCGCGCCCGTCGGTGGCTCGCACGATCCGCATCGGGACGGGCATGCGTTCCGCCCAGCGATCCATGACGGCCGGGGTCTCGTCGGTCGATGCGTTGTCGACCGCGACGATGTTCCAGTCGCCGTCCCACTCCTGGGTCGACAGCGCGGCGAGCGCTTCGTCGAGCAGATCGGCCCGGTTGTGGGTGGCGAGCACCACAGTGAGTTCGGCGGTGGTGGTCACGGGTACCACGTCCGATGGGTGAGGCTGCCCTGGAGCTGGCCGATCTGGCGGCCGAGCTGCCAGAGCCACACGAGGCGGGGGCCTTCGTGGCGCAGGTTCGGGAGTCGGAGGGCGAGGCCCGCCCAGCGCCGCAGCACGCGGCCGACCGACTCGGGTCGAGAACCGGTGGCCTGGCCGTGGAGGGCGTGGATCATCGCTCGGGCTGCACCGAACTGTCGGCCCTGGCGAAAGCTCGTACGGGCTCCGGTGCGAAGGCGCACGTGGTACACCGCGTCGGGGACGAAGCCCGGGCGGGCCCCTCGGTCGGCGGCACGGAGGGCGAAGTCGATGTCCTCGGCGCCGTAGCCGATCTCGGCCCGTTGGCCACCGAGGTCGTCCCAGAGCTGCCGGCGGCACGAGAAGCCGCCACCGGACACCATCTCGACACCGAATGCGGTGCCGAGCTCGGTCGTCTGGAAGCCGCCTCGGTAGGAGGCGGACACCTCGTCGTTGAGAAGCGTGTGGTCGTGGCTCGGGCCGACGAAGGGGTGGTCTCGAAGCGCGTCGGCGATGGCGGCGACGTAGCCGGGCGCGATCATGTCGTCGTCATCGAGGAAGGCGATCGCGTCGCCGTCCGATGCGGCGACGCCGGCGGCTCGGCTGTAGCAGAGGTTGTGGTGCTCGGTCGCGGTGACGACGTGGGTCGGGACCGGCATCTTGTCGGCCCAGCGCTCGAGGATTTCGGGGGTGGCGTCGGTCGAGTCGTTGTCGACGAGGACGATGTCCCAGTCGCCGTCCCATTCCTGTTCGGCCAGCGACGCCAGCATCTCTTCGACGAGGTCGGCCCGGTTGTGGGCGGTCAGGATCACGGTGAGTTCGGTCATGGCGCCCACGTCCGATGCACGACCATGCCGCGAAGGCGGCCGATCTCGTGTCCGACGTCGAACGCCCACCGGCGTCGGTTCGCCTCCGAGCCGAGACCGCGGATGCGGAGGGCGAGGGCCAGCCATCGGCGGGCCCAGCGCCGGCCGGCGTCGGCTGCGAGGGCTGCGTCGGGGGTGTGGGCGGCGCGGAGGCGGACTTCGGCCCGGCCCATTCGTTCGCCTTGCCCGAACGCCTTGGCGGCGGCCGAGCGCAGCCGGACGGAGTACTCGGCGTCGTCGACGAGCACGGGCTCGACGTCACCGTGGGCGGCGACCCGCAACGCGAAGTCGATGTCTTGGCCGGTGCGGAACGCTTCGTTGCTGCCGCCGACCGCGTTCCAGAGGGAGCGTCGACACCCCAGTCCGCCACCCGACACGACGGGGGTGCCGTGGAAGGTCGAGAGCGCCGTCGTCTGGTTCACCCGGTCCTTGATCTGGGCGGGGTCGTTGAGGCGTCGGTAATCGTGACGCGACGCGACCAGTTCGTGGGTGCGGAGCGCGTCGCCGATCGCGGCGACCCATCCCTCACCGATCACGTCGTCGTCGTCCACGAACGCGACGCTCGCGGCGTCGGTCGCGGCGACTGCGGTGTTGCGGGCGTAGCTCGGGTTGTGGCGTTCGGTCGCAGCGACCACCCGGGTCGGCACCGGCATCTCGTCGGCCCACCGGTGGAGGATCTCGGGGGTGGCGTCGGTCGAGTCGTTGTCGAGCAACAGGAGATCCCAGTCGCCGTCCCAGCGCTGCTCGGCGATCGACGCGAGCGTCTCGTCGATCACGTCCGCACGGTTGTGGGCGGTGACGACGACGGTGAGTTCGGTTGCTGCGGTGTGATCAGCCATGGCGCTCGGGCGCGACCAGCCATTCGTCGATCGCGCACTCCCGTCTTCCCATCGGCCGCGAACGGCCCGATGTGACCGATTCAGCCGGCGAGGGGAGAGGTGAGCCGGTCGGTGACCGCGGCCCGGATCTGGGCGTCGAAGGCGGCGATGTGGTCCTGCATCAGGTCGCCGGCTCGGTCGCCGTCGCCCCCGCGCAGCGCCTCCATGATCTCGGCGTGTTCGTCGACCGCGTGGTTCATGTCGGCGACGTCGGCGAGATAGAGGTGCCACAGCCGGTCCGACTGGGCGTAGAGCATGTCGAGGGTGTCGACGAGGAACCGGTTGCCGGCCGCTTCCCACATGATCTCGTGGCCCGACCGGTCGATCTCCATCAGGTCGAGATTGCCGTCGGCGGCGGCCACACCGGAGAGGGCGGCCTCCATGGCCTCCCAGTGCTCCTCGGTGCCGCGGGCGGCGGCGAGGCGGGCCGCGTAGGGCTCGAGCACGGTGCGGGTCTCGAACAGCAGCGACAGTTCAGAGACGTCGATGCCGCTGACGAACATGCCGCGGCGGGGGATCACGGTGACGAAGTGTTCGCGGGCCAGGCGCTGGAGGGCCTCCCGGATCGGGGTACGGCCGATGCCGAGGCGTTCCTGGAGTGCGTCTTCGCGCAACACGTCGCCGGGCGCGAAGTCGAGCCGCACGATCATGCGGCGCAGTTGCCCGTAGGCCTGTTCGGAGAGGGAGAGATCGGTCATGGGAATCGGGGGTTGATCGACGCCGGATCGCGGCGTACCATCCGGATGATACACAGGTGATATATCAACACGTCAAGCAGAAGCAGGGCGTCAAGCAGAACCTGTGACCACTAGCCGCTCCATACCAACCACTGCAGGGGGACACCCGTGAGCGATTTCCCAACCTCCGCCAAGTGCGTCGTCATCGGCGCCGGCATCGTCGGCAACTGCCTCGTCGGCCACCTGGCCCGCCTGGGCTGGACCGACCTGGTGCTGCTCGACAAGGGCCCGCTGCCCAACCCGGGCGGCTCCACCGGCCACGCGTCGAACTTCATCTTCCCGGTCGACCACAACAAGGAGATGGCGCTGCTCGGCGAGCAGTCCGCCAACCAGTACCGCGACATGAACCTCTCGGTCGACTCCGGTGGTATCGAGGTCGCCCGTACCCAGGAGCGCATGGACGAGCTCCAGCGCCGCATGACCTCCGCCAAGGCGTGGGGCATCGAGGCCCACCTCCTCACCCCGGCCGAAGTGAAGGAACTCGTTCCCTTCATCAACGAAGAGATCATCCTCGGCGGCTTCTACTGCCCGACCGTCTCGGTGGTCGACTCGCTCGAGACCGGCACGACCATGCGCAAGGAGGCCATCGAGAAGGCCGGCTGCCAGGTCTTCGCCAACACCGAGGTCCTCGACATCCTGACCGACGACACCGAGCGCCCCAACGGTCGCCGCAAGGTCACCGGTGTCGTCACCGACAAGGGCACCATCGAGGCCGAGTACGTCGTCGTCGCCTGTGGTGTCTGGTCGAACCAGATCGCCTACATGGCCGACACCTACATCCCGCTGGTCCCCGCCGTGCACCAGATGGCCGACGTCGGCCCGATGGACGTGCTCGCCGAGACCAACAACGAGATCGGCTACCCGATCGTTCGCGACATGGACACCTTCTGCTACGAGCGCCAGTCGGCCGGCTCGATGGAGGTCGGCTCCTACGCCCACCGTCCGATCCTGCACCACCCCGACGAGATCCCGTCGAACGAAGAGGCTGCCC
>CAZEML010000169.1:0-9823 GCA_964513285.1 uncultured Candidatus Nemicrothrix sp.
CATCACCGTCGAGTACGGCCTTGCAGCCAAGACCGCCGAGGTCCGAGCCGGCGTCGGGTTCGGAGTAGCCCTGGCACCAGATGTCCTCACCGCTGATGATCCGGGGCAGGAAGTGGGCCTTCTGCTCTTCGGTACCCCAGTGGAGGATCGTGTTGCCGACCATCTGGATCGAGAACGCGTCGTTGCCCGCGCCGGTCGGCGCGCCGGCCTTCTCGAACTCCTCGGCGAGGATCACCTGTTCGAGTTCGGACATGCCGCCACCGCCGTACTCGGTCGGCCACGACGGGGCGAGCAGACCGTTGGCGGCCAGCTTCTGGCGCCAGTCGTTGGTCCATTCGAAAGCCTCGTCGACCGACATGGCGCCGTAGCCGGCCCACCCGGTCGGCAGGTTGGAGTCGAGGAACTCCTTGATGCGGGCGCGGAAGGCCTCGGCTTCTTCGGTGTAGGTCGGATCCATGAGTCTTGAAGTTACCGGGCCGTAAGCTCAGCGGCCATGTCAGCTCGCGACCACGCCGCCCGACAGCGTTACCTCGACCTGCTCACGGGTTGTCTGACCCGCGAGCTGTTCCTCGACGAGGACGACGTCGAGCCCGCCGTTCGCGCCGAGGGGCGCGACTGGCCTCGAACGGCGGAGACGATGGTCGGCGGAGCCCGGCTCGCCAATGTGCGGCACGCGGTCGAGACGGTGCTCGAGGAGAACGTGCCCGGCGACCTGATCGAGACCGGGGTGTGGCGAGGCGGTGTGACGATCCTGATGCGGGGCATCCTCGAGGCATGGGGCGACACCGAGCGTTCGGTCTGGGTGGCGGACTCCTTCGAGGGCCTCCCCGCTCCCAACGTCGAGGACTACCCCGACGACGAGGGTCACGACCTGTCCGGGGTCGAGACCCTGATGGTCGGCGCCGACATCGTGCGAGCAAACTTCGAACGCTACGACCTGCTCGATGACCGGGTCCGTTTCCTCGAGGGGTGGTTCGCCGACACCCTCGCCGGCGCGCCGATCGAGCAGCTCGCCGTCCTCCGCCTCGACGGCGACCTCTACGAATCGACGATGGACGCCCTCGTCCCGCTCTACGACAAGGTCGCACCGGGCGGGTTCGTGATCGTCGACGACTATGGCGCGTGGGAACCGTGCCGGAAGGCGGTCCACGACTTCCGCGATCGGCACGGCATCACCGATGAGATCGTCGAGGTCGACTGGACCGGCGTCTACTGGCGCAAGTCCTGAATGTCACACCCGAGTTCCAGCCTCGGTGGATGGAACTCCATGGCTATGACCTGCGCTACCTGCTGACCGCGCTGATCCTCGACCACGACGGTTCGGCGACCACCACCCAGCTCCGGCGAGCCGTCGAACGGCTCGGCGTCGACCTCGAAGCCGACCCTCGTCGCCGCCTCTACGGGGCCCTTCGAAGCGAGGTCCGGAAACGACGCCTCCGTCCGCTCGGCGATGGCCGCTACGAGATCGACGACCTGCCCCGATCAACCCGAGATCGGGTGCGACGCCACGCCCGCGCCATCGAGACGGCCATCACCCGGGGCGAGACTCGACCACCCCATCGAGACCCGTACCGGAAGCGCGCATCGGTACCGCTGCCTGCTTCGCCTTTTCGCGACGCGGCGAGATCGAACGATGCGGTGCCGTGGGGCTCACCGGCCGAGTGTGCGGCGCGTCGCGAAAAGGCGAAGCAACAGGACGTCCAGCGCTGATGACCGGCCCGAGCCGAGCAGCCGCCGGAGCGGTTGGCGGGAGGCGGCTACGGTCGTCCGCCATGTCCGCCGCACTCGTTCTCCGAACCGATGCCGACGGTGTCGCTCGGCTCACCCTCAACCGGCCCGACAAGCTCAATGCGCTGAACCCAGCGGTCTTCATGGAGCTGCGGGCGCACCTGGACGCCATCGCCGGCGATGACGACGTCCGATGTGTGGTCCTGGAAGGGGCCGGCCGATCGTTCTGCGCGGGGCACGATCTCGACGCGATCGCCGAGCACACACCGGCACCATCGAAGCACTTCGAGCCCGAGACGGTCGACGCGCTCGATCGGCTCCCGAAGCCGACCATCGGGCGGATCCACGGTCACTGCTACACAGGCGGACTCGAACTCGCCCTCGGCTGCGACCTGCTGATCGCCGGGGAGTCGGCGCGCCTCGGCGACACCCACGGGCAGTGGGGACTGGTGCCGATCTGGGGGATGTCGGTTCGGCTGCCCGAGCGGGTCGGCGTGTCGACGGCCAAGGAACTGATGTTCACCTCCCGACGGATCGATGCGATCGAGGCGGAACGGATCGGGCTCGTCGACCGGGTGGTCCCCGATGCCGAGCTCGACGCCACGGTCGATCGACTCGCGGCCGAGATCGTGGCCAACTCCGCGGGCACGAATCGGATCGTGAAGGCCCTGATCCGCGACGGGGCCGAACGCACCCGCGACGACGCCCTCCTCCACGAGCGGGAGATGCCCCACGGCCGTCCCGACGACATGGCCGAGCGGATGCGGGCCGGAGGTCGCTGAACCGATGGGAAACGAGCACAACTGGGCCGGCAACGTCGAGTACTCGCCGGCCGCGCTCCTGCGACCCGACTCGGTCGACGCGCTCCAAGAGATCGTCGCGGTGTCCGCCAAGGTCAAGGCGCTCGGCACCCGCCACTCCTTCACCGACGCCGCCGACACCCCCGATGGCGCCCTCATCTCGTTGGAGTCCCTCGACGATCACGTGACCGTCGACCACGAGACGATGACGGCCGAGATCGCCGGCGGATCCTCCTATGGCGTCGTCGCGTCACAGCTCGAGGCCGCCGGCGTCGCCCTCCCCAACATGGGCTCGCTCCCCCACATCTCGGTGGCGGGCGCAACCGCGACCGGCACCCACGGCTCCGGCGACCGGCAGCGGATCCTCGCCGACGCCATCCAGACGATCGAGATCGTGACCCCGGGCGGAGAGCTCCGCCGGATCGGGCGGACGGATCCGGACTTCCCCGCCGTCGCGGTGGGGATCGGCGCGTTCGGGCTCATCACCCGCCTCACCGTCGCCGTCGAACCGACCTACCAGATGCGCCAAGACGTCTATCGAGACCTCCCGTGGGATCGGGTGCTCGACGACTTCGACGAACTGATGGCGAGTGTCGACAGCGTCAACCTCCAAGGCCGCTTCTCGAGAGACACCGTCGTTCGCTCGATCTCGAAGTCTCGATCGCTCGATGACGCCCCCGACACCCTCATGGGCGGGTGGCGCGACGACGTCGACGACGAAGCCGGGCCGCAACACACGCCGCGCCGGGGCGTGCCCGGCCCCTGGCACCTCCGCCTCCCCCACTTCCACCTCGACCAGCCGCCGTCGGTGGGCGGTGACGAGCTCCAGACCGACTACATGGTCGCCCGAACCGACGCGCCGGC
This sequence comes from uncultured Candidatus Nemicrothrix sp., assembly GCA_964513285.1. Classification (GTDB taxonomy): domain Bacteria; phylum Actinomycetota; class Acidimicrobiia; order Acidimicrobiales; family Aldehydirespiratoraceae; genus UBA11606. The sequence continues at coordinate 3,393 of CAZEML010000169.1, forward strand.
CGCGATCGACGCGCTCCGCGCCATGGGGGAGGCGATCGACGCGCACCTCTGGGGTTTCGAGATCCGCAGCGTCGCCGCCGACGACATCTGGATGAGCCCCGCCCACGGCCGCGACAGTGTGAGCATCGGCTTCACGTGGAAGAAGCACATCGCCGAGGTCACCGCCCTGCTGCCCGCGGTCGAGTCCGCGCTCGCCCCGTTCGAGCCCCGCCCCCACTGGGGGAAGCTCTTCGCCCTGAGCCCGCAAGTCCTCGCCGACACCCTGCCCCGCTACCGCGACTTCTTCGCCCTCGTCGACCAGCGAGACCCGAGCGGGGTGTTCGCCAACCCCTTCCTCGATCGACTGCGTCCCGGCTGACCACCTACAGTCGCCCCCGACCGAACGGAGGGGCATCATGAGCGACCGAGTCACCCTCGACATCGACGGGCCGATCGCCACGATCACCAACCGCAACGTCGAGAAGCACAATGCTTTCGACGACGAGATGGACGGCCGACTGTTCGCCATCTTCGACGAACTGGCGGCGACGCCATCGGTCCGAGCGGTCATCTGGCGCGGCGAGGGCACGAGCTGGTCGTCGGGGCGAGACGTGTCCGCCATCGGAACCAACGTGACCGAGATGACGCACCACGAGCTGATGAGCCGAGGCCACCGCGGCATCCAGCGCATCTGGGACATCGAGGCGCCGATCATCGTCGCGATCCAGGGATGGGCGATCGGCGGCTCGTTCCAACGAGCGCTGCTGTGCGACGTGCGGATCGCCGCCGACGACGCCCGCTTCATGCTTCCCGAACTCGGCCACGGGGTGATCCCCGACACCGGTGGCATGGGCGTGCTCTATGAGATGTGCGGCCACGGACTGGTGAGCGACATGGTGCTGACCGGCCGGCGCCTCTCCGCCGACGAGGCGCTCAGCCACGGCATCGTCAGCCGGGTCGTGCCTCGGGACGAGCTCGACGCCACCGCCCGGGAGATGGCCGAGAAGATCGCCGCCGCCCCACCCTTGACCATGAAGATGGCCCGCAAGGTCATCTCCCATCTCAGCCGCCCCGCGATCCGGACCTCGATGGACGACGAGCTGATCTATCAGACCTTCCTGAAGCACGGGAGCGAGTCGTGAGCGAACTCCCCGGCCTTCCCGCGCCGCCCGCCGTCGGCGCGAGTGCGCTCCCCGCCGGCACCTACGACGGCAGCACCGTCCTCGTGACCGGCGGCGGCACCGGGCTCGGCAAGGCGATCGCCTCGGAGTTCGCCCGCCTCGGCGCCGACCTCGTGATCGCATCCCGCAAACCCGAACACCTCGAGGCGGGCGAAGCGGCCATCCGCGAACTGGATGCCAACGTCGCCACCGTCGAGTGCGACATCCGCGACCCGGACTCGATCGCGGCCGCGTTCGACGCGGCGGAGGCCGCATTCGGGCTGCCCGATGTGCTGGTGAACAACGCTGCCGCGAACTTCCCGGTGCCGGCGGAGGACATGTCGCCGAACGCCTGGCGCACCGTCGTCGACATCACCCTCAACGGCACCTTCTTCGTCGCTCGCGAGTTCGGCCGTCGCCACCTCGCCGCGAAGACACCCGGATCGATCATCAACATCGGTGCCACCTACGCCTGGACCGGCGGTCCCGGCTTCGCCCACAGCGCAGCCGCGAAGGCCGGCGTGAAGAACATGGTCGAGACCCTCGCCGTCGAATGGGGCCCGTACGGCATCCAGGTCAACGGCCTGGTCCCCGGCCTGATGCCCCACGAGGACATGACCGCCGACATCCAGGGCAACCTCGTCCGCACCCACGACAAGGACGCCTGCCAGCCGGCGATGCGGGTCGGGCAACGCCAGGAACTCGGCTGGGCCGCCACCTTCCTCGCGTCGCCCTACGCCCGCTTCATCTCGGGCCACACCCTCGTCGTCGACGGCGCGAACTGGCAACGCCGTACCCTCACCAACCCCGAGGTCGTCTCGGTCCGGGATCAGATGGGCAAGGACCCCTTCGCCCGGTGAACGTTCCGTGGAGCCGGGTGGAGGCACTCGCCGACGAGTTCGCCGTCGACGAGGAGAACCTCGAACACCTGCTCGACCAGATCGTGCTGTGGCTCTCGTGGTCCGTGCTGCACTCGGACCCGGCCCGTCCGTTCTTCCATCGACACAACGATCTCGTCAGCCAGTGGGGCGGACCCAACGCCGACAACGTCTACCGCCACGCCCGCATCGACCCGGCGCGCCGCTACCGAGTCCGAGGGCGGATGCACAGCTGCGAGGAGTTCATCCTCGCCATCCGGGCCGGCTTCATGCACAACGAGACCTGGGGCACGCTCGCCACGGTGACGGCCTCCGACCTCGGGATCGGGCCCGGCGACGACATCGACATCGTGCTGGGTGACGGCGGAGTCGACCTTCCCGACGGCGCGATCATGGCGTCGATCCGCGAGTACTACTTCGACTGGCGGGCCGAGGAGCCGGCCACGTTCACGATCGAATGCCTCGATCCGGAGCCGGAAGCGACCCCGCCGGCCCTCGATGCCCGGATCGACGGGGGGCTCGACCAGATCCGGGATTCGCTCGGGTTCTGGGTGGACTATCTCGAGCGCAACCGGGCCGAGCGGGTCCCGAACTCGTTCGCGACGACCAGCGTCACCTTGCCGACCAAGGGTCTGGCCGCGGCCCGCTACGAGTTCCTCTTCTGGGATCTCGAACCGGGCGAGGCCCTCGTCATCGAGACCGACGTCCCCGCCGCTCGCTACTGGGCGGCCCAGCTCTACATGATGCGGACCTTCGAGCTCATCGATCCCTACGGGGCGATCAGCAGCCGCAACCACACCCAGACGCAGGTGAGCGCCGATGGTCGGGTGCGGTTCGTGCTGGCCGCGACCGACCCGGGGGTCCCGAACTGGCTCGACACCCAGGCTCGGGCGACCGGCTTGTGCACCCTCCGCTGGTTCTGGCCGACGAGCGACGAACGACCGGACGTGTCGGCCCAGCGGATGCCCGCGGCCGAGATCGCCGCCGCCCTGCCGCCCGACACCCCACGGGTGAGCGCGACGGAGCGCGCCGCCGAACTCGCCGCCCGCCAAGCCCACCTCCGCTGGCGCTTCCGCACATGAGCTACCAAGACGTCGACTTCGGGATGCATCGCGTCGACCCGTTGCGAATGATCCGGTTCGGACTCGCGAACGATGCCTTCCTGACTGAGGCGGGTGCGGCTTTCACCGATCGGTTCCTGCAACGGCTGATCGACGGCGCGGCCGCGGTCGAGGCTGCGTTCGAGGCCGACCCGACCCTCGCGAACGAACGGATCGATGCCCCGATCTTCGTCATCGGCCCACCGCGGACGGGCACGACCGCGCTCCACCGACTCCTCGCCGCTCATCCCCACCATCGGGTCCCGCAGGGCTGGGAGTTCCTGTATCCGACGAGCGCCGACGAACCGGCCGTGATCGAGGCGGCGGCCGCCGAGCTGGGGTGGCCGCAAGCGCAGCAGGCGGAGATCCGCGCCATCCACACCTACGACGCCCGCATGCCCAAGGAGTGTCTGTCGGCGATGTCGTTCGCGTTCCGGTCCGAGGAGTTCATCAGCCGCTACCGCCTGCCCGCCTACACCAACTACCTCACGGCCTGCGACATGCAGCCGGCCTACGACGTGCACCGACGGGTGTTGCAGCTCCTGCAACGGCGCGTGCCGACCCGGCGGTGGGTGCTGAAGTCACCGGTCCATCTGCAGTCGATCCCCGAACTGGTCGCCACCTACCCCGACGCCAGCTTCGCGGTGACCCACCGAGATCCGGCTCGAGTCCTCGGCTCGGTCAGCTCGCTGGTCGTCGCGCTCCGACGAGCCTTCTCGGACTCGGTCGACCCGGTCGAGATCGGTCACTACCACCTCGAGCTCTACGCCCGGTCACTCGACGCGCTCGTCGACCATGTCGAGGGCGTGCTCCCCGCGGAACGCACCGTGCACGTGCGTCACCTCGACCTCGTACGCGACCCGGTCGGCACCGTGTCGACCGTGTACGACCGCCTCGGGATCGACGTCACCGACGACATCACCGATCGCGCCCGAGACGCGGCGGCTGCCGAACGCGAGGACGGGGTCGGTGCGCACCGCTATGAGTTGGCCGACTACGGCCTCGACGCGGACGAGATCGCCGAGCGCTTCGCTCGCTACGCCGACCGCTTTCTGGGCGAGGGGTAGGGTCGCCGCCGTGATGCAGCGACTGACCGATCGGGTGATCGTCGTGACCGGGGCGGGCGCCGGCATCGGCCGCGCCTGCGTCGACCGCTTCGTCGCCGAAGGCGCGCTGGTCGTGGCCGCCGACCGAGATGCCGAGGCGCTCGCGACCTTCGAGCACGATCGGGTCGCACCGAGCGTGCTCGACGTGACCGAGCCCGCTGCGGCGGCGACCCTCATCGAGGCGGCGCTCGACCGGTTCGGCCGCCTGGACGTCATGTTCGCCAACGCCGGCGGTGCCTTCCCGACGCCGTTCGAGTCCTCCGACGACGGGTACTATCGCCAGACGCTCGCCCTCAACCTCGACGCCCCGTGGCACGCCGCCCAAGCCGCGATCCCGGTGTTCCTGGAGCAGGGCGGCGGCGTCTTCCTCGCGACCTCCTCGGGCGCGGGCATCAACGCGGTGCGGGGGCTCACGGCGTATGGCGCGGCGAAGGCCGGCGTCCAGTCGCTCGTGAAGACCCTCACCCTCGAGTACGGGACCCGAGGCATCCGGGCCAACGCGATCGCACCAGGGCCGATCGAGTCTCCGGGGATCCTCGCCTGGTTGGCGACCCGGCCCGGTGGCGTCGGCGAGCACGTCAAGGACCATCCGATGCAACGGATGGGCAAACCCGAAGAGATCGCCGCCGCGGCGGCGTTCCTCGCCTCCGACGACGCCTCCTACGTCAACGGGGTCACGATCCCGGTCGACGGCGGCAAGCAGGCCACGCTGTGAACCGGGAACTCGGTCGGACGGTGATCATCACCGGTGGTTCGCGCGGGATCGGGCTCGGCATCGCCCGTCACCTCGGTGCCAACGGGACACGGGTGGTCATCACCGGCCGGAAGCAAGAACGTCTCGACGCGGCATCGGCGGAGCTCACCGAGCTGGGCGTCGAGCATCTCGCCATCGCGGCCGACGTCGCCGACCGCGACGCCAACCAGCGGGTGGTCGACGCCACCCTCGAGTGGTTCGGTCGCCTGGACGGCGTCGTGGCCAACGCCCAGAGCTTCCGCCCCGTCCGCCAACTGGCGAGCATCACCGAAGACGACATGGATCTCCTCTTCGACACCGGCCCGAAGGGCACGTTGTGGTTGATGCAGGCCGCGCTCCCCCAGTTCATCAAGCAGGGCCGGGGGCGGATCGTGACGATGGCGACGGGGATGGGCATCACCGGCGCCCCCGGGTACGGCCCCTACGCCGCCAGCAACGAGGCGATCCGGTCGCTCACCCGGACCGCCGCTCGCGAGTGGGGTGGCTACGGCATCACCGTCAACTGTGTGTTACCGGCGTCGGTCGCCCACCGTGCGCCCGCCGAAGGCTCCGATCCCGACCGCGAGGCCGCGTTCGCCGCCCTGTACGACGACCACGCGCTGCGCCGCGACGGTGACGCCGAACACGACATCGCGCCGGTCGTCGCCTTCTTGCTGAGCGACGCGAGCCAGTACGTCACCGGCCAGACGATCGGCGCCGACGGCGGCGGTGTCCTGCGGGCGTGACCCGGTCCTGACACCGGCGCTCGGATCTGACGCGGCGTCAGGTCAGGCCCTAGCCTCTGGGCCATGACCGATCGCTACACGCTCGTCTCGGCCGACTGCCACGCCGGTGCCGACCTGCACACCTACCGCGACTATCTCGAGTCGTCGTACCACGCCGACTTCGACGCCTGGGCCGAGGACTTCGACAACCCGTGGGAAGACCTCACCGACGAGACCAAGATCCGCAACTGGGACAACGACGTCCGCCAGCGCCAGCTCGAGGCCGATGGCCAGGCGGCCGAGATCGTGTTCCCCAACACCATTCCGCCGTTCTTCCCGTCGGGTGCGCTCGTCGCCAGCCCGCCCAAGACCGCCGACGAGCTCGACCAGCGATGGGCCGGGCTCCAGGCCCACAACCGCTGGCTCGTCGAGTGGTGCCAGGACTACCCCGGCCGCCGGGCCGGCCTCGCCCAGATCTTCCCGAACGACGTCGAAGCGTCGGTTCGCGAAGTGCATTGGGCGGCCGAGCACGGGCTCAAGGGCATCCTCTTCCCGGCGGTGCCGCCGGACGCCGACGTCCCGAAGCTCTGGACCGACGTCTATGACCCGATCTACCGGGCGTGCGAGGAGACCGGGCTGTCGGTCAACCAGCACGGCGGCGGCGCCCAGTGCGCGGTCACGTGTTGTTGGACTCCCTGATGCAACGCGACGATCTCAGAACTCACCCGCTGCTCGCTGGTCTGTTCAAGT
>CAZEML010000170.1:0-1198 GCA_964513285.1 uncultured Candidatus Nemicrothrix sp.
CGCTTCGTCGGCCATGAACACCTTGCCGGAGTACGTCCATTCGAGCGCCTGGCTGATGCCGACCAGGCGGGGCAGGAACCAACTCGACGCGGCCTCGGGGACGATGCCGCGCTTGGCGAACACGAACCCGATCTTGGCTTCGGTCGAGGCGAGGCGGATGTCCATCGGCAGCGTCATGGTGATGCCGACCCCCACCGCATGCCCGTTGATCGCGCCGATCACCGGCTTGCGGGATTCATAGATCCGGGTCGTGACCCGTCCGCCGCCGTCTCGAGGCACCCGGGTCGTGTTGTCGCTGGCGACCCGATCGGGCTGCTCAGAGGCGTTGAACGTGTCGGCTCCGCCCGACAGGTCGGCGCCGGCGCAGAATGCTCGGCCGGCGCCGGTGACGATCACCGAGCGCACCGAGTCGTCGGCGTCGGTGATGTCGAACGCTTCGATCATCTCGCGCACCATCACGTTGGTGAAGGCGTTCATCTGCTCGGGCCGGTCGAGGGTGAGCATGGCGATCCCCGACTCGTCGGGGCCCGGGAGGTCGAGGGTGATCTGGGTGAAGTCGGTCACTCGGAGGTTCCTTCCACGATGAAGCAGGCGGTGGTGGCGGTCGAGCCGCCGATGTTCAGGGTGGCGACCCGGTCCGCACCGTCGACCTGGTAGTCGCCGGCGGTGTCGCTCACCTGTTTGGTGGCGTCGACGAGCATGCGAGCACCGGTCGCACCGACGGGATGGCCACCGCCGATCAGGCCGCCGCTCGGGTTGACGGGCATGTCGCCATCGCGTTCGAGACGTCCCTCCTCGACCGCCTTCCACGACTCGCCAGGGGCGGTGATGCCGAAGTGATCGATCGCCATGTACTCCGACGGCGTCATGCAGTCGTGGGTCTCGATCGCATCGAGCTGATCGGTGCCGTCGATCCCGGCGCGAGCGAACGCATCGGTGATCGCCTGGCGGACGTGGGGCATCACGTACTCGCTGTCGCTGCTGCGCTCGAACTTCTGATCGATCGGGAGACCGACGGTGCGGTGCCCCCAACCCCCGATCACGGCCTTGGGGCGACGTCCGTGCTCGGCGAGCCAGCGGTCGCTGACCAGCACGACGCCGGCGGCACCGTCGGTGATCTGGGTGACGTCGTTGCGGCGCAGTCGGCCCTCGACGACCGGGTTGGCTTCGTCGTCGTCGCTGAACGACTCGGGGGTGA
>CAZEML010000170.1:1208-9570 GCA_964513285.1 uncultured Candidatus Nemicrothrix sp.
GGCGCGGGTCTGGGCGTTGGGGTTGTCCTTCGCGTTGCGCAGGTTGAGTTCGCCGATCGCGCGGAGGTGTTCGTCGTCGATGCCGTAGCGGCGGTCGTACTCACCCGCCACCCGGTCGAAGGCGTAGGGCCAGAAGAACTCGATGCCCTCGGTCTCGTGACCGACCCAGGCCGCCGCGGTCTGCACGGCGGCGGCTGGACCGCCCGGCATCGTCTTCTCCTGTTCGACGCCCAGCACGAGCACACAGTCGTAGCGGCCGGCCTCGATCTCGGCCATCGCCGACAGCGCGGCCATCGACGACGAGGCACAGGCGGCTTCGTGGCGCATCGCCGGAACGCCCCAGAGGTCGGGCTCGACGGTCGCGGGCATGGCGCCGAGGTGACCCTGCCCGGTGTAGAGCTGGCCGAACGCGTTGCCGACGTGGATGCTCTCGACCGCGCCGGCCTCGATACCGGCGTCGGCCAGCGTGGCGGCGACCGCCTCCGCGGTGAGGTCGGCGATGTCGCCGCCGGTCTTCGCCAGGTTGCTGGCGAAGTCGGTCTGGTGGACGCCGAGGATGCTGACGGAGCTGGGCATGCCGTCAGTGTCGCAGACGTGACGGCTCGACACCCATGAGCCAGCATGGGTCCATGAAGGTCGAGCTGCGAAACGAAGTGCATGGCGGACTCCCGCCCGACGACGACCATCCGTATCGCAGCGGCGTGTGGCGTCCGCAGTATCGGGAGTACGACGCCTGGGATCTCGACGTCGAAGGCGAGATCCCCGACGATCTCGCGGGCGTGTATCTCCGCAACACCGAGACCGCCGTCTTCGAACCGATCAAGCGGTACCACCCCTTCGACGGCGACGGCATGCTCCACTCGATCGCCTTCGCGGGTGGCGAGGCGAAGTACGCCAACCGGTTCATCCGCACCGAGGGCTTTCTCGCCGAGCAGGAAGCGGGTCGGTCGCTGTGGGCCGGCATCGCGGAGCATCCGTCCAACGCGACCGCCGACCACGGCTGGGGTGCCCGGTCGATGATGAAGGACAACGCGTCGACCGATGTGATCGTGCATCGGGGTGAGGCCCTGGCGAGCTTCTATCAGTGCGGCGAGCTGTACCGGCTCGATCCGCACACGCTCGAGACGATGGGCACCACGGAGTGGGGCGGCTTCTTCCCGCCCGAAGGGGTGTCCGCCCACCCGCGGGTCGACGAACACACCGGCGAACTCCTCTTCTTCAACTACGGGCCCGACGCCCCGTACATGCACTACGGCGTCGTCAGCCCCGAAGGCGAGCTCGTCACCTACATCGACGTGCCGCTCCCCGGGCCTCGCCTACCCCACGACATGATGTTCACCGAGCACTGGTCGATCCTGAACGACCTCCCGTTGTTCTGGGATCCGGAAGCGCTCGAGGCGGGCTACTACTCCAACGTCTTCCGACGCGACCTCCCCAGCCGGTTCGCGCTGGTGCCCCGCCACGGCACCACCGACGACATCCGCTGGTTCGAAGCGGACCCGACGTTCGTCCTGCACTGGACCAACGCCTACGAGGACGGCGACGAGGTCGTGCTCGACGGCTTCTTCCAGCACAACCCGACCGCCCGAGGCGTCGACCGCAGCGCCAACACCGATCCCCGCCACAAGGGGTTCGAGACACTCGACATGAACGTGCTGCAGGCCCGCGCCCACCGCTGGCGGTTCAACCTGGTCACCGGGGAGACCACCGAAGAACCGCTCAGCGACACGTGCACCGAGTTCCCGATGATCAACGGGCAGCACTGGGGTCGTCCGTACCGCTACAGCTACAACGCTCGCTGCGCCCACGGTCTGTTCGCCTTCGACGGACTCGTGAAGCACGACGTCGTGACCGGAACCGAAGAACTCTGGGAAGCGCCGGAAGGCACCTTCGTGTCGGAGACGGTCGTCGCGCCGAAGCTCGGCTCGCGAGCCGAAGACGACGCCTATCTCGTCACCTTCTCGTCGGACCTGGTCAACGACGAGTCGCACTGTGAGATCTTCGACGCCGCCGATCCGGGCGCCGGTCCGATCGCTCGCGTCAAGCTCCCGGAGCGCATCTCCTCGGGCACGCACGCCACCTGGGCCCCCGCCGACCAGCTCAGCTGATCAACCGCGCCGTGACCGGGTCGCGGTTGATCAGAGTTCGAAGGTCGCCCGGGTGAGAACGTCGCCCTCGGTGATCTCCGCCGTCGCTTCGCGGCGCTTCCCGAAGAGCCACACGGCGCCGTCGGGATCGGCTTCGAGGTTCTTGATCCACTGGGAATCGCGTCGGACGGTCGACACGTCGATGCGGTCGCCGATCCGGGTCGCGAGCAACGGGACCTCGCGCACCTTGCCGCTCGTTCGGCCGGTCGTCTCGACGACGACGACGCCGATTCCGACGGGGAGTGGTGAGGTCAGCCCGGCCTTCGCCAGCGGGCGGACCACGGAGTTCAGGGTGCGAAAGCCCTGCTGGACCGCGGTCTTCTGGAGTTCTTCGAACAGGGGGATCACCCCTTCACGCTAGGTCGCGCGCGGATCCCGCCCGCCCTCGCGTTGCACGTGTCACATCGGGTCGGTAAGCCTGGCCTCGTGACCGATGCCCGTCCCGAGGACTTCGACGACATCCGTACCGAGGTTCGCCGCCTGTGCGATCGCTACGGCAACGAGTACTGGCGGGGGCTCGAGCCCTCGACCTACCCGACCGAGTTCGTCACCGAGCTCACCGACCAGGGCTGGTTGGGTTCGCTGATCCCCGAGGCGTACGGCGGCGGCGGGCTGAGCCTGGCCGGCGCGTCGGTGATCCTCGAAGAGATCTCGGCCAGCGGCGGGAACCCATCGGCCTGCCACGCCCAGATGTACGTGATGGGGACGGTGCTGCGCCACGGGTCGGAGGAACAGAAGCAGCACTACCTGCCGCAGGTCGCCGACGGCCGAAAGCGTCTGCAGGCGTTCGGGGTCACCGAACCGACGGCCGGCTCGGAGACCACCGCGATCCGCACCCGGGCCGAGCGCGACGGCGACACGTGGCGCATCAACGGTCAGAAGATCTGGACCTCGCGAGCCGAGCACTCCGACCTCATGGTGCTGCTCGCCCGCACCACGCCGGCCGACGAGGTCACCAACCGCATGGAGGGGCTGTCGGTCTTCCTCGTCGAGATGCGCGACGACGCCGGCGATCTCGTGCCGGGGCTCACGATCAACCCGATCCCCACGATGATGAACCACAACACCACCGAGGTGTTCTTCGACGATGTGGTCATCCCGGCCGACGCCTTGATCGGCACCGAGGGCATGGGGTTCCGCCACATCCTCGACGGCATGAACGCCGAGCGGATCCTCATCGCGGCCGAGTGCATCGGCGACGGCCGCTTCTTCCTCGCGAAGGCGAGCGAGTACGCCAACCAGCGGGAGGTGTTCGGTCGTCCGATCGGGATGAACCAGGGCGTCGCGTTCCCGCTCGCCAAGGCCTACGCCAACGTTCGGGCCGCCGACCTCATGCGTTGGCAGGCGGCGAACCTCTTCGACGCAGGGGAGTCGTGCGCGGCCGAGGCCAACATGGCCAAGATGCTCGCCTCGGAGGCGTCGTGGGAGGCCGGCAATGCCGCGGTTCAGACCTTCGGTGGCTTCGGGTTCGCCGAGGAGTACGACATCGAACGCAAGCTCCGAGAGACCCGGCTCTACCAAGTGGCGCCGATCAACAACAATCTGGTCCTCGCCTTCGTCGCCCAGAAGTGCCTCGGGTTGCCGAAGAGCTACTGATGATGAGCTCAGGTCCGCTCGACGGCATCGTGGTCGTCGCTGTCGAGCAGGCGATCGCGGCGCCGCTGGCGACGCGCCATCTCGTCGACCTCGGCGCGCGGGTGCTCAAGATCGAACGACCCGGGGTCGGGGACTTTGCCCGCCACTACGACACCGCCGTCGCCGGCTCATCGGCGTTCTTCGTCTGGGGCAATCGAGGCAAGGACAGTCTCGAACTCGACCTCAAATCCACGGCCGACCGCGACGAACTCGAGCGCTTGCTCGCCGGGGCCGACGTCTTCATCCAGAACCTCGCGCCGGCCGCGGCCGAGCGAATCGGTTTGCTGGCCCACCAGGTCCGCGATCGGCATCCACACCTGGTCAGCTGTGGGATCTCCGGGTACGGGTTGGGCGGCCCTCGAACCGACGACAAGGCCTATGACCTCGCCATCCAGGCCGAGGCCGGCGCCATCGCCTTGACGGGCTCCCCCGACGAACCGAGCAAGGTCGGCTTCTCGGTCGCCGACATCGCGACCGGCATGTACGCCTTGTCGTCGATCCTCGCCGGGCTCGTCCGGCGCGGCGTGCAGGGGGAGGGGTCGACGATCGAACTCTCGATGTTGGAGTGCCTCGCCGAGTGGACGGCCGCGCCGACGTACGGCGCCGTCGGTCGGGGTGAAGCGCCGGTCCGGGCCGGTCATCGGCACGCCATGATCACCCCGTACGGCATGTATCCGCTCGCCGACGACTCCGAGATCATGATCGCGGTGCAGAACCACACCGAATGGGTCGCGCTGTGCACCGAGGTGTTCGAACAGCCCGAACTCGTCGACGATCCCCGCTTCGCGACCAACGAGGACCGGCTGGTCAACCTCGGCGAATGGGAGCCGCAGCTACGCGCCGCGCTTCGAGCTCGACCGGCCGATGAGACCCGCCGTCGATTGGCGGCCGCACGCATCGCGTTCGCCGAGGTCAACGACCCGATCGCGCTGTGGGAGCACGAGCAGCTCCATGCCCGCGAGCGCTTCCTGCCGACCGAGCTCCCGACCGGTACCGCGATGACCTATCGGCCGCCGTTCAACCTCGACGGCGTCGGTGATCCGCCGGGTCGGGTGCCGGCACTCGGCGAGCACGCCCCGGAGCTCGTCGCCGAACTCCACCGCCGCGCTGTGAACCGTCAGTAGAGGCCGCCGCCAGACCCGGCGTCCTCGCCGCGCGCCGTCGCCAACGCGGCCAGCGCGCCGTCGCGCAGCGCGAGCTGGTCAGCGATCGCCGTGACCATGCGGAACCCCTGCTCGAACCGGGTCGGGGTGAGCGCGGCGGTGGCGTGACAGCCGGGGGCGACGCCGGCCTTCTGGCACTCGGCCACGATGGTCGAATAGGCGTCGTCGAAGGCCTGGTCGCCGTCGTTGTTCCCGGGCGGCAGCCCGAGGGTGAGCGACAGGTCCGCCGGCCCGACGTAGACGCCGTCGATCCCGGGGACCTGGAGGATGTCCGGCAGGTTGGCCACCGCTTGCTCGGTTTCGATCATCGGGATCACCGCGACGTTGTGCTCGGCCCAGGCCACATAGTCGTCGTGCCGGTTGGCGACGACGGTCGGGCCGAAGCTGCGAGACCCGCCGTGGGGTGCGTAGCGACAGGCGGCGACCGCCGCCTCCGCCTCTTCGACGGTGTTGACCATCGGGATGATGATCCCGTGCGCCCCTGCGTCGAGCATCTTGCCGATGATGCCGGGCTCGTTCCACGGCACCCGCACGATCGGGCAGGAGCCGCCGTGCTCGATCGCTCGGATCAGTTCGACCGTGATCTGGTACTCGACCGAGCCGTGCTGCGTGTCGACGCACACATAGTCGAAGCCGGCGCGAGCCATCACCTCCGCGGAGAGGGTCGCCGGGATCGAGAGCCATCCGCCGACGACGTTGTCGCCGTCGTTCCACATCTGTCGGAGCGTTCGCATGGTCATGGTCTATCGCATACGTTTCGCGCATGAGCGCTGCGATCGATCCCACCCCGCTGAGCAAGGCCTACGCCACCGTCAACGGCAAGCAGATGGCGTATCACGAGCGGGGTGAGGGCGACGCGATCGTCTTTCTGCACGGCAACCCGACCTCGTCGTACCTGTGGCGCAACATCGTGCCCCACGTCGAGTCGATGGGGCGCTGCATCGTCCCCGACCTCATCGGCCAGGGCGACAGCGACAAGCTCGACGACACCGGCCCGGGCTCGTACACGTTCGTCGAGCACCGCGAGTACCTCGATGGCCTGCTCGACCAGCTCGATCTCGGTGATGCCGTCACCCTCGTCATCCACGACTGGGGTTCGGCGCTCGGCTTCGACTGGGCGAACCGTCATCGCGACCGGGTCAAGGGCATCTGCTACATGGAGGCCATCGTGCGGCCGGTCACGTGGGCGCAATGGCCCGAGGCCGCTCGCGGCATCTTCCAGGGGTTCCGGTCCGAGGCCGGCGAGGAGATGGTGATCGCCAAGAACCTCTTCGTCGAGGCGGTCCTGCCCGCGTCGATCCTGCGCGATCTCACCGATGACGAGATGAACGAGTATCGACGACCGTTCGTCGAAGCCGAGCACCGTCGACCCACCCTCACGTGGCCCCGCCAGATCCCGCTCGAGGGCGAGCCGGCAGACGTGGTCGAGATCGCCCAGGCCTATGCCGACTGGTTGTCGGAGAGCGATCTGCCGAAGCTGTTCGTCGACTGTGACCCGGGCGCGATTCTGATCGGCGAGACCCGGGACTTCTGCCGAAGCTGGCCCAACCAGACCGAGGTCCAGGTCGCGGGCAACCACTTCGTGCAGGAGGACTCGCCCCACGAGATCGGCGAGGCGTTGGCTTCGTGGCTCGGTGGCCTCTAATCCTTTCGTGAAGCCGCTGATCGGCCTGGTCGGCCGCCGCCGACGATTCGGTGACCTTGATGGCACGCCCGACGCGCTGGCTGGGCTCGAGATCGATCTCTACTTCGCCGACTACACGCGAGCGGTCATCGCGGCCGGTGGGTTCCCGGTCCACGTCCCGATCGATGCCGACCCGACCGACGTGTTGGAGCGGTGCGACGGCCTGTTGCTCGCGGGCGGCACCGATGTCGAACCAAGCCTCTACGGCCAAGCCGCCGAGACCGACCTGTTTCCGCCCGAACCCGAACGAGATCGGCTCGAGTTCGCGTTGATGGACGGCGCGGCCGAGCATCAACTCCCGGTGCTCGGTATCTGCCGAGGCATCCAGGTCGCCAACGTGCACGGCGGTGGCACGCTCGAGCAACACGTTCCCGAACACGCCCGCTACGACCTCGATCCGGCCACCGAGATCCATGGGGTGCGCTTCGAACCCGACTCGCTCCTCGGCTCGCTCTACGGCGAGTCGATCACGGTGAACTCACTGCATCATCAGATGCTCGATCGGCTGGCCGACGGGTACCGCCCGACGGCCTGGGACGACACCGGCAAGGTCGAGGGTTTGGAGCACACCGAACTCCCGATCGTCGGCGTGCAGTGGCATCCCGAGATGATGACCGACCGCGACGTCGACCCGATCTTTCGATGGTTGGTCGAGTCCGCGGTACCGTCGCGGGTATGAGTTACGAGTCGATTCGCGTTGACCGTGATGGCACGGTTGTCACGATCACCCTCACGAACCCCGAGAAGCGCAATGTCCTCGCCCGCACGACGATGCTCGAGCTCCGAGCGGCGTTTCAGGAGGCAGCAGAGTCCGACGCGCTCGGCATCATCCTCGCGGCGGAAGGCCCTGTGTTCTCCGCAGGCCATGCGTTCGGAGACATGGTGGGGAACTCCGAAGCCGAAGCGCGCGAGCTGATCGACCTCTGCACCGACATGATGCTGTTGATCCAGGCCGTGCCTCAGGTGGTGATCGCCCGCGTGCACGCGCTGGCGACCGCAGCTGGGTGTCAGTTGGTGTCCATGTGCGACATGGCGGTGGCGGCCGAATCCTCCGGCTTTCAAGCGCCAGGCGGGAAGGGCGGCCTGTTCTGTCACACGCCGATGGTCGGAATCGCACGGGCGGTCGGCCGCAAGCGTGGCTTGGAGTTGGCGATGGTTGGAGATCCCATCGACGCGCACACCGCGGCGGATTGGGGTCTGGTCAATCGGGTTGTCCCCGATGACCAACTGGTCGACGAGACCGCTGACCTGATGCGGCGAGCCACCCGCGGTTCGGCGACGTCGAAGGCCCTCGGGAAGCAGGCCTACTACGCGCAGATCGACATGCCCCAGGCCCAGGCGTACGAGTACGCGACCGGCTACATGGCTGCGGGTGTCGCCTCACCTGACGGACAGGAGGGCATTGTGTCCTTCGTCGAGAAGCGGCGGCCGGAGTTCGGCCCCCGGGTGTGAGCTGGCAGCTCGCCCAGTTCAACGTCGCGACCGCGAAGTTCGACAACGACGATCCGCGCTTCGCGGACTTCATCGACAACCTCGATCACATCAACGGCCTCGGTGATCAGTCGCCGGGGGCGGTGTGGCGGTTCCAGGACGACTCGGGCAGTGCGGTCGAGGTCAGTGCGTACGACGATCCGCGCATCCTGCTCAACCTCACCGTGTGGGAGGACCTCGAGTCGCTCTGGAACTATGTGTACAAGACCGAACACGTTTTTTATGTGCCGGCCCCCACCGAG
>CAZEML010000171.1:0-9554 GCA_964513285.1 uncultured Candidatus Nemicrothrix sp.
CACGACTGCGCCGTCGCGAGCGCCGCCGCTCGCATGGCCGACGCCGCCGGTGGTCGCCTCCTCATCGAGGGCGGGTCCCGGCGGACCGACCCGGAGTCCGCGGTCGCTGCCGCCCGGGCCGGCTTCGTCGGCGGGTTCGACACCACGTCCAACCTCGAAGCGGGACGCCGACACGGCATCCCGACCGGCGGCACCACCGCCCACGCCTTCGTCCTCGCCCACGCCACCGAAGAGGACGCATTCGAAGCCCAGCGCAACACGCTCGGCGTCGAGTCGACCTACCTCGTCGACACGTTCGACGTCATGGAAGGCATCCGGCGGGCCGTGAAGGTCGTCGGCCCCGACATCGGAGCCATCCGCATCGATTCCGGCGAACTGCTGCGCGACAGCATCGCCGCACGCGACCTGCTCGACGAGCTCGACGCGACCGACTGCCGCATCGTCGTCAGCAGCGACCTCGACGAGTTCAAGGTCGCCGAGCTCGAAGCCGCCGAAGCGCCGATCGACGCCTATCTCGTCGGCACCAGCCTCGTCACCGGCTCCGGCCATCCCACGGCGTCGATGGTCTACAAGCTCGTGTCGATCGCCGACGACGACGAACCCCACAGCGAGCTGCGCGCGGTCGGCAAGCTCTCGCCGGGCAAGCGCACCCTCGGCGGCCGCAAGGATGTGCACCGGGTGGTCGACGGCAACGGTCACTTCGTCACCGAGGTGTTGTCGGTCCTGCCGGTCGAGCTCGAAGACGACACCCTCAACCCGCAGGTCCCGCTGGTGCGCGACGGCGAGATCGTCGCCGACCTCACCAACCCGGCCGAAGCGAAGGCCCGCTGCGCCGAACGCCGCAGCCGGCTCAAGGACGAAGCCCGCACGCCGTGGCCCACCCTGAGCCCCGCCATCCCGACGGTGTGGGAAGGCGTCGAAGAACCCCTCTCCATCCCCGTCCCCACCGGAGGCCCCCGATGAGTGCAGCCGACTCGGCCCGCAAGGCCTTGATCGTCGTCGACGTCCAGAACGACTTCTGCGAAGGCGGCTCGATGGGTGTCGACGGCGGTGCCGCCGTCGCCCAGTCGATCACCGACACCGTCGGCCTCGACCGTGCCGGTGGCGACTACGACGTCGTCGTCGCCACCAAGGACTGGCACGTCGACCCGGGCGAGCACTGGGCCGTCGACGACGCCCCGAACTTCGTCGACACCTGGCCGGTTCACTGCGCCGCCGACACGCCCGGCGCCGAGTTCCACGACAACCTCAAGATCGCGATCGACGAGCTGTTCCTGAAGGGCCGCACCACCGCCAGCTACACCGGATTCGACGGCGGCGCGTCCGCCGACGAAACGGTGCTCCTGGGTGCGTGGCTGAAGGAGCGGGGCGTCACCGACGTCGACGTCGTCGGCATCGCCACCGACCACTGTGTTCGCGCCACCGCCCTCGATGCCAAGCAGCACGGCTTCGCCACCCGCGTGCTCCTCGGCCACTGCGCCGGCGTCG
This sequence comes from uncultured Candidatus Nemicrothrix sp., assembly GCA_964513285.1. Taxonomy (GTDB): domain Bacteria; phylum Actinomycetota; class Acidimicrobiia; order Acidimicrobiales; family Aldehydirespiratoraceae; genus UBA11606. The sequence continues at coordinate 1,489 of CAZEML010000171.1, forward strand.
CCCCCGACACGACCGACGCTGCGCTCGAGGAGATGGCGGGCGCCGGTATCGAGCTCGTCTGATCGGCTGGCTGCGATGAACCGACCGACCGTCGAAGACGATCCCGGCTGGAAGCCGATCATCAAGCAGCTGCCGACCCTCATCATCCCGTTCCTCGGTATGCGGACGATGACGATGCAGAACTCCGGCCTGCAAGCCACCCGACTGCTGTGGCTCGTGTTCGTCAACGCCATGCTCGTCATCTGGATCCCGGTCGTCGCCCTCGCCGCGACCGGGGGCGCGCCGGTCAGCATCCCGACCGGCGTGATCATCACCGCCGTCATCGGCGCCGTGCTGCTCGCGCTGGCACCCCGCTTCGTGCCCGACCCCGATGGCTCGTCACCGACCGAACTCGCCCGCTCGTTCCAGCGAGCCGTGCTCGTCCGCATCGGCTTCGCCCAGGGCGCGGTCGCGGTCGGCTTCATCTGCTTCCTGCTGACCGGCTCGTGGATCGTCTACGGCACCGGCTTCCTCGTCGGCGCCGTGGGCATGTGGCTGGCCGCGCCCCGAACGCCTCAGCTCGACGCCATCCAGGCCGAGATCGCCGCCGCCGGATCCGAACTCCACCTCATCCGCGTCCTCAACACGACGCGTCTGACTCGCTGAGCGCTTCACTCGCTGGCTTCGAACGAAGCCAGAAGGGCTCAGATCACTCGCCGAGCCCGCGGCTCAGCACCAGTGGAGGTCGTGCACACCGATCCACTGGAAGTTGTTCCAGGCGGTGGTGTCGAAGTGGCGGATCTCGATTCGGTCGACCAGATCCTGGAAGTCGACCTCGACCTCGGAGTTCGTGCTGTTCGACGAGAAGACACCCTCGACCAACCGCGGGGTGATCACCTGGACGGCGCCACCGCCGATCGTCAGCGAGTCCGGATCAAAGCCGGTGCCGCCACCGCCGAGGAAGCCGACGACCTCGACGCTGTCCTCCCACGAGTTCGTGGCGCGGTCGACGTCGACGAGGAAGAACGACGGCTGGATCGGCGTCGAGAACTCGAGGGTGATCGTCACGCCCGCGGTGCCGCTGTCGCCGCTCATGCCCGTGATCGCCGGGTTGTCGCGTCCGTTGATCGTGCCGTTGAAGGCCCGGAAGTTCCAGGTGGTGTCCTGCACGTTGTCGGGGTCCAAGACGGTGACGGTGACCGTCGTGCCGTCTGCGGCGTTGACGGTTCCCGGAATCGTCTGGCCGGCGAAGTCCGTCCAGTCGACCTGGCGCGGCTTGGTGCCACACGACCCGATCGCCGCCGCGACCCGGTCGTAGCTCAGGATCGAGGGCGCGACCCACGCACCGGCGCCGACAACGGCACCGGTTCCGACCATCGCACGCCGTGACACTGCGCGTGGCCCTCGCCTCGGGACACTCTCCACGTCTGCAGATTCGACAGATTTCGAAACTGTATGAGGTTCAGTTTCGGAGAAATGCCCGAAACCGGGCACAAAACGCCGTTCAGTTCAGATGGAGGAGCAAAGCATCCAAGGCGGCGGCGTAACTTGCCTTGCCGAAGCCGAGGACGACACCGAGACACACCCCCGACAGGACCGAGTGGTGGCGGAACTCCTCCCGGGCATGCACGTTCGACAGGTGGGTCTCGACGACCGGCAGCTCACAGGCGACGACGGCGTCGCGTAAGGCGATCGAGTAGTGGGTGTACGCCCCCGGGTTGAAGATCACACCGTCGGCCCAGTCGCGGGCGTCGTGCAACGCATCGATCAGCGCGCCCTCGCTGTTGGACTGCACGTGGCGCAGTTCGACGCCCCGCTCGGCCGCGATGTCGGTCAGCTCCGCGACGATGTCGTCGAGGGTGTCCGAGCCGTAGACCTCGGGCTCGCGTTGGCCGAGCAGGTTCAGGTTCGGACCGTTCAGCACGAGGATCTGGTGCGCCATCTCCGAAACAGTACGGGGAAGTCCGGCGCCGACGGGTGACGTTTGCGCCTACGGTCCGAGACGTGAACGCGGAGACCCTCACACTCGACGACATCGACCGGGCCGCGGCCCGCCTCGCCGGTGTCGTCCACCAGACCCCCGAGATCACGAGCCGCACGCTCGACGAGCGCACGGGTGGCCACATCCGGCTCAAGGCCGAGTGCTTCCAGCGCACCGGATCGTTCAAGTTCCGTGGTGCGTACAACGCGGTCGCCGCCCTCGACCCGGCCGTCCGATCCGCCGGCGTCGTGGCGTTCTCGTCGGGCAACCACGGCCAGGCGCTCTCGCTCGCGGCGGCGCTCCACGAGGTGCCCGCGGTGATCGTGATGCCGACCGACGCGCCGGCGATCAAGAAGGCGGCGACGGCCGGCTACGGCGCCGAGGTCGTCGAGTACGACCGCTACACCGAGAGCCGCGAGGCCATCGGCGAACGCATCGCATCGGAGCGAGGGCTCAGCCTGATCCCGCCGTTCGATCATTGGGACGTCATGGCGGGCCAGGGAACGCTCGCCCGTGAGCTCTTCGCGACCGAGCCGGTCGACACCATCGTCGTCTGTGTCGGCGGCGGCGGGCTGGTGTCGGGCTGCGCGACGGTCGCGAAGGCGCATGGGAACGTGCGCGTGATCGGGGTCGAGCCCGAGGCGGGCGACGACGTCAAGCAGTCCCTCGAGAGCGGTGCGCGAGTCACGCTCACCGAGACCCCGCACACGATCGCGGACGGCCAGCAGACGACCTCGTGTGGCGACAAGACGTTCGCCGTCATCCGCGAACGGGTCGACGAGGTCGTCACCGTCACCGATGCCGAGATCGTCGCAGCGATGCGGTTCGCGTTCGAGCGGCTCAACATCGTGCTCGAACCCTCCGGTGCGTCCGCGTTCGCGGCCGTGCTCGCCCGCCACGTGGATGCCCGGGATCAGCGGGTCGGGGTCACCTTGTCGGGCGGCAACGTCGACCTCGATCGCTTCCGTACCCTCACCGCGGCCGGCTGAGCGTCACAGGGTCGCGTTGGCGACCTCGACGGAGAAGGTGTCGCACCAGACCAAGACGGTCCAGGTTCCGTCGGTGAGGTCGAGGTCGGCGGGGACCTCGTAGTTCTGGTTGCCGCGTTCGGCGGTGAGCGGGGCGATGTAGGTGCCGCCGCCCAGGCTTCGCTGATCCTCGCCGGGAACCAGCCAGACGTTGAGGGCGGGACCCGAGCCGATGTCGACCTCCTCGAACCGCAGCAGGGTCGACCCGTCCTCGAGTCGGTACACCGCAGCGTCGCCGCTGCCCCGATGACCGGTGAGGCCCTGGAAGCTCGCCCGGGCGAGCTCGACCGGTCCCGCGGGGACCGTGGTCGTCGTGGTGCTGGTCGTCGTGCTCGTCGTCGGAGGCGCGCTGTTCGTGGGCGCCGCTGCATCATCGGACGGTGCCGCGCTGGTGGTAGGCGGGACCGTCGTGGTGGTGGTCGTCGTCGTGGTCGTGGTCGTCGAGGTGTCACCGTCGGTCGCGGCGGCGACCACCGTCGGGAACGCCTCGTCGACCTCGGTCGGCGGGCGGAGGTACGGCCACAGGAGCACGAACGCGAGCACGCCGAGCGGGATGGCGGTCATCGCGACGCGCCCCTGGGGGTGGCGGACGTACCGGCGAATCGCCAGCACGTACGCCACGACGGCCACCACCAGCGCAGCCACCGACAGGAAGGTGCCGAGATCGCTGAACGTCCCGGTGTAGATCTCGGGGGCGACCAGCCACAGCCCGCCGGCCGCCGCGAGACCGAGCAACGGGCCGGGGCGGAGACGTCGAGTCCGGTTCACGGTGGAGGAAACGTCACCGGGCGGGTGATTGGTTCCCGATCCGACCAATTCGGTGGTTGGCCCGAACCCGTCACGAACTCGTCGGCACCATGGCGATGAGTTCGTCGACGGGCGAACGCAGCCGCCCCGCCTCTCGGGCGATGGCGCCGGGGGAGCGGCCGATCGTGCGCTTGAAGGCCCGGCTGAAGGCGGCCTCGCCGTCGTAGCCGACCGCCCGTCCCGCGGCGGCGACCGTGTGGTCGCCGGCGGCGAGGAGGTCGTGGGCGACCTGCATCCGCCAGCGGGTCACGTACCGCATCGCCGACTCGCCGACCAGGTCGGTGAACCGGGCCGCGAACCCCGATCGGCTCATCAGTGCTTCGTCGGCGAGCGAGGCGACGGTCCAGTCCCTAGCCGGCTCTCGATGGATGGCTGCGAGCGCCCGGCCGACGCGGGCATCGCGCAACGCACCCAACCATCCGGTGCGCGCCGACGGGTCGGTCTCGATCCAGCTGCGGATCGCCTGGACGACGATGATGTCGCACAGGCGGCTGACGATGACGTCGCCGCCGGGCCGGCTATGGCGGGTCTCGTCGTCGATGAGATCGAGGGTCGTACGGAGCCAATCCCGGCGCGGCACGTTCGCCGCCTCGATGTGGATCACGCGGGGGAGCGCGTCGATCAACGTCCGTGCGGCGGGATGAACGAACCTCACACCACCGCACACGAGCTCGGTGCGTTCGCCGCCCCCGCCGTGCCGGAGGATGCCGTACCGCTCCGACAAGGTGTCGTGTGGCAGGTCGAGCACCGACGGTGTGGGTGCCGGCTCCGCTCCCCAGGCTCGATGGCCGGTGCCGTGGGGGATGAGCAGGAGGTCGCCGGCTCGAAACGTGGTCGGGGCGCCATTGCCGTCGACCTCGACCGTGCCGGATCCGCTCGTGACGACGTGGAACCAGACACAGGCATCCATCGGCGGAAGGCTCACGCCCCACGGTTCGGTGAAGATCGAGGGGCAATAGAAGACGCCGTCCATGTGCACGCCCTGGAAGAGCTCGGCGAGTCCCGTGTCGTCGACGTCCATGACCCCAGTGTGCGTCCGTTCGCATCGTGCGTCCACCGGACTGGACGAATGAGCATGAGCGGCGGCGGTTCAGTGATTCATCATCCGCCTGATGATCAGCATGGTGGTGCCATGAACAATACACAGTCCCTCCCCAACCAGACCATCTCCAACCAGGCCATCCCCGCTCCGACCACCGACGACGCCGCCCAGATCGAGCGGGTCCGCAAGGCGGTGCGTAGCCGCTCGTTCGCCACCCTGTCGACGGTCTCCGATGCCGGCTTCCCGCATGCGGCAGGGGTCATCTATGTGCCGGTCGGCGACGAGCTCTACGTGCACACGATGGCGTCGAGCCGCAAGGCCCGGAACATCGCCGCCGACGGGCGGGTCGGGGTGGTCATCCCGGTTCGCAAGCTGCCGGTCGGGCCGCCCTACACCGTCCAGTTCCAGGCTCGCGCCGAGGTGCTGGCCATGGACGATACCGCCGTCACCCCGCTGATCGAGGACGGTTCGCTGAAGGCGATCACCAGCCACGGCGAGCTCGACATGGCCGACGGCTGTTTCGTTCGGGTTCGGCCGACCGGCACCGTGCACACGTACGGGATCGGCGTGCCGGTGCGTGCCCTGATCAAGGATCCCGTCACCAACGGTCCCCGGGCGGTTCGGTTGCGCTGACGAAGGCGCCGACGCTCAGCCCTGAACCATGGTGAACGAGCCCGGGTACTCCGTGGTGCCGTAGGCGAACCAGAGGTCGTCTTCGCTGCCGTCGTGCACGAACAGGTTGAGCATGATCGAGCGTGCGGGTCCGAGCTCGTGGTCGAGGGCGGTCATCGAGATCCGCAGCCGCCCGAACTCGGTCCCGAAGTCGGCCTGGTCGAACGCGGCGGTCCCGGTGGCGATCGTGGTGCAGTCGGCCTTCGACGCGCTGCAGTCCTCGAGGCTGGCGATGACGACACCCGTCTTGTCGATCGTGTGGTCCTTGGTCGACACCCAGATCTCGACTTCGGGGACGCCGAGCAGCACCCCGCCGTTGGTCGGGGCCCAGAACCGGTGTCGCTTGGCCGGGTCGATCTCGCCGATGCCGTCACCCTTCTTGAGCAGCAGGCCCGGGTCGTCGTCGCGGTCCTGGTCGTAGTTGGGGAGGGCGCCGTCGCTCAGCTTGCCGTCGAGGAACGAGAACGTGTCCGCCCCGCCGACCCGGCTCTCGAGGTACACCGGGGAGGCGAACGCATACATCACCGGCTCGGTCGTTGTGGTGGGCGCGATGGTGGTCGAAGCCGGTGGTGTGGCGACCGTGGTGGTCGGAGGCGTCGCCGGCGCGGTGCTCGGGCTGGTGGTCGTCGTGGTGGTCGAGTCGACCGGTGGTGCGGTGGTGGTGGTCGTCGTCGGAACGACCGCAGGACTGGTCGTCGTCGAGGTCGACGCGACGTCCCCGGGGGGCTCGGTGGTCGTGACCGGCGCGGCGGTGGTCGTCACCGTCACCGTGGTGGTCGTGGAAGATGATGCGTCGGCGGTCGTGGTCGTCGTGGTGGTGTCGACGACGATGGCGATCGGGTCGTCGGGGCCGGCGTCGTCGACATCGTCGGAATCGACGGTGCGCTCGATCGAGACCTCGTAGCGCTCGGGGAGGTCGGCATCGGTCGGGGTGAGTGGTGACGCGACGACGGTGGCGATCGAGACGGCGGCGGTCGCCGCCGTCGACGCGGCGCTGGACGTGGCCACACTCGCGGCTTGGGGGACGCGGGCGAACCAGGCGAACTCGCTGAGCCAGGCCAGAGGCCCTGCGGCCCGGACCGGCTTCAGGCCGACCTGCAAGAACGCCCGCACCACCGCTGGGTCGAACTGGGTCTCGGCGTTGTTGATCAATTCGCTTCGCGCCGCCTCCGCTGACAAGGCCGGCTTGTAGCTGCGCGCCGAGGTCATGACGTCGTAGGCGTCGGCCACCGCGACGATGCGACCGGCGAGGCTGATCTCCTCGCCCTTCAAACCCAGCGGGTAGCCGTTGCCGTCCCAGCGTTCGTGGTGCTGTGACGCAGCGAGTGCCCAATCGCCCAGCCAGTCCTCGAGCGGCTCCATCCGGTGAACAGCCGCTCCGGGATGGCCTCGGATCTCTTCCCACTCATCCGCGTCGGGCCGTCCCTTCTTGTTGAGGGTCGAGGGGCGGACGTCGAGCTTGCCGACGTCGTGGGCGAGGGCACCCCACGCCAGCCGGTCGCGGTCGCTTTGAGAAAGGCCCATCTCTTGGCCGATGAGGTCGGCGTAGGCCCGCACTCGTTCGGAGTGTCCACGGGTGAGTGGGTCGTGTTGGCCGAGCGCCTTCACCAAGCCGAGGAGTTCGGTGGCGGGATCCCCGTCGCCCTGTTCGTCAGCGCTGGCATGGAGCTTGTTGGCGGTTCGGCCCCGTAGCGCGACGCCGAACCGGCTGGGAGCCTGGTCCGGGAAGACGAGCGACATGTTGAACAAGGCGACGAGCGGCATCAGCGACTGCATGCGGTGTTGGACCGCAAGTGCGATCGAGACCGTGATCAGCAGGAGACCACCCCAGAACGCAGGCCACCCGATGACATCCGCGGACACCAGCAGGCCGTAGACGCGGGCGGCGAGAAACGAGGCGACGATCGGCGTCAGCCAGGCGAGGAGTCGAAGGCTCCATGCGACGACTGGGCGGGCCGTCCAGGTGCGCGACGCGTCCGCTTGGGACGTGGCGGATCCGCCGGTCGCGAACGTGGCACCAGCCATGGAGTGCCAATCGGCAGGTTTTGAAGGTGAAGAGAGGCCATTGGGCCCATCGGCACCCAGTGCGGCGCAAAATGAGCCCGACGGCCCAGCGATCCAACGAGCCGGGAACCAGCCGAGCAAGCCGATCGTCGGATGCACCATGATCACATCGATGCGCACCGCTGGGTCGTTCCTCTTCGCCGTCGTCCTCGCACTCGTCGTCGCGGGGTGCGGGGATGACGCAGGGACAACGGCGACCCTCGCGCCCGAGGGCGAGACCGAACCCACCATCGCGAACGAGTCGGACCCGGAAACGACGCCGACCAGCCCCGAGCCGACGTTCGAGCAGCCGCCCCCACTCGTCATCCGAGGGGCGAACGGCGAGGTCGCCCTCGACCCGTTCACCTTCTGTTGGACCGCACCGGCCGGCAGCGACGAAGCCGTCGGCGTGTGTGCCGACGGGACGCTCGCGACTCCGTCGCCGACGGTCGTACCGCTCAACGGGATCCTGCCCCTGGAGTTCCCGGTCGACGAATGGACGTTCACGGCTAGC
>CAZEML010000172.1:0-9425 GCA_964513285.1 uncultured Candidatus Nemicrothrix sp.
GCGCAAGCGCTCGGGCGAGGGCGACACGCTGCTGCTGGCCGCCAGACAGCGAGCCGGGCAGCCGGTCGGCCAGCTCGGCGATCCCGACCATGTCGAGCAGATCGGCCACCGCGTCTCGCGTGCGTGCCTTGCGCCGACGACCGAACGAACGACCGCCGCGGGCGTCGACCGGCAACCCGTAGGCGACGTTGGCCGCCACGGTCAGATGCGGGAACAGCGCCCAGTCCTGGAAGACGAGACCGACGCTGCGCTGCTCGGGAGCGACCGTGATCGATCCCGAGGCGACCACCCGGTCGCCGACGCGGATCTCGCCGGAGTCGACGCGCTGCAGGCCCGCGAGCGCCCGCAACAGGGTGGTCTTGCCGCACCCGGAGGGCCCGAGGACAGCGATCTGCTCACCCGGATCGGCCTGCAGATCGACGCCACGCAACACCTCGGCCTCACCGAGCGTGACGTGGACATCGTCGACCGTGAACCCTCGCGGGCCAGCAGGCGTGTCAGGCATGCCTTATACGGTATCGGGAGGACTCTTGACGAAGCGACTCCAGTAGGGTGGTCAACATGAGCGAGTACGAGTCCCCCGAGTGGCACCCGGCGTTCGAGGAGTACTGCGAGACCATCTACGAACTCGGTGAGGACGACCTCGACGTCATCCAGGCGCGCATCGCCGAGCGCATGGAGGTCAGCCGTCCCGCGGTCAGCGAGATGGTCAAACGGCTCGAAGCCGAAGGACTGATCGAAGGCGGTCGCCAGATCACCCTCACCCCGAAGGGCCTCCATCTCGCGGAGACCGTCGTCCGTCGCCACCGGCTGGCGGAGTGTTTCTTGACCGACATCCTCGGCCTGTCGTGGGCCGACGCGCACCAAGAGGCCGGCAAGTGGGAGCACGTGATCTCCCCCGCGGTCGAGAAGGCGATGATGGAACGCCTCAACGACCCCACGACCTGCCCCCACGGCAACCCGATCCCCGGCACGGACTACCAAGCGCCCGATCTGATCGCGCTCGACACGATCGGCGTGGGCAACGACTTCGTCGTCCAGCGCATCCCCGAAGAGCTCGAGTTCACCGACGGCATGCTCGACTTCCTCGAGCAGTCGTCGATCACCCCCGGCTCCAAGGGCACGGTCACCGCGATGTCTCCCGACGGCACTGCGACGGTGCAGATCGACGGCAATGCCGTCGGTGTCGGTGGGTTCGCCAGCGCCCGCATCCTCGTCACCGCGGGCTGACCGACGTGGCCGGGTTCGAGCACACGATCACCGACGTCTCCCAGCTGCGCAAGCTCTACCGCGAACCCGGCGGCGCTGCCGTCGCGAAGGAGGCCGACGGGCTCGACGACGCGTGTCGAGGTTTCATCGCCCAGTCCACCTTCGTGCTCGTCGGCACCTCCGACGCCGACGGCAAGCTCGACGTGTCGCCCCGGGGCGGATCGCCCGGGTTCGTGAAGGTGCTCGACGATCGCCGCCTCGCCATCCCCGACCTCAACGGCAACAACCGTCTCGACTCGATCCGCAACATCGTCGAGCAGGGGCAGATCGGCCTGCTGTTCGTCGTGCCCGGCCTGGGCGAGACGTTGCGCATCAACGGCACGGCGGCGATCACGACCGACCCGGCGATCCTCGACCTGTTCACCGACGAGTTCCGCCGTCCGACGACGGCCATCGGGGTCGAGTTCGAACAGGGCTTCCTGCACTGTGCGAAGGCCTTCCGCCGCAGTGGACTCTGGCAACCCGACACCTGGCCCGAGATCAGCGGCCGCCCGTCCGCGGGGCAGATGCTGGTCGATCACGCCGGCCTCGGCGACCAGATGACCGCGGAGCAGGTCACCGAGATGCTCGAGGAGTCGTACCGGGCCGACCTGGCGGCGGATCAGCCCGACCGCTGAGCCTCGGCACCGGGACGCGCAACGGCCCCCCGCCGGAGCGAGGGGCCGTTGTTCAGAGTTCCATGACCGGTCGGATCAGCCGGGCGGGTAGACGCCCATGTCCTTGCCCTTGTCGGTCTGCCAGAACACGTCGGCGATCTCGTCGATGAAGCCGATCAGCTTGTTGCACACCTCGGCGTCGGTCGACTTCTTGACCTCGCCGGCCTGGTGGACGGCATCCCAGAAGAGCTGGTGCAGGTTGGGGAACGCCTCGAAGTGGGCGGGGGCGAAGAAGTCGGCCCACAGCACCATCAGGTGATGCTTGACCTCTTCGGCACGCTGCTCCTTCACCATGATGCAGCGGGTGCGGAAGTGCTCGTCGTCGGAGTCGTGGTACTTGTTGATCGTCTTGAGGCACGACAGCGCCTCGATCTTCGCCTGGGCCGGGTCGTAGACGCCGCAGTACAGGTCGCAGTGGGCGTGGGCCTTCTCGGCACCGTCGAAGAGGCGGTTCATCATGAGGGTCACCTTGTAACTAGGGATGGTTGTCGACTGACGCCAGCGTAGGTTTCCCCACATGGCCTCTGCACCGATTCGCCGCTTCATCGTCACCGGCGACTCGATGCTCCCAACCTACGCCAACGGCGACCTGGTTTTCGCACTCCGAAGCGACAAAGCGCGAGAAGGACAGATCCGCGTGGTCGAGCACCCGCACCGGTCGGGCATGTGGCTGGTCAAGCGGGTCGCCTCCGTGCGCGACGACGGCCACATGTGGATCGAGAGCGACAACGCCGAGGTCACCCGGGCGGACTCACGCGAGTTCGGCCACCTCGCCCCCGCCGGCGGCTACCGAGTGATCGGCCGGCTCCGCGCTCGCCGCTGATCAGCGCTCGTGGAGCGAGGCGACCCGATACTCGCGCCCGGGTTTCGCAGGCAGTCCGCCTTCGGCGCGGCATGTGATGGTGGGCACGGCGCGGCCGGGCTCGACCCGGACCTCGAAGGTGCGGTCGACGACCGCGACGGTGCAATCCCAACCATCGCCGGCGGCGACGGTGTCGACGGTGCGGACGAGGTCGTCGAGCGCCCAGTCGTCGAGGGCGGCGAACACGGCTCGTTCGGCGACCTGGCCGACCCCGTCGGCCCCCATCCAGCCACGGCAGCGATCCGCGACCGCCGACGGGCGTCCGTCGCGATCGAGGATGGCGGCCATCTCGTCGGTGGAGACGAACCCCCACATGCGGCCGTCGGGGAAGGTGAGCCCGGTCGGGGCGTAGCGATGGCCGCCGGTGTGGCTGACCTTGCGAACGGTCACCCACGGGCGGACCGCCTCGAGTTGGCCGACCAGCCGCATGCCGTCGGCGCCACAGCAGATGTCGTGGGAGCCCTGCGCACAGATCGCGACCTCACGGCCATCGGCACTCGTGTCGGCCAAGAGCTCGTCGGCGGCGTCGAGTCCGTCGCGCAGCAGCCGGTCGGCCAGCGCGCCGATGTCGTCGGCCTCGGTGTGCCACTCACGACGCACCATGGGGCCGAGCCCGTCGACCCGTTCGTACGCGACCACGCGGGCGATGCCGTCGTCGAGCGGCACCGCGGCGAGCGCTCGGACCCGCCGGCCCTGCTCGCCCGCAGCCATGACGGCCTCGGGGATGTGAGTCACACCGTCGGCCGCCCAGACCGGCTTGGGCCACGGAAGCGGGAGATCGATCATCAGGACCTCGTCGACCCACAGCGCGGATCCGGCCGGATCGACCTCGATCGCCGACGCGTGCTCGGCGCACCGGGGCGACTCGTCGGCCGCAGGCAGCAGCGCCGCGTCGTAGGCGGCGCCGTCAGGGCGAACGGTGTCGGTCACTCGCGCAGCATGGCAGGCAACGGCTGGGTGTGCACGACGGCGACCCGCTTGGTGGCGCGGGTGAGCGCGACGTACAGCGACCGCACGCCTTGCCGCTCCTCGTCGATGATGCGGGCCGGCTCGACGACGACCGCCGAGTCGACCTCGAGGCCCTTCACCAGCCGGACCGGCACCAGGGTGACCCGCTGGTCGAGGCCGTGACGGTTGGCGCCGCCGATCGCGAGGTCGGCGGATTCGAACGCCGACCGGGCTTCGTCGACCATCGAGTCGGGGACGATCACCGCGACGTTGCCTTCGCCGACCGCGTCGAGTTCGGCGAGGACGACCTCGACCAACCCGTCCTTCAGGCGATCGACCCGAACGACAGCCGGCGGATCGCCGTCGTCGCGCACCGGGGTCGGCGGCCGTAGCCCGGGAGCGGCGTGCGGCAGGACCTGGTTGGCGAGCGACATCGCCGGCCCCGGGATGCGGTAGCCGATCGAGAGCTCGCGGCGCTGCACGTCCTTCTTCTGGGGGAGCTGGTCGAGCACGTTGTCCCAGCCGTCGTTGGCCCAGGCGCCGGTGGCCTGGGCGATGTCGCCGACGACCGTCATCGAGCCGTTGAGCGAACGACGGGCGACCATCCGCAGCTCCATCGGGGCGAGATCCTGGGCCTCGTCGATACAGATGTGGCCGTAGGTGCGCACGGCGTCCTCGTCGCGCTTGCCGGGGCGATAGCCGAGCAGCGCGCGGGCTTCGTCGAGCAGCGGGACGTCGTGGAACGACCAGAGCACGTCGTCGGCGTGACGAGACCGCGGTCGGTGCAGCCGAAGGATCTCCTCCTCGGTGAAGACCGAACCCCGCCGTTGACGGTTGGCCGAACGAAGCAGTGCCTTCGAGCCGAACAGGTCGTGCAGGAGGTGGGCCGGGGTCAGCACCGGCCACATCCACTCGAGCACCTCGCGGATCGGGAGCTCCCAGCGCAACTGCTCGCGAACGGCGCGAGCCTCGACCGGGCGCCGAGCGCTCGCCGCGAGCTTCGCGAAGAGCAACTCCTCGACGATCTTGCGGCCGCCGTTGTGGCCACGGCCGCGGCGCCGTGCTTCGCGGATGATCTCGCGGGACTCGTCGACGGTGAGCCGCAGGCGATGGATGCCGAAGCCGACCGAGAAGTCCTCTCGCAACGGGCGCTCACGATCGTCGACGGCCCGGGCGAGGACCTTCATCATCCGGAGATCGCCCTTGATTGCGGCGACGGCTTCGTCCTCCAGACCGTCGACGCGGACGCGGGGGCGGAGAAGGTCGCCGAGCACGGCGATCTCGACCCCGGCTTCGCCGAGGGAGGGAAGGACCTGCTCGATGTAGGCGAGGAACAGGCGGTTCGGACCGACGACGAGCACCCCCTGCCCCTCGAGCGGGAACCGGTGGGTGTAGAGCAGGTACGCGGCGCGGTGGAGGGCGACGACGGTCTTGCCGGTGCCCGGCCCGCCCTGCACGAGCAACACGCCACTCATCGGGGCGCGGATGATCTCGTCCTGCTCGCCCTGGATGGTGGCGACGATGTCGCCGAGGCGACCGGTGCGCGACGCCTCGATGGCGGCGATCAACGCGCCCTGGCCGCGCACTTCTTGTCCGCTGGAGGCGTCGGCGAGCGCACCGAAGACCTCGTCGTCGATACCGAGAAGCGTGCGGCCGCGGGTGGCGAAGTGTCGACGCCGCTCGATGCCCATCGCCTCGCGACCGGTGGCCCGATAGAAGGGTTCGGCGACGGGCGCTCGCCAGTCGACGACGACCGGATCCTGTTCGCGGTCCCAGACGCCGGTGCGCCCGATGTAGAAGCGTTCACCGGTGGCTTCGGGGTCGATCCGGCCGAACACGAGCGCCCGGTCGCCGAGGTTGAGCTGGTGGAGCCGATTGACGGCGCTCTCGACGATCGATTCCCGCTCGTGACGGTGCTGTTCGGTGCCGCCCCGCTGGGGCTCGTAGCCCGCCGTGACCCGGCTCGCCCGCTCGCGCGCGTCCTCCAGACAGGCGTAGGCCCAGTCGAGGTAGGCCTGCTCTGCATCGAGTTCAGGATGTCGTTCCGACACGCCGTCACAGCCTTCGTGGAGGGGGAAAGGGGGATTCAAAGCGTACCGGCGTTCCCGTTCGATCAGACCCTGCGAACCGTTGCCCTCAGCGACGTCGGTACCCTGCATTCATGGTCTCGATTGCAGTCGTGTTCAGCGCCGGAGGCGGCAAGGGCGACCCGTTCCACAGTGGCGTGATCGGGGCCCTCGCCGAACACACCGGCTGGGATGCGACGAACGCGGATCTGCTGGTCGGCACCTCGGCTGGTTCGTTCACCTCGACCACCCTCCGGGCGGGCGTGTCGGCCCGCGACGCCGAAGCCCGCCACCTCGACACCGCCACGGTGAGCCCCGAGGGGCAGGCGATCCTCGACCGCATCGTCACGCCGTACGAGGAGCCCACCGTCGGCCGCTCGCCGATGCCGGCAGCACCGCGGATGGCGCTCAACGCGGTCTGGCCGCCCTGGCAGGCCGACCCGGTCCGGCTCGCCTACGGCCTGCTGCCCAACGGCAACCGGTCTGGCGAAGCGATCGCCACCCGGCTCGACGAACTCCTGCCCGACGGATGGCCCGACCGGCCGACCTGGATCGTCGCGGTGCGAACCAACGACGGAAAGCGCATCGTCTTCGGCCGCGACGACGTCAAAGGCACCCCCGGCCAGGCCGCCCAGGCCTCGTCGGCGATCCCCGCGATCTACACCCCACTGCGCATCGGCGAGCGTGAGTACGTCGACGGCGCCGTGCACTCCTCGACCAACGCCGACCTGGTCGCCATGCTCGGCTTCGATCTCGTGATCGTGTCATCGGTGAAGACCGCGGTGCCCGAGGATCGCAGCTGGCTGACCGACCCCGAGCGGGCCTGGTTCTCGACCAAGCTCGACAACGAGGTCGCCGCCGTTCGCAGCAAGGGCACCCCGGTGGTCGTGATCGAGCCCGACGCCGAGCAGGTCGATCGGTTCCGCAACGGCGACCGAGCCGAAGCGTGTGCCGTCGGTCGAGCCGCGGCCGAGCGGGTGCTCGCGTCGACCGCCGGCGACGGCCTCACCTCACTGCTTTCGCCCGCGGTCGGCTGAGCCGACCCCGCCGACTTCAGCAGCCGCCGCCCGACGACGGGCGGTCCGGAATCGAGGTGTCGATCACCTCAATGTGTACGTGTGGGTTGGACGGCTCGGCCGTGAACTCGTCGACCTGGGATTCGAACGGCAGCACGCGCCCCGACGAGCCGATCTGGGTCGAGGCGGCGACGAGGGTGTCGCCGACCCCCACCGCGAGACCATCGAAGTGGAACACCTTGAGCTCCCAACCGGGACGCCCGTCGGGCTCGATCACGATGAAGTTGTCGGTGTGGTCGCAGTAGAGGGTGTACGACCCGGCCCGGATCACCGTGCCGTCGATCGGTGAGAGCACCGGTTCGCCGACGGGAACGACGATGTCGGCCGCGGTTCGCGAGCCGGTCCCACGGCCTCGTGAGGCGAGGGTGCTCCAGTCGGTGATGTTGAGGACCTCGAGTTGGAAGGCGCCGTCGTGGCCCGACTCGTGGAAGCCGACCGTTTCGTACAGGCTCACCGGCATGCGGATCTCGAGATCGCCGGCGAGGGCGAAGACGGCGTAGTCGATCTGGTGGTACTCGAGCGGAATCGGCGCTCTCGTGGTGGTCGTCGAGGTGGTGGTGGACGTCGTGGTCGTCGTCTCCGCCGGAGCTTCGGTCGTCGTGGTGCTCGTCGACGACGTGGATGTCGTGGTCTCGGAGCCTTCGCCGAGCGCACCCAGCGCCACCTCGGTCGTGCTGGGGGCCGGGGGCGCGGTCGTCTCGGTGACCGACGCATCGTCCGCTGCCGGCGTCGCCTCGCGGGTGCGGTCAACGTCGATCTTGTCGTCGTCGTCCTCGGAGGTCACCTCGACCGAAACCGTGCCGCATCCGGCGGCGAGCAGCGCCGCGAGCGAGAGGATGGCGACGAGTCCCGGGCGGCGCATCCCCCAGACGGTACCGGTCGCCCGGCTCCTGGTTCGGTCACCACCCGCCGGTAGCCTCGGCCGGGTGAGCGCTGCTGCATCGACGGGTACCTACGACGACCACCCCTTCATCCGGGCCTGCCGAGGGTTGCCCCACGACCGGGTGCCGGTGTGGTTCATGCGCCAGGCGGGGCGTTCGCTACCGGAGTACCGCGCCATCCGGGGAGAGGGCACCATCCTCGACGCGATCGCCGACCCCGATCTGTCGACCGAGATCACCCTGCAGCCGATCCGGCGCTACGACGTCGACGCCGCGATCCTCTACTCCGACATCGTGGTGCCGGCTCACGCGGTCGGCTTCGGGCTCACCGTCACCCCGGGCGTCGGCCCCGAGGTCGAGCACCCGTTCCGGCACGAAGACGATCTCGCCCGCTTGCGTCCGCTCGACCCCGAAGCCGACACGCCCTACGTGCTCGAGACCGTGCGTCAGCTCGTCGCCGAACTCGATCGGCCCCTGATCGGTTTCGCCGGGGCGCCGTTCACGGTCGCCAGCTACCTCATCGAGGGGCGGCCGTCGCGGGACTACGTCAACACCAAGGCGATGATGTTCGCCAACGAGCCGCTGTGGCACGCCTTGTGCGACCGTCTCGCCGACATGGCGATCACGTCGCTGCGCAGCCAGATCGACAACGGGGCGTCGGCGATCCAGCTGTTCGACTCGTGGGCCGGCTCGCTGAGCCCAGCTCAGTACCAGCGCTACGTGTTCCCCCACAGCGAGAAGGTCATGTCGGCCATCGCCGACACCGGCGTCCCGAAGATCCACTTCGGCGTCACGACCGGGGAGCTCCTTCCCCAGATCGGTGCGGTCGGGGCCGACGTGGTCGGCGTCGACTGGCGGGTCCCGCTCGACGCCGCCCGCGAGCGGGTCGGCGCAGGCAAGGCGCTGCAGGGCAACCTCGACCCGACCACGACCTTCGCCGGCGCCGAGGTCGCTTGCGACGCCGCCCGCGAGGTCCTCCGCCTCAACGACGGCCATCCCGGCCACGTCTTCAACCTCGGCCACGGCGTGATGCCCGCCACCGACCCCGACGTGTTGACCGAGGTCGTCAAGGTGGTCCACGAAGAGGGCACCGTTCGCGCATGAGCGAGCGGGTCGTCGTCGTCGGCGCCGGCATCACCGGCCTCGCGGCCGCCCACGAGGCCTACCGGCGCGGACTCGACGTCACCGTTCTCGAGGCCGCATCCCAGGCGGGCGGCAAGATCGACTCGGGCTTCGTCGACGGTGCGTCGCTCCCCTTCCCGGTCGACATGGCGGCCGACGGCTTCCTCGCCCGTCAACCGGAGGTCGTCGAGCTGTGCCACGAACTCGGGCTCGGCGACGACCTGGTCGCCCCGACCGGTGCCCGCGCATTCATCTGGGCCAATGGCGGCCTGCGAGGAATCCCGGCGCCGTCGGTGCTCGGCGTTCCGTTCGATCCCGACGCGGTCGCGGCGAGCGGGATCGTGAGCGAAGCAGGTGTCGACGATCTTCGCGCTCGGCTCGACCTCGACCACCCGCCGCTCGGCGACGACGCCAGCGTCGGCGAAGTCCTGCGGCCGCGGGTGGGCGATGAGATCTTCGAGCGTCTGATCGATCCCCTGCTGGGCGGCATCAACGCCGGCAACGCCGACGGCCTCTCGATCGACGCGGGCGCGGCCCAGCTCGCC
>CAZEML010000173.1:0-9311 GCA_964513285.1 uncultured Candidatus Nemicrothrix sp.
GCGGGCCTGGCCTTCGTCGGCGTACCAGTTGGGCCGCTCCCAGCCTGCGGTCTCGCCCCACACCGCGCCGGCGGCATCGATGCGGTCGTGCAAGGGCGACAAGCGGATGCCACGAGCCGACTCGTACTGCCGGAACGGCCAGTGCATGGCGTAGAGCAGGCCGAGGCTCTCGGAGATGCGGTCCTTGAGGTAGTCCTCGTCGGCCTGGAAGGGCTGGGCCCGGCGGATGTCGACGGAGTTGAGATCCATCGGCGGGTGCTTGTCGGCGATCCAGTCGGCGAGCGCCCATCCGACACCACCGGCGGACTGGATGCCCACCGAGTTGAAGCCGGCCGCGACATAGCAGTTGTCGACCTCGGGAGCCTCGCCCATGTAGTAGACGCCGTCGGGCGTGAAGGCCTCGGGACCGTTGAAGAACAGCTGAAGGCCGACCTCGCCGAGCACCGGCACGCGGTGGATGGCGCGCTCGAAGATCGGGCCGACGTGATCCCAGTCCTCGGGCAGGGTGCCGAAGTTGAAGTCGCGGGGGATCTCGTCCATCCGCCAGACCTTGCCGCGCGGCTCGAAGAAGCCGGCCATGATCTTGCCGGTCTCCTCCTTGAAGTAGGTGTAGTTGCCGGGATCGCGAAGGGTCGGCGTGCCGAGCTCCATGCCCTCGATCGGCTCGGTGACGATGTAGAAGTGCTCGCAGGCCTGGAGCGGGACGTTCACCCCGATCTGGGCGGCGAGGTGGCGGGTCCACATGCCGGTGGCGAGCACGACGATCTCGGCTTCGATCTCGCCCTGTTCGGTGACGACGCCGGTGATCTTGCCGTCCTTGGTCGTCAGCTGGGTCACGGCGACGTTCTCGATGACCTGGGCGCCCCGGGCCTTCGCGCCCTTGGCCAAGGCCATCGTCGTGTCGACCGGCGAGGTCTGCCCGTCGCGGGGGATGTAGAGGGCGCCCACGAGATCGTCGGTGCGCATGTGCGGGAACAGCTCGGCGGCCCGGTCGATCGAGATCTCCTGGCACTCGACGCCGACACCGTCGGCCATCGTGGCGCCGCGGCGGATCTCCTCCCACCGCTGTTCGTTGTCGGCGACCTGGATCGAGCCGGGGGTCCGGTAGCCGGTGGCTTGACCGGTCTCGTCCTCGAGCTCCTCGAACAGGCGGGCCGAGTACGCGGCCAGCTTGGTGAGCGAGTGGGTCGACTTGAGCTGGCTCACCAGACCCGCCGCGTGCCACGTGGTACCCGCGGTGAGGGTGTTCTGTTCGAGCACGACGACATCGGTGATGTCACGGCGGGTGAGGTGATAGGCGATGCTGGCACCGACGATGCCGCCACCGACGACGACGACTTGGGCGCGATCCGGAACGCTTGGCATGGGCCGGATGTTAGTAGGTCTAACTGGCGCCCGATACCGCTCAGTGGATGGTTTCACTCAGTGAAACGCGTATGGTCCGTTCAGCCGTCGAGCGGCACGAGATCGAGGATCCCGATGCTGGGTCGGACACCGAACCGAACCTGCGGCGCATCGCTGCGTTCGAGGCCCACGCCGGTGGACACATAGATCCGGTGGCCGTCGATGTCGTTGAGTCCGCCCGCGGCGATGTGGCGCGGCACCGAACTCGCGGTGACCAGCGGTCCGACGAACGGCAGCCGGATCTGACCGCCGTGGGTGTGGCCGGTGACGATCAGGTCCACCCGGCCGGGAAGCCAGGCGATGATGTCGGGGCGGTGGGTGAGTGCGATCGTCACCACGTCGTCGGCTTCGGCCGCGATCAGCTCCTCCATCGCCCGCAGAGACGGTCCGGCCGGCACGGTGGCGAGGTCGCGCGTGCCGCCGATCATCACCGTGACCCCGTCCACCTCGAAGGTCTCGACCCGGTCGTGTACGACGATCGCTCCGCTCTGCGCCGCGATCAGTTCGATCCAACCGATGTGGTCGGTGTTGCCCTCGACGATCACGACGGTGCCGACCGCATCGACGAGCACGCTCATCAGGTCGGCCCATCGTCCCCACTCGGCGGCGATGAAGTCGTCGTCGGTCTGCCACAGGTCACCGGGCACGACCACGAGGTCGGGGTCTTGCTCGATCAGGGTGGCGACGGCGTCCCGCTCGTAGTCACCGATGTCGCGGGTCTGGAGGTCGGCCAGCACGCCGATCCGCAGGCCTTCGCCAGCGTCGACCGGGACGTCGACGCGATCGACCCGCAGCCAGAAGGGCTCGATGTGGGTCGCGTAGAGCCCGACCAACGCGGGTATCACCAACACGACCGCGCTGACCCGGCCCAACCAAGTGATGAGCCGCGCTCGGCCATCGGCGCTGAACCAGGCCGCCGCGAAGGCGCCGAGAGGCACGACCGTGGCCAGCAGGTACGCGAGATGGGTGACCGCGAAGAAGCGGAGCGACGCCGCCCACGCCAGGGTGATCACGCCCTGGACGGCGAGGACCGCGATGCTCCAG
Organism: uncultured Candidatus Nemicrothrix sp.; assembly: GCA_964513285.1. Lineage (GTDB taxonomy): Bacteria > Actinomycetota > Acidimicrobiia > Acidimicrobiales > Aldehydirespiratoraceae > UBA11606. The sequence goes on from CAZEML010000173.1 coordinate 2,449, forward strand.
GGCGACGGCAGACGGCCCCGCCAGATCGGCTCGGCCACCCACGCAACGACCGCGGCGACCGCGATCGACCACAGGAGCAGCTGGGTGCTGAAGCTCACGGCGCACCAGGGTGCCAGCTTCGACGCCAGAGCATGCGGCACCTAGCGTGAGGCCATGGCCGCCCCCAAGTTCGCGACCGATCGATCCCACTACGGCCCGGCGCTCGAGGCCTGGTTCGCGCGCCGGTTCCCGGGATGGTCCGACGTCGCGATCGACGACATCGACATCCCGGTCGCCACCGGCTTCTCGAACGAGACGGTCTTCTGCACCGTGACCCGCACGGTCGACGGGGTACGGAGCGACGAGCGGTTCGTCGTGCGGATCGAACCCACCGGCGGCGCCCTGTTCCCCGTCCAGACACCCGCGTGTGCGGTGTCGGTCGAGGTCCAGCATCGGGCGATGGCGGTCGCTGCCGCCCACAGCGACGCGCCGGTCCCCGGGGTCGTCGGCTACGAGTCCGACCTCGACGTGCTCGGCGTGCCGTTCTTCGTCATGGCGCACGTCGATGGCCGGGTCCCCTCGGACAACCCGCGCTACACGACCGAGGGATGGGTCGTCGACGCCACCCCCGACGAGCGCCGCCGCCTCGTCGAGAACGGGCTCCGGGCGATGGCCCAGGTCCACGCCTTCGATTGGAAGGCGGCCGATCTCGGCTGGCTCGACCGCAGCGACGGCGACGATCCGACGCTCGCCGACCAGCTCGACCTCTACCGCACCGCCACCCTCGAATGGCTCGACGGACGCGAACATCCGGTGCTCGACGCGGCGTTCGCGTGGCTCCGGGCCAACGACCCCGGCGACGATCGGATCGGCCTCACGTGGGGCGATGCGCGGCTCGGCAACATCATCTGGAACGGGTTCGACCCGGTCGCGGTCGTCGACTGGGAAGCGACCGCCATCTCACCGATCGAGGCCGACATCGGCTGGTGGTTGATGTTCGACCGGATGAGCTTCGACGACCTGGGCATCGCCCGCCTCGACGGGTATCCCACCCGAGAGGAACAGATCGCGATCTACGAAGCGGCGAGCGGGCGCGAGGTGCGCGATCCCCACTACTGGGAGGTCTTCGGCGCGATGCGGTTCTGTGCGATCTTCATCGGGCTCGGCGATCGCCTCGTCGAGGTGGGCCTCATGCCGGCCGAGAACTCGATGGCGGTGAACAACATGGTCGCCGACGCGCTCGCCCGCCTCCTCGACCACGACTGAGCCACGTGTCGTGACCGAGATCGCCCGCGACGAGCAGGTCATCCTCCGGACGATCGAAGACGACGACGCCGAGGCGCTCCTCGCCGTGCTCGGCGACCCCGAGGTCATGCGGTTCGGCACGACCGGCGTCGCGACCATCGCCGACTGCGAGGCGTTCATCGCCAGCAACCGGGCCGAGGGCGAGCGGAACGGGGTGACCGGCTGGGCGATCTGCACGCCCGACGACCCGACCCTGCTCGGCTACTGCCGGCTGCGTGTCGGCGTGGACTGGGCGGAGCCGGGCGAGATCGAGATCGGCTACCGCCTCGCCACCCGAGCGTGGGGCCGCGGCCTGGCGACCGCCGCAGCGCGCCTCGCCCGAGATCTCGCCTTCGCACGCCATGGCGCCGAGGCCTTGATCGCGGTGATCGACCCGGCGAACACGCCGTCGATCCGCGTGGCCGAGCGGCTCGGCATGCAACCCGTTCGTGAGCTGATGCTGCCCGAGTACGACCACCCCGACGTGGTGTACGCCCTCAGCGCCGACGCATGGGCGTCGGCGAACGGGGGACGGCCTAGCCGTTGACGTCGGCGATGACCTCGGCCTGCTTGTCGAGCAGGGGCAACAGGGTGTCGGCGTCGGCGGGCGGGAGCCCGAAGACGAAGCGCGAGACGCCGGCATCCTCGTGCTGGCGGGCGATGTCGGCCTTCACCGGGGCCATGTAGAGCGACAGCTCGATCTCGGACACGTCGCGGTCGTTCTTGGCGCACTCATCGGCCAACGTGTCGAGTTCGTCGAGCATCGAACCGCGACCGTTGATCGGCATCCACCCGTTGCCGTAGCGAGCGGCTCGGCGCGGGCCCCAGGGCGATGCGCCCCCGACATGGATCGGTGGGTGGGGCGTCTGGGTCGGCTTGGGCTTGGACCAGATCGGGTCGAAGTCGACGAACTCGCCGTGGTACTCGGCGGGATCGTCGGCCCAGATCGCCTTCATGGCCTCGATCCGCTCGCGGACCAGCTTCCACCGGGTGTCGAACGCGGTGCCGTGGTTCTCCATCTCCTCGGCGTTCCACCCACCGCCGACGCCGAAGAGGAACCGACCGCCGGACACGTGGTCGATCGAAGCGACCTCCTTGGCGGTGGTGATCGGGTCGCGCTCGACGACGAGACAGATGCCGGTGCCGACCTTCAGCTCGGTCGTCGCCGTCGCCGCCGCGGTGAGCGCGACGAAGGGATCCATCGTCTCGTAGTACATCTGCGGCAAGACGTCGCCGCCGGGCCACGGGCTGCGCCGGTCGGCCGGGATGTGGGTGTGCTCGGCCACCCACAACGACTCGAAGCCCCGCTCCTCGAGGGCACGGCCCAAGTCGGCGGGATGCATCGCATCCGCGGTCGGGAAGATGCAGGCACCGAATTCCATCGCAGCTCACTCTCGTCGTCGGACCGGCCATCGCCGGCTCGATCGGGGGCGGATTCCGGCCCGCACCTTGCCATCACGGGTCGGGTGACGCCAGCGCGCTTGACAAATGGTCGGGATTTCCCGACCATTCGGGAATGGCCGACCATTCTCAGGAAACCCCGGCGGAACTCGAACTCGACGACCGCCAGATGAAGCTCCTGCTCCACCGCACCCGCAAACAGATCATCGACCTGCTGACCGAACGCCCGGCCACCACCAGCCAGCTGGCCGATGCCCTCGACATCCCCAAGGGGACGGTCGGCCACCACTGCCAGCAACTGGCCGAGGCCGAGCTGATCGCGGTCGTGCGCACCCGACGAGTACGGGCGATCGACGAGAAGTACTACGGCCGCAGCGCTCGGGTGTTCATCTGGCCCGCAGCAGAGAAGCGGAGCTCCGGGGTGTCGTTCCTGTCCGACGCCATCGACGACCTCGACGCGGCTGCCCGGCGAGGCAACGACGGCCACGCCCATCTCGCCACGGCCCGCTACGCCCGCATCCCCGAACACGCCGCCGCCGAGTGGGCCCGGCGACTCGGCGAACTCGCCGACGAGTTCGCCGCCCAGGCCCGCAGCGGCGACACCACCTTCGGCCTGCTGGTCGGCCTCTTCCCGACCGAACGCCGCCCCCTCCCCGACGACGACACCGACACCGACACCGACACCGAGGACCCTCGATGACCGACACCGGCCAGGACCCCCGCCTCTCCCCCACCGAGGCTCCCCCGACCTCCCGACTCGGCCCCAACTACTGGCGGCTCTGGGTCTCGAGCGCGATCTCCAACCTGGGTGACGGGATCGGTGTCATCGCCTACGCCTGGTTGGCCTCGACCCTCACCCGCGACCCGCTGTTGATCGCGGGGGTCGCGGTGGCCAGCCGGCTGCCGTGGCTGCTGTTCACGCTGCCGGCCGGTGTGATCACCGACCGGGCCGACCGCCGCCGGCTCGTCGTCGCCATGGACGTCCTTCGCGCCGCGATCACCCTGCTCGTCGCGGTGGCCGTGTTCTTCGGCGGTTCGGATCTGCCCGACCCCGAGGCGCTCGCCGCCGGCGAGGCCGACGCACCGACCAACGGCACCATCGGGCTCGTCCTGTTGTACGTGGCGACGCTGCTGCTCGGCAGCGCCGAGGTCGTGCGTGACAACTCCGCGCAGACCCTCATGCCCAGCCTCGTGCGGACCGACCAGCTCGAGCGGGCGAACGGGCGCCTCTGGGCGGTGGAGATGATGACGAACTCCTTCATCGGCCCGCCACTCGCCGGGTTCATCATCGCCACCTCGCTCTCGGCGCCGTTCTTCATCGACGCCACGACCTTCGCGCTCGCGGCCGCCCTCGTCGCCACCCTGTCCGGGTCCTTCGCCCCGGCCGCGTCCGAGACGGCGGACACCGGTTCCACCACCCGGCAGGCCGATGCCGCGCCGCGGAGCATGCGCAGCGAGGTCGCGGTCGGGCTCCGGTGGCTGTGGAATCACGAGCTCATCCGCAACCTCGCCATCACCCTCGGCGTGATCAACGGGCTGACCGCCATGTACTCCGCCGCCCTCGTCCTGCTCGCGCAGGAGGTGTTGGAGCTCGACGCGACGGGGTTCGGGATCCTGACCACGTCCGGTGCGCTCGGTGGCCTCGCCGGCTCACTCGCCGGCTCCCGCGTCAGCGCACGACTCGGTGCCGGTCGAGCGCTGCTCAGCACCATCGTGGTCTTCGGGGTCACCGCGCTCGCCGTCGCCGTGGTCCCGACGTTCGTCGTGATCTTCGCGGCGACCGCGATCTCGTGGTTCTTCGGGATGGTGTGGAACATCATCACCGTGTCACTCCGGCAGACCCTGATCCCCGACGAACTGCTGGGGCGCGTCAACAGCGTCTACCGGATGCTCGGCTGGGGCGCGATGCCGATCGGGACCCTGCTCGGCGGGCTGATCATCACCCTCGCCGAACTCGGCGTGTCACGCGAGTCCGCACTCCTGGCGCCCTACGTCGCGGCCGGCTTCGTGTCCGCCGTCTGCTGGCTCTGGGCTCGACCCCGCCTCAACACCGCGATGGTCAAGCGGGCTCGCGCCGAACACGACGGCTGACGCGGACGGCTCGTCGCCAACCGCTGACGTGGAGTCTCAGCCGGCGGGGGCGGTTGCGGCCGCGGTGGCGGCGTCGGTGACGTCGACCACGGTGTCGGCGTCGGCGGCCGTCGCCGGCTCCGCACCCGTTGTCTCCGAACCCATCGTCTCTGCGACCTTCTCGCTGACGACCCGGCTGCTGCCGCCCGGCTTCATCGACACGCCGTAGAGGCAGTCGGCCGCCTCCATCGTGCGCTTCTGGTGGCTGACCAACAGGAGCTGGGCATCGGCCCGGAACTCCTCGACCAGCGACAAGAAGCGGTGGAGGTTGACGTCGTCGAGCGCAGCCTCGACCTCGTCCATCACGTAGAACGGCGAGGGCCGGCTGCGGAAGACCGCGAACAGGAACGCCAGCGCGGTCAGCGTGCGCTCACCGCCCGACAGCAGCGACAGCTTCTTGACGTTCTTGCCGGACGGCTTCGCGGAGATCTCCACGCCCGTGTTGAGCAGATCGTCGGGCGTCGTGAGCGAGATCGAACCCTGACCGCCCGGGAACAGCGTCTCGAACAGCTGGGTGAAGTTGACCGACACGTCCGCGAACGCCGACGCGAACACGGTGACGATCTCCTCGTCGATCGAGGCGATCACCTTCGACAGCTCTCGGCGGGTCGCCCGGATGTCGTCGAGCTGACCCTGGAGGAACGAGTGCCGCTCCTGCAGCGCCTGGTACTCCTCGAGCGCCAGCGGGTTGACGGGCCCCATGATGTCGAGCTCGCTCTCGAGCATCTCGACCCGGCGCGCCGGCTCGATGCCATCGGGGAGCTCCGGACAGGGCGCCGACACGGCGACGTCGGGAGCGAGATCGTGGTCAGAACGCAGCCGATCCACCGTGGCCTGCAGGCGGGTCCGAAGCTCCGCCTCCTCGACCTCGGCCTTGGCCATCGCGGTCCGCAGCCCCTCCAACTGCTTCTCCGCGTCGCTCCGACGACGACGCAGGCCATCGAGTCGCTGCGCGATCTCCTGAGCGGCCTGCGATTGGCGACGACGGCGCTCGCGCACGTCGGCCAGTCGGACTTCCACCACCGCCGAGCGGGTCTCGACCGCGGCGGCGAGTTGTTCGAGCACCGCGGCACGACGGTCGAGGGCGATGCGCTGACCTTCGGCCGCGGCCCGCTGCTCGGCGTCGCGCTCGAGCCGGGCGTCGAGCTCGGCGAGTCGGGCGGTCAGCGAGGTCTTGCGCTCGTCGAGGCCGGCGCCCCGGACATCGACGTCGCTGCGCAGCGCACCGACGGTGGCTGCACGCTCTTCGAGATCGGCCCGGGCGGCGGCGAGCCGGCGACCGGCTTCGAGCGACGCTTCCTCGGCCGCTTCGAGCTCGGGGAGTTCGGTCTCCAGTTCCTCGACCCGAGCGGAGTCCCGCTCGAGACGAACGGCGAGCTCGTCGAAGCGGGCCTGCAGGGTGTCGGCCTCGGTGGTGACCTCGCGTCGATCGGCGTCGGTGCGCTGGAGCGCATCGCTCGCTGCGGTGAGGCCGGCCTCGATCGCGTCGAGCCGGTCGACGAGCTCCTTGGCCCGTTCGGTGCGCTCGGCGAGCGTCCGGCGGGCGACGGTGGTCGCATCGGCGCAGGCGACGCCGCGTTCGCGGGTGACCTCGACCTGGGCTTCGGCCTCGGTGAGCGCCGCGCCGGTCGCACCGGACCCCGAGGTACCGATGCGCCAACCGCTCGCGCCGAAACGGTCGCCGGCGCGGGTGACGACGACCCGGCTCGGGTCGCCGACGGCGAGATCGAGCGCCTGCTCCCAGCCACCGTCGGCCACGACGGTCTCGCCGAGGAGCACGTCGAGCAATTCGTCGACGCCAGAGGCCGTGCCTCGGACATGACTGCGGATGTGCTGGGGGCCGCTCGCCCGGCCGGCGCGGCGGACACCCAGCGCGACGACGGCCCCCGGGGCGTCGCCGGCGCTCAGGACTTCGAGTGCACGTCGGGCGGTGGCGTCACCGTCGACGATCACCGCGTCGAGGGCGTCGCCGGCGGCCGCCTCGAAGGCGGATTCCCAGCCGTCCTCGACGGCGACGAGATCGAGCAGCGTGCCGAGCACGCCGTCGACCTCGGCGAGCCGGGCTGCAC
>CAZEML010000174.1:0-9250 GCA_964513285.1 uncultured Candidatus Nemicrothrix sp.
AGTCGCCCTTCATCGGCTTGGCCTCGATCGAGACCTCGACGCCGTAGTTCTCAGCGAGACGGAACAGCAGGTAGCGGGCGACCCACAGGTGATCGCCGACGGCGACGGTGTCGGCCGGGCCGATCTGGAACTCCCACTGGCCGGGCATGACCTCGGCGTTGGTGCCCGAGATGGCGAGGCCGGCCTCGATGCAGGCGGTGGTGTGGGCCTCGATGAGCTCACGACCGTGGATCTTCACGGCGCCGACGCCGCAGTAGTACGGACCCTGCGGGGCGGGGAAACCGCCGGCGGGGAAGCCCGCGGGCCAACCGGTGATCGGGTCGAGGAGGGTGTACTCCTGCTCCAGACCGAACCAGGGCTCCTGGTCGCCGTACTTCTCCATCGCCTCGACGGCGGCAGCACGGGTGTTGGTGGGGTGCGGCGACAGGTCGGCGGTGAGCAGGGTCTCGCAGAGCACGAGGATGTTGTCGCCACCACGGATCGGGTCCGGGCACTGGAAGACGGGCTTGAGGACGACGTCGGAGTTGTCGCCGGTGGCCTGGTTGGTGCTGGAGCCGTCGTAGCCCCAGATGCCGGGCTCAGCGCCGTCGGCAAGGATCTTGGTCTTGGAGCGGATCTCACGGGTCGGCTCAGAGCCGTCGATCCACAGGTATTCAGCCCGGTAGGCCATGTCGCTTCCTTGGTGTTTGTTGGAACGGTGCCTCGGTGCGTATCGCACGTCGGTTCTGTGCTGGGTGCACGCCCTGTGCGCCGTTGCACGCGTGCTCGCCACACCGGGAAGGTACGGCGAATCGAGCGGCATTGTTGCAGCTCGGAGCAGAGGCTTCCACCCGCCAATTTCGGACCTGTTGCTCGATTGTGAACGGAGTGTGAACGGGCTCATGTCGCCCTGGCGGCGTTGTCAGGAACCCGGCACCCTGGGGAAATCAACGCCACGCCCACCTGGGCGTCCGGCCCAGAATCCGGCACCCTGGATGTGTCGGAACCGGCCCGCCGAGGCGGCGCCGGCGATCGTCAGGAGCAGTACCGATGAGCCGAGAACAGGAATACGTCCTCCGCACGGTCGAGGAACGAGGCGTTCGCCTGATCCGGCTGTGGTTCACCGACGTTCTCGGCCAGCTCAAGTCGGTCGCCATCTCGCCCGCCGAGCTCGACACCGTTTTCGAGGAGGGCGTGCAGTTCGACGGCACCGCCATCGACGGGTTCAGCCGGGTCCACGAGGCCGACGTGTTGGCCCGCCCCGACGCGACGACGTTCGAGCTGTTGCCGTGGGCCAAGGCCGATGAGCCGTCGGGGCGGATGTTCTGCAACATCGAGAACCTCGACGAGACGCCGTTCGAGGGCGACCCCCGCCAGATCCTCCAGCGCAACCTCGCGTCCGCTCGCGAGAAGGGCTACACGTTCTTCGCTGCGCCCGAAGCCGAGTTCTTCTACTTCGAGTCGGGCGATCCCGCCGACGGCCTGCCGGCCCCGATCGACCGGGCGTCGTACTTCGACCTCACCACCGCCGATGTGTCGAGCGACCTCCGCAAGTCGACGATCCACATGCTCGAGGCGATGGGAATCCCCGTCGAGTACTCGTTCCACGAGGACAGCCCGAGCCAGCACGAGATCGATCTGCGCTACACCGAGGCGCTCGGCATGGCCGACAACATCATGACGCTGCGGCCGGTCGTGAAGAAGATCGCGATGGATCGCGGCGTGCACGCCACGTTCATGCCGAAGCCCCTCAACGGCGTGCAGGGCTCGGGCATGCACACCCACTTCTCGTTGTTCGAGGGCGAGACCAACGCCTTCCACGACCCCGACGACGAGGTCGGGCTGTCGGTGGTCGGCAAGCAGTTTACCGCCGGTGTGCTCAAGCACGCTCGCGAGATCACCGCCGTCACCAACCAGCTGGTCAACAGCTACAAGCGGCTCGCCGAGACCTCCGAAGCGCCACCGTTCGTCGCGTGGGCTCGTCACAACCGCGGGGCGATGATCCGAGTGCCGGTCCGTAAGAAGGGCAAGCCCGAGTCCGCCCGCATCGAATACCGCGCCCTCGACGGCGCCGTGAACCCCTACCTCGCCTACTCGCTGATCCTCGCCGCCGGCATGCGTGGCATCGAAGAGGGCTACGAGCTGCCGCCCGAGACCAACGCCAACCTGTTCGACATGAGCGACAGCGAACGGCTGGCGATCGGTGTCGAGCCGCTCCCCCGCTCGCTCAGCGAAGCGCTCGACGTCATGGAGGAGTCCAAGCTCGCCCGCGACACGCTCGGCGAACACGTCTTCGAGTGGTTCTTGCGCAACAAGCGAGCCGAGTGGTCCGAGTTCCAGTCACGGGTGACCGCGTTCGAACTCGAGCGCTACCTGGGGAGCTGGTGATGGACCCGCTCCTGGTCTTCCCCACCGCTCCACCAGAGCTCGCCCAGGTCCTCGACCTGGGCGGATGGGCCTGGAAGGGCGCGCCCGACCTCGACACCGCACGCGCCGAACAGCCCTCCGACGGGTGGGTCGGCGCGGTCGTCGTCGCCGGCGACGAAACCGAGGAGGCGTTCCGCCTCTGCCGTTCGATCCGCAGCGGCGACATCCACGTCGGCTCGGTGCTCTTGTTGATCGGCGGCGGCCATCTCGCGTCGCTCGACTTCCGCGAAGACCTCTTCGACGACTTCTGCCTCAACCCGTTCCATCCGGTCGAGCTCGAGGCCCGGCTCAAGCACCTGTTCCGGCGCAGCGGTCAGGTCGCCCGAGCCGAGGTGATCGAGTACGGCCCGCTCGGGATGAACCTCGAGACGTACCAGGCCGTGATCGACGGCAAGCCGCTCGACCTCACCTACATGGAGTACGAGCTGCTGAAGTTCCTGGCGTCGCACCCGGGCAAGGTCTTCACCCGCGAGACGCTGCTCAGCCGGGTGTGGGGCTACGACTACTACGGCGGTGCCCGCACCGTCGACGTCCACGTGCGGCGCCTTCGCTCCAAGCTCGGCGAGGAGCACGCCGGCCTGATCCAGACCGTGCGGTCGGTCGGCTACAGCTTCGGCACCAGCCGCTGGGTCTGACCGAGCAGGTTCAGCGCCGGGCCAGCTGATCGATCGTCTGTTTGGCGGCGGCCGCCGCGATCTCCGGGCCGCGCTCTCCGCCGGTGCGGGGCCAGCCCTTGGCCATCTCGATCACGTCGGCCGACGGCTCGATGACGACGGCGCGGGTGCCGACCCGTTCGAGGGCGGCGATCTCTTGCCGGAGCTGGTGGCGGGCCCGGATCTTGATCGGGCCCCGGCCCGGTCGAGTCATGACCGAGGAGATGACGACGAGGTCGTGACCGTCGTCGGCGAGAAGGTCGGCGTGGGTGGCGGAGGCGACCGCGCCGTCGACGTGGGCGACACCGTCGATGCGTTTGGGGCGGAACATCCCAGGCACGGCCGAGGTGGCTTCGAGGGCATCGCGGATGTCGACGTCGGTGCGGTCACGGCCGAAGACGACGAGGTCACCGGTGTCCATCCGCACACTCGGCAACCAGAGCGAGCCGGGCCAATCGGCGTTCTCGTCGACGGGAAAGCGCCGCAGCGGGAAGGTGGGGAAGACGCCGCCCGGCAACAAGCCGACGGCAGCGGTGATCGGCGCTGACGGGAGCCGCCGCAGCGCCGTCTTCGGCGCGAGGGGTCGGAGGAATCGACGCCAGCCGCGATCGCCGCCGCTCATCGCAGCGCGCATCTCGGCCTGGTCGGCCTCTGACATCGGTTGGGCGATCGACGCCAGCACCGTCTCGGTGTCGGCGCCGCTGAGCAGCGACGCAGCGATCGCGCCGCCGGCCGACGTGCCGACGACCCGCTGAGCGCCCGCGGGTTCGACCCCGAGCGCGTCGCGGATGCCGTCGAGCACGCCGAGGTGGAACGCCCAACCGAGCGGTCCACCGGCGCCGAGCGCGATTCCGACCGTCATCTCAGACCGGACCCATCGCGTGGCTGGAGGTGATCGTCACGGCGGTTCCGCTCGGGTCGATCACGACGAAGCTGGCGTGGATCCCGCCTCGCTCGACCGCGCTCGGTTCGAGACCGGCAGCGGCGAGGTCGTCGTGGGTTGCGTCGATGTCATCGACCATCAGGTCGAAGGCCGCGGTCGCGCCGGGTTCGACCCGGTCGACCTTGCGGACGATCAGGTGGGTGCCGCCTCGCAGTTCGAGGATCGCCATCGCCGGCATGACGGCCACGGTACGGGTGCCGAGCTGCTCGAAGAAGCGCACGGCGGCATCGAGGTCGGTCGCGGGGTGGGGTCCGATGTGGCCGATGGCCACGCCCGGACGGGGGTCGGTTTCGGTTGGGTTGGGTTGGGTGGCGGTGAAGGCCATGGGGGTCCCTGCTTTCTGGGGTGGGTGGGTACACCAGAAGGAACCACCGCAGCGCACGACCTATTCCCATTTATGAGACAAATCGTCTCATCGCGGTCCCGCGTCGAACGAACGCCGTTGACCGGCCACCGTCAGTCGTCGTAGGGGTTGGCGTCGGAGAGCGCGAGGTACTCGTTGGGCTCGCCGTCGTCGGTGACGTTGTCGAGATCGCTCTTGCGGCCGATCAGGCCACCGAAGAGTCCCGCCAGACCCGCCATGCTCATCAGCACACCAACCGGCATCACGATGACGAGCACGACGATGAAGATGATCGTTCCGACGTCCATGCGCGTCAGTCTGCCAGATCCGAGTCGCCGTGCGTGAAGTCCAGGGTCAGACGGTGGCGATCGCTTCGATCTCGATCAAGGCGCCGAGCGGAAGTTCCTTCACCGCAACCGCCGAGCGAGCGGGGCGGTGGTCGCCGAACTCTTCCATGTAGATCTCGTTCATGGTGGCGTAGTCGCCCATGTCGGCGAGGAAGACGGTGGTCTTCACGACGTCGGCGAGCGACGCACCCGCGCTCGACAGCACCGATCGCAGGTTCACGAACACCTGCCGAAGTTCGGCCTCCAGACCCCCCTCGACGATGGCGCCGTCGGCGATGCCGACCTGGCCGGCGGTGAAGAGAAGATCGCCACCGCGGACGATGGGCGTGTAGGGACCAACGGGCTTGCTCATGATCGGCAGCGTACTTCGGGGCGACCCTCGACGGCGGAGCGGTCGAGGCACGCCGATCACCGCACCAGATCGCGGCGCGCGAAGCACCGGGCGCTCAACTCGACGGCGCCGAGCAGGGCAGCCAGCGCCACGACGAGCGCCCCCATCGGCAGCCCGTGCACCGCGGGCTGGGGCCCGACGAGATGGTGGAACGGCGAGAGCTCTCGAAGCCACCGGCCCCACTCCGCGGCCGAGCCCACGATCTCCGTGCCGTAGGCGAACAGCAGAGCCCCGACCCCGAAGGCGAAGGCAGCCGACCGACGACCGACGAGCGCGCCGACGAGCAGTGCGACCGCACCGAAGACCAGGCCGAACACCCACGTCGCGAGCGACACCGCGCTCAGCGCCCGAAGCGAGATCTTGAGGTCGACCAGCGGGTCGGCGATGAGAACGACGACCGCGGAGGCGATCACCGGCACGGCGGCGACGACCGCCACGATGCCGGCCGACTCGAACACGAGCCGGTCGCGGTCCGTCGGCCCCGCCAGAACCAGCGCCAGCCAGCCTCGCTCGTCCTCACCCGCCAGAACGGCCGCCGCCGTCGACGCGGCGATCACGGCGACGAGCACCGGCAGGACGAGCGAGTACAGCTCGGCGCTGAGAAACCCCGGACCGGTCGTCAGTCCGACGTCGCCGCCGATCAGGGCGAGGATGGGCTCGGGATACTCCGCCAAGAGTTCGTCGAAGGTCGGGTCATCTCGGACCACCGGGAAGATGGCGACGACCATGGCGGTGAAGGCGGCCGACCCGAGCGCCCAGGCGACGAGTGAGCGCCGGCGCAGCCGCAGGCCTCGGTCCAGGATGGCGACGCTCATGCCGGCACCCGATTCAGGTCGGCGAAGGAACCTTCGAGCGACGGGCCAGTCGCCGTGAGGCCCGTCACCTCGTGCTCGGCGAGCGCCTTGACGATCGGATCGACCGAACCGGCGAAGGTGACCACGAGCTCGGCGCCGTGCCAGTCGACGGCCTCGACGCCGGGGAGCGCTGCGAACTCGCCCGGATCGACGGGCGCCGCAAACTCGGCTCGCAGGGTTCGGGTCGCGCCCGCGAGCAGTGTGTCGACGGCGCCGTCGAAGACGACCGCTCCGTCGCGCAGCACCACCACCCGATCACAGACGTGTTCCACATCGGCGAGCACGTGCGACGAGAGAAAGACCGCGGCTCCCCGAAGTGCTTCGCCGCGCAGAACCGCCCACAGCTCGCGGCGAACGAGTGGGTCAAGGCCGGTGGCCGGCTCGTCGAGCACGATCAGGCTGGGGAGATGCATCAGCGCCATCGCGAGCGCGACCTTCTGCCGATTGCCCCGCGACAGCTCACCGATCTTCTTGTGACGGTCGAGCTCGAGGCGGTGCTCGAACATCTCCCGGCGAGGAGCGGACCCGCGCAGGCGCTCCCACCAGTCGAGCTGCTGGCGCACGGTCCACGAGTCGTCGAGTGGCGGGTCGTCGGGGAGGAAGCCGACGCCGAGCCGGGCGACGGACTCACTCACCTCGCCCCCGCCGATCTGGGCGAGCCCGCTGGTCGGCCAGATGTGGCCGAGCAGCAGGCGCATCGTGGTCGTCTTGCCGCTGCCGTTGGCCCCGATCAGCCCAACGACCTCGCCCGGCTCGACCGTGATCGAGACGTCGTCGACCGCGAGATGATCTCCGAAGCGCTTGGTGAGCCGGTCGAGGCGAAAGGCGGGGTCCACCCCTTCAGCGTGTTGGATCGTTGGGCTCAGGACACGGGACCAAGGTCCCGTCCGTTCACGGGAACGGGTTCCAGGCTGAGGGGGCCGTTCGGAGATGGTCACGCACGAGCGCGATCACCATCTCGCGATCGAGGCTCGACGTGCCGGTGTGGTCGAGCCTCGGGGTCAGCGTGCCGGGCGGCTTCGCCGACCAGGAGGTGTCGCGGTGCTCGGCCGCATCGAGCGTCTCCGCCAGCGGGGCGAGATCGACCCGCAACGGAATCGGCCGGGAACGGGTCTGCACCCACGTCTCGTACCGGTCGACGTAGCGATAGCGACGGCCGTGGACGAGGAGGAGCCGCAACCGATCGGTCGCGTTGTTGATCGCCATCGGGTGCAGCCCCTCGAACCGCTGGCCGCCGAACCGGTGTCCGCCGAGCCCGGTCAGATCCTCGGGGATGTCAACCACGGCGAGTTCGGCCTCCGGATGATCGGTGATGGTGACGACCCCGTTCCGGATCGCTTCCTCGCTCGCGGTCAACGCTGCGTCCTCATCGGCCCACCGGTCGCGGAACCGTTCGGGTTCGATCGCCATCGTCACCAGGTCGCGCAGGCCTCGTTCGTAGGCGTCGGCGACCGCGGCGGGATCGCCGTGGTCGAGCGACTCCCCCATGCGGGCGATCGTCATCGACGCACGGGCAGCCGAGCGGAAGCGATACGTGCCGAAGTCCCCCGCTGCGGCCACGTCGATCAGGAGCTCCCGGTTCGCCTGGGCCAGGTCCGGCTCGATCAGGGCGTGCGCGGAGACCAGACCGTCCTGATCGAAGTGGTTGTTGGTGACCGCGTCCGCCGGTGCGTGGCCACACGGATCATCGAGGTACCGAAAGGCCATCTCCGCGGAGAGGTCGGCGGCCAGCCCAGCCGGCTGCGGAATGCCCGGCCAGTGGGTGAGCGTGAGCACCGTCGCCTCGTTGGGAGACCCGTCGACGACGATGTTGGGGATCGAGCGACTCTGCTCATAGGCCACGAAGCGCATGGGATGACCGTAGAACTTCGAGTCGACTCGAAGTCAAGGGCGGGCGGTCAGCGCTCGAGGACCTGGAGGAAGGCGCTCGGGATGTCGGTCGGTTCCTCGACCGTCGCCAGCTGCGCGCCGACCGAACGAGCGAAGTCTTCTGCGTCTTCGGCGTCGTCCGTAGGGGCGATCACACACAACTCGTCGAGCCCTCGAGCGACGGGAATCGCATCGCCACCAGTCGTCGCTCGACAGTCCGACATCAGGATCGTGACCCGTCGCTTGGCCCGGCTGCGGTCGAGTTGACGAGCCGCCGCCGTGAGTGCACCGGCCAGATCGGTCGTGCCCTGCCCGCGGAGGCGAAGCAGGTCATCGACGACCGCGAGCGACGAGCGGGAGTCGTCCTGGCTCTTCACCGCGATCACCCGATCGGCGAACGCGAGGACCGACCAGTCGACCGGCGCTCGATGCGCGCACGCCGCGGCGGCGACAGCCGCGGTCGCCAACCGCTTGCCGCTCATCGAGCCACTGCGGTCGATCACGAGCGCCAGCGCGGTCGCCGGCTGGGTCCAGTGACGGACTTTCAGGTCGCCAGCGTCGACGAGCTCTCCGGTGGCGCGGGCGTGGACGAGGCCGTCGATGCTCGCGTCGAGATCGAGGTCCCCGTCGACCCGATCGGCCGGCGACGACGTCATCGTTCCGACGCCGCGGGCCTGGACCGGCCCCGCCTTGGCCACGTCGAGGACAAGCCGCCCGGCGAGCCGGGCCGCGAGCGCAGCGAGCTGGCGATCGGTCGCGCCCCGCATCTGCGCGAGCAACGACATCGCGTGATCGGGATCCTCGTCGACCAGATCGGCGAGTGCGTCGTCGTCGATCTCGCCCACCTCCGGGCTGATCTCCTCGAACTTCGGGTCGCGAGCGAGCTGGGGTCGCGGGGTGGTGCGCCGGTTGTCGTCCTCGATCGCCTGCCGGGCGTCGTCGCCCTCGAGGGTCAGGGGGACGCCGGAGTCGCCCCGTCCGGGGCTGTCGCTTTTCCCTCCGAGCCTTCGGAGTCCGGCTGGGGGTTCTCGCGGGCGAGCACGGCTTCCCACAGTTCGGTGATCACCGACTCGGGCGTGGAGCTCCCACCTTCGTGGAGCCGGATCCGACCCGACAGCGCGGTGAGGGCCGCATCGAGACCGACGGTGGGGTCGACGACCTCGGCCGACCGCATCGACGCCAACGCGTGGGCGACTTCGACGAGATCGATCGCGCCTCGAACCGACGAACCGACGCGGACGTCGGGGTGGGTGCGGGTCCCGCGTGTGACCGCGACCGCTCGGCGACGCACCACCCGGTCGTCCTCGCTCGTGTTGCGCACGACGATGTCGGACTCGTCATCGAGGGACTGGTAGCCCATCGCGATTCGGCACATGCGGTCATAGACCGCGCCCGAGACTCGAGCCGTGCCGATGTTGTCGAACGGGTTCATCGCTGCGACCAG
>CAZEML010000175.1:0-9170 GCA_964513285.1 uncultured Candidatus Nemicrothrix sp.
AGATCGGAAGAGCACACGTCTGACTGGAGTTCAGACGTGTGCTCTTCCGATCTCAAGGGCCTGTTGACCGGCGGCGATTGCTTCGATCACTTCGGTCGGGTCCGCCGGTGCGGTGGCGAACAACTCGTCGAGTTCACCCCGCCGCTGCACCATGTGGGTTCGGGTTGGTACGACCGCCCAGGTCGGCTCCGCATACCCCGGCTGCGACAACAGCCACCCGGCCACCTCGCCAACCCGGCCGTGGAGCTGATCCCACTCCCCCACCCCGCCACCCGGGCCGGGACGCGGTCCCAACAGTTCGATCTCGGTCGGGATCGCGTGGGCGGCTCGGTAGCGGGCGATGTCGCCCACGATGCTGTCCCACGCCGACGCACCCTGGGCCGAGTGCGGCCGCGCCCCCAGCTTCTCCTCGAGCCACCGTGGCGTCTCCGCCGCCAACTTCTGGCCGACCCGCTCGCCGACCGCTGTGACGGCTTTGGCGTACAGGCGGGCGTCGTCGGGCGAAGAGCCCAACTTCACGATCGTGTCGCGCCACCGCAGCGCGGCGTCGTCGATTTCGCGGCGCAGTCCCGCCAACGCGAGTGCGGCGTCGGGATGCATGACGACCTCGCCGGCGTCGGGGTCGATGACTTCGACGTGATCCCAGCCAAAGGAGCGTTCGACGGTCGTTCCGGTCGCGGATGTGAACGCGACATCGACACTGAGTGTGTCGGCGTGTACGGCGGTGATGGTGCCGACGTTGCCGCGGTCCAACGCCCGCACAAGCACCCCGACGGCGGCTTCGGAGCCGGTCGCGACCGCGGCCTGGTAGCGGTCCTCCATCGGGCCGACGTCGACGCCGACCTGGTCGGTGGCGACCCGTTCGAGCTGCACCGCCCGCGCCGCGGCCTCGATCAGCTCCAGGTACGTGTGGCGGCGGGTGAGGGCTTCGACGTCGGACGCGTCGTCGTCGCGGGAATGAGCGAGCCGTTTGCCCCGCGTGCGGCCGATCCGGCCGATCAGGTCCTCGCGCAGCTCCGTGGTTTCGTCGTCGAGATCGAGGCCCTGGTCATGACGCTGCGACCCGGACTGGTCGAGATACAGGTCGAGGGCGACGAGTTCGGGCT
This sequence comes from uncultured Candidatus Nemicrothrix sp., assembly GCA_964513285.1. Classification (GTDB taxonomy): domain Bacteria; phylum Actinomycetota; class Acidimicrobiia; order Acidimicrobiales; family Aldehydirespiratoraceae; genus UBA11606. Next base: position 1,107 of record CAZEML010000175.1, read on the forward strand.
CGGTCGCGACGATCATGTTGTTGGCTTTGCCTCGCGACATCGCGACGTAGGCGCCTTCGCGGTACAGGCCATCGACGCCGACCATGATCGACATGTCCCAGGTGCCGCCCTGGGTGCGATGCGTCGTCGACGCGTACCCGTGCGACAACCGACCCCCGCTGTCGAAGTACCGCCGCCCAAGACTGAGATCACGCCCGGTCTGCACATCGCGCACATTTACCGTGGCCCGCCCGACCCGGGTCACGACCCCGGTTTGGCCGTTGATGATGTTCACACCGATGTCGGGGTCGTAGTGGTTGGTTCGGATCGTGACGAGCTCCCCCACCCGCACCCCGATCCCCCCGAACCGCCGGGCGTCGCCGGTCACCTTCCCCTCCGCCTCGAGGTGGGCGAGCACTGCCGCGTTGAGCTGATCCACCATCTCGTTGGTACCGGCCTGCAGCACCGCCCGGTGACCCGCGTGGGAAGCCTCGAGCCACCGGTTCACCGCGACTCCCACCACGGCGTCAGGACTTACCGCCGTCGCCACACGACCATTCGCCAGATACGCGTCCACGGCGGCCGCGACGTCGCCGTTGCGCAACTGGGCGAGCGCGTCGACCTCCCAGCCGGCTTTCTGTCGGCGGTTCACACTCAGCTCCGCTACTTCGGGCCCGTGCATCGCGGCGTAGGCGAACCCGCCTCCGGCGGTGACTTCGGGGAGCTGATGCTGATCCCCGACCAACACGACCCGCCCACCTGCGGATACGACCGCATTCGTGAGCGAGGTGAGGGTACGGATGTCGGCCATTCCGGCCTCGTCGACGACCACCACCGACCCAGCGTCGAAGCCGACGGTGCCGGCCTCGACGCGTCCGAGCAGCGAGTGCATCGTCGAAGACTCGATGCCGGCACCGGAGCGCAGTTCTTGTGCGGCCCGAGCCGAGGGTGCCGCGCCGATCACCTGGTATCCGGCGGCTTCGTAGGCTTCGCGCACGGCGTCGAGGGCGAAGGTCTTGCCGGTACCGGCCGGCCCGACGATCGTCTTCACCGCCGACGTGCCGCCGGTTGCTAACTCGACGGCGTGGGCCTGGTCTTCGCCCATGGTCGACCGCGCCGCAACAACTGCCGCAACCAACGATGGCGGCGCTGGGGGACGGTCGGTGTAGGCGAGGGCGTTCACGAAGCTGCGCTCCACCCCGACCATCTCCTGTGTCGAGTAAAGGACCTTCCCGCCCGCGGTGGCGTCGAGGCGCAGAACACGGTCATCGCCCAACACCGCAGCCGTCACCCGGTCCACGGTTGCGGTGGTCGCCCCGTCACCGAGCCGCTCCGCGACAGCCTGCACCGCCTGGGCCCGGTCAAACACCGTGTCCGACAACGTCAGGTCTGCGATGACGTTCCCGACCCAGGCTTCCCGCCCGACCAGGTCGCCGTCTTGGTCGACCCACACGTCGTCACCGAACCCGGCCACGATCCGCGGGACCGCTTCGGCCATGACCCGTTCCGCCTCGACCGGCCCCCAACCGGCCGCTTCGGCTTCGTCACGCCACCGCTCCAACAACCCCTCCGAGTCTTCCTGCTCCCCTTTCGAGCGGCGGGTCGCGAGCGCGGCTTTCTCGTTCCCTGCCGGATCATCAGGCGTCCCGGTCGCTTCCGTCCAGGCCTCGATCTCAGCCCGCCTCTTTGAGAACGTTCCCATGATCGAATCGGGAACCCCCGCAATCTCCAGGGTGTGTCTTCCCGGCCGCCACGCCACCCCCAACGACGCAGTCAGGTGTTCCCGAAACGCGGCCCGAAACACCTCGGACGCGGCGCGGGCATGGCGGTAGAGCTCGGGGTGCACGATCGCAGACCAACGCCCATCGACACCTTCGGCCATGTTCGCCACCAACACATGCCAATGCAGAAACGGATCCCCAGCCCGCGACGTGCGATGCCGAAATGCCGCCGCCACCAAACCGGTCGTGCGGATCTGACGGGCCTGCAACGCCGCCACCGCCTCATCCCCCAGCTCGGCCCGCTTCGCTTCCAGCCACGGCCGGTTGTTCGTGCCCCGCCGCACCCGAACCGCTTCACGATCCAACCAGCCAAGCGCCTGTTCGACCGCGGCGTTGCCGGCCTCGATCACCGCGCCCTGCACCCGGGGATCATCCGACACCGCGTACAGCACCGACGCCGACTTCGGGATCTTGAACGTCAGATCAAACCCCGGCACCCGCCTCGCGTTGGCTCGTACCTGTTCCCCGTTCGGGTTGACCGTCATCCCTGGCGCCAACCCCGCCATCACCGCCCGCAACGCCTCCGCCGACACCTCCCCACCAAGCCCCAACCGCGCCGCACCCGAACCCGCCCACACTCCCGGCGCTTCACCGGCACCGGTGTAGTAGTCGTCCAGGCCTTTGGCGACACCCGACAGCTGATAGCTCTCGGCCCCAACCCGCAGCTTGGCGATCGACAACGCAACCATCACCCGACACGGTAGCAGCCGTACCCACCTTTGGTGATATTATGTGTTTCTCACTCTCCTGGGTTGGGGCCGCTGCGGCGGCTTCGGGTGGGAAGGTGACGGGGAAGGAGGGCGACCGGCTGGTGTCCGATGCGGGTGACGTGATGCGCGAGGCGGTGGCCGCGTATGCGGCCGGCGAGTCGATGACCGCGGTCGCGCATCGTTTCGACATGTCGCCTGCACGGCCACGACGAAGGATCGTCGCCGCCGGCGTGACCGCGCGGGGCACCGGTCTCATCGCGTTCGACTCTGACGAGCTGCGCCGTCGCTACATAGACGAGGGTCCGGCGATCGCAGCGAGCACTGGGCTGTCGGTGAGCGCCGGCGATGCGGTGGCCCGGTGCGGCGTCGACGCTCGGAAGGCTTCGAAGCCCATATCCGCGACGAGGACCTGCGGCTCTACGTCGACGACGAGCTCAGCGTCCGCTAGGTCCGTGCGTCGGTCCGGCGTGACGACTGGGCGGTGTTGATCCGAGCGGAACCGGACCGACCTCGATTGTTCCCGTTGGCGCAGCCGCTCGGCTATCCGCCGTAGACCCCAATGTGGGCGTGGTCGTGGTGGACCTCGTTGGTGAAGGTGTGGACGACCGCATCGGGAAATCTCCAGGGGCTGCCGAACTCTTTGATGTCGTCGCGCATCACAAGCCACTCTGACAACGCGTATGAATCCGATGAGAGGTCGTGTGAATCAACCATGAGATCGGACCCGAGCATGTAGATGTCGACTGCCTTGCCGACTGAGTGCCGGCTTACGCGGTTGGTTTCGAACACGTTGTAGGAGTGCCCGGTTCGAAGTACGACGACGGAGTACGGGGTCCGGTCGGCGAGGTCGAGCATCACTTGCAGCAGCGCCGGGTCGATGTAGCCGGCGTAGATGTCCCAGACGCCGGTGTCGGGCAGGTCGATCAGCTCGTGGTCGACCACCGCCGCAGCCAGCGGTGACAGGTCGGCGGGGCGTTCGACCGGCTGGCCACCCCCGGAAGCGATCGTCTCGAAGCGCCAGGTGCCAGAGGCGTCCTGGGCGAAGCGGACTTCCATGGTTCGGGTTTCGATCCGGTCCGGTTGGCTGCTGCCTTCGAACCCGAGTTGCTGGCGGACCACGACGATGATCGAGATCCGCCCATTGAGGTGGCCGCCGAGCTGGGCGTACTCGACCGTGCCCCGTGACCACATGCCCGGGTGGTGCACGGTCTGCACCTCGAGCAGCATCGCGTCGGCCAGCTCCGGGTCCGGTGCTGGGAGGGTCGCCACCAGATCGTTCAGGGAAGTGTCGGCCTCGTAATTCGTGATTCCGTACGCCGCCGCGGTTCCCAGCGTCTTGGCTTCCGCCTGGACCTCGTTCGCCGTGGGCTCCCACGGTGCCGGGAAGGCGGGAGGCTCCTGCGGCGCGGCCGGCACGTCCTCTTGTGCGGCCGAGGCGAGACCCTGATCGACAGCGGCTTCGACGGCGGGCAGAACTGCAGTGTCTACGGGATCGGCGTTGCCGCCAGCGTTCGTGATCGGTTCTGGCGCGGCTGTCGTCGGTGCCGTGGGCGCGTCGATCTCGGCGGCGGACGCGTCCGCGGCCACGTCGCCGCCCGCGTTCGACTTGAGCACCACGAGCAGCACGAGGACCAAGACGTTCAGCGCTGCCACGACCTGCGCGAGCCGCTTCATGATGATGATCGCCCAGCGCTCCACCGGCCGCCTCCACTACATCGCCGGTCCTCGAACGTCAGCAGGTAGGCCGCCGACCGTTCAAGGACCCTCCTCGGGATGGTCACTACGAGTGAGAGTTGTAGCACCCACCGTGCCTGTGGTCGATGGGTCGGAAGAACTGAATCCCGCAGCGAACCGTGTCTGTGGCGTGCCCGACGAAACGTCACGCGTCAGAGCCCTCGACGAGGCGGGCGATGCGTTCGTCGAGCTGATCGGCGGTCACCCCTCCGATGATCTTTGCCGCGACCACCCCGCTCGGAGCGACGAGGTAGCTCTCTGGAACTGCGGTCACTCCGTACGCAACTGCGATCGAGCCGGTGTCGCCGGTGAGAACCGGCCAGTCTCCGCCGTTCTCGAGAAAGAACTCTCGGACGTTGTCGGCCGAGTCGTCAAACGCCACCGATACGACCACGGCGTCGCCGACGGCCGCGTGGCGTTCGGAGAACTCGACGAGTTCGGGGTGCTCGACGATGCACGGGACACAAGTCGTAGAAAAGAAGTTCACAACCACCCACCGGCCGCGATGATCGTCGATGCTGAAGCGGCGCCCATTAAGGTCGTCGCCTTCAATGAGCGGTGCGATTCGACCGACAGCGGTGCTATTCGTCGCACGGTCGATCGCCGGGTCGCTCGTGGCAAACAGCACGATCAAAAGCGCGAACCCGACTGCAATCGGCACCACAATCCAAATCGCCGTGCGACGAGGAGCGACGTCGCTCACTACGAACCTCCAACTTCGGGAACCGGACCCGTGGCCTCGATGGGCCGGCGCGCCCGGAGGCCAGCCGCCAGCCGAAGAAGCACGATAGGTTTGGTATCCATGACAGTGTGTACAAGTTTGTCACGTCCAGGTCGAGTCGCGCCCTCACGGGGAGGCGCAAGCGATGAATGCAGCTAGGCCGGGGGTGAGTCGCCGTGCGGTGCTTGCGGGTCTTGCCTCAGCCGGGCTCCTCGCAGCATGCGGCGACGATCCCGAACCCGAGTCATTTCAGCTGCCGCAGGGATCGGGCCGGGTCGAGTTTCTCGTTCCTGCGTTCCCTGACGGGTTCGCAGCGCCGTCGATGTTGGCCGCCGGCCGAGAGCAGCGGGCCGCGTTTGTGGTGCGAGACGATGTCGACGTTCTGCGTGAGCTTGCGCCGGCGACCCTGGGCCTCACGGTGAGCGTCGATGGTGAAGTCGTTGTCTCTCAACAGCTGCAACGACGAACTGAGGGCATCATCACTCCCTACTATCCGCTGGTCTTTACGCCCGAGGAGCCGGGCCAGTACGTGGCTGAGGTTGAGGGCGCAGATCCGGTCCCGTTCCTGGTAGTCGACCAAGCGGAGGTGCCCCTCGTGCAGATTGGCGACCCGATGCGGCCCGTCGACACGCCAACGGTGGATGACGCACTCGGGGTTGACCCCATCTGCACCAGAGCCGTGCCCTGTCCCTTTCACGCTGTCTCGTTGCGTGAGGCCCTCGAACAACGTCGCCCGACGGTGTTGCTGGTGTCGACGCCCGGGTTCTGCCAGACCGATATCTGTGGGCCAGTCGTCGATCTGCTGATCGACGCGGTCGGCGATCGCACCGATCTGGCCGCGGTACACGCCGAGGTGTACGTCGATCCATCCGAGTTCAGCGAGGGCGGATTCCCAGCGACGACCGACACGGTCAACACCTACGCGCTCCCGTTCGAGCCTCACCTCGTCGTCGCCGACGGCTCAGGGACCGTGGTTGCTCGGCTCGACATCACCTGGGACCAAGGTGAACTCCGTGACGCGCTCGACCAGCTGTAGCAACTGTTCGGAGTACAACCACCGCGACCCGCAGTGAGACACTGTGTCGTAGGTTCGACCCCATGATGCGACACGCTGCCTCCCTGCGTCGTCGGAGTCCACCGGTGAGCGTCCGCGGGGCCCTCAGCGCGGCGACCGCGTCAATGGCGCTCGCGCTGCTCGCCGCCGGGTGCGCATCGACCAGCGACACCACCCAATCCGAATCCCGCGGCGCAGAATCTGCCGTCGATGGCGTCACAGGGGCGTTGCCCGACGGGCCATCCGCGCTCGATGACCGGTTCAGCGCCGAGTTCCCCGATCCACTGGTGGACCCCGCGCAGATTCGCTCCGGCGGACCGCCGCCTGATGGCATACCGCCGATCGATGATCCCCAGTTCGTGACCGTCGACGAGGCCGACACCTGGCTGTCCGACACCGAGCCCGTGCTGCTCCTCGACATCGACGGCGATGTGCGTGCCTATCCGGTCCAGATTCTGATCTGGCACGAGATCGTCAACGACACTGTGGGAGGCGTCCCCGTGTCGGTCACCTACTGCCCACTGTGCAACTCGGCCATCACGTTCCAGCGCACCGTACAGGGAGTGGAAACAACGTTCGGCACCTCCGGCAGCCTGTACAACGCCAACCTCGTCATGTACGACCGGGCCACCGAGAGCTTGTGGAACCAACTCGACGGCAGAGCCGTCGTCGGGATGCTCACCGGCGAAGTGCTGCCCCAGATCTCCGCCCCGATGGTGGCCTGGGGCGACGTCCGCGAAACTCGCCCCGAAGCTGTCGTGTTGGACCGCGACCGGACCGGTGCTCGCCGCGACTACGGCCGAAACCCCTACACCGGGCTCGACAACCCAGACGGTCGCCCCTTCCTCTTCGCTGACGACGTCGACATACGAGCCAAGGCCATGCAACGAGTCGTGGCACTCGAGCGCAACGGCGAGGCCGCAGCATGGACACTCGACACTCTCGCCGACGCTGACGCAGCGGTGATCAGCGGCTCCGTCGGTGGCGACGACATCGTCATCTTCTGGAAAGCGGGGCAGGCATCGGCGCTGGAGCAAACCGACGTCAGCGCGGGCCGAGACGTCGGCACGGTCGCGGTGTTTTCCCCATCCGCTGATGGCCGGGCGCTCGAGTTCGACGTGCAGGGTGATGAGTTCACCGATGTCGCAACCGGCAGCACCTGGAACATCCTCGGGCAGGCCGAGAGCGGAGAACTCGCCGGTGCAGAGCTCGAACCGGTCGTGTTCGTCAGGACCTTCTGGTTCTCGTGGTCGACGTTTCGACCCGACACCGTGCTCCATGACAGCTGAACCGACGCGCCAGCCTGCGCACGCCCGCCAATCGACTCAGCCATCCGCCGCTGGCCGCGGCAAGAGGCGAGCCGGCACCTTGCGATTCGATCGACGGCACCAGATTGCTTGTCAGCACATCCGAATCGACGTCCAAGGACAGGACCCCTCGTACGTGATCTCCGAGGTGAGCCGAGAAGGCGGCGGCCGATGACGGGTTGGGAGCTCGTCGCAGCTGGCATCGGCCCACTGCTTGGTGCGTGGCTCCCGGCCCGCTCCCAGCGCGCAAATCGACGACCTCCTGCCCCACCCACGGCCGGTGGAGACGATGCTGCCTTGACCGGTGCGGCCGCGTTCCGGCGACAGGCGATCCTCGCGGCGATCGACCAACTCGACGACCACGATGACCACACCAGACACGCGCTACGTCAGGCGAAGCTCTACGACGACATCGCCACCCACGCCGGCGACACAGCCGAGCGCCTTGCCGCCCAAGCCGCACTTGAGGACCTCTGGTACGGGTTCGCAGGTGCCCGCAACCCGGCCGATCCTCGGTTCAGGAGCAGCGGGTAGTGGTTGCTTGATGCTAGAGGCTCGGCTCCTCGGTACTTCCGCGTGTCGGCCGATGTCCTCGGTGCCGACATGTCCGATCATCGGGCTGCGCTGACATCACGCGGGGGCGTGGTTGGAACTGCGTCGTCGACCAGCCCGGTGCAGGATGTAGAGGCCGAGGATCGGAAGGGTCCATGCGCCGATCAGCACAGGGGGTGATGTCGACCACCCGCCGTCGTCATCGGCTCCGACTACGCGACGCGGG
>CAZEML010000176.1:0-9116 GCA_964513285.1 uncultured Candidatus Nemicrothrix sp.
AGCTGATCTACCACCCCTGCCGCGTCGACATCCCGGTCTATCTCGCGGCGCTCGGTCCCAAGAACGTCGAGCTCACCGCCGGGGTCGCGAACGGTTGGCTGCCGGTGTTCTTCTACCCGGAGAGGGCCGACAGCGTCTGGAAGGCCGACGTCGATGCCGGTCTCGCCAAGCGCGATCCCGAGCTCGGCCCGCTGCAGATCAGCGCCGGCGGCGCGCTCTGCATCACCGACGACGAGGAGATGGCCCGCAAGATCCGCGACGCCGGCCGGTACATGACCGCCCTCTACGTCGGTGGCATGGGCGCCAAGGGCAAGAACTTCTACAACAACATCTTCCGCAAGTACGGCTACGAGGACGAAGCCGAACAGATCCAGGACCTCTACCTGAGCGGGAAGAAGGACGAGGCCATGGCGCTCGTCCCCCAGGAGTACCTCGACGCCACGGCGCTCGTGGGCGACGAAGGTTTCGTCCGCGAGCGGGTCGAGGCGTACCGCGCCGCCGGTGTGACCCACCTGCAGGTCTCGCCGTCCGGCCCCAACCCGCTGGCCGACATCGAGAAGGTCAAGTCCTGGGTGAGCTGACCGGCGATGCGGCGGGCATGGCTGGGTTCGATGGTGCTGGCGGCGGTGGCGCTGCTCAGCGCGTGCAGTGAAGGGTCGGTCGGCGCAGCCGACTGGTCGCTCGAAGGCATGAGCCCGGACGGCCGGCATCTGCTCGTCGCGGTTCCGTTCGGTGGGGTCGCGTCGGATTGCACCCGTTGGGAAGGTGCCGAGATCACGGTCACGGGCGACTCGGTGACGGTGATCGCGGACCTCTGGCGGCGCAACGGCGGTGCTTGCACGGCCGACGGGGCCCTCGAGTTGATCCAGATCGAACTCGAACAGCCGCTCGGCGACCGGAGCCTGCTCGGGTGTGGACGCGACGACTGCTTCACCGGGTTCGAGCCCCACGACCGGGGCCTCGTCGATCCCGGTCGCGTGGTCGCCGCCGGCGACACGGTCGTGGTGCAGGGCCCGACCGGTGTCGACCTCCACGACCTCGACGGGGCCTTGATCGCCTCGATCGACGGACGGACGTCCGGCGAAGTCATCGGTCTCGACGACGGGACGATCGTGCGCACGCCCAGCGATGCCTGGCAGACCGCGATCGCCGCCGACGCCGCGACGGGCGAAGACCGCTGGGTCGCTTCGGGGTGGACCGCAGGGGTGGGCGCGGACACCGCCTATCTGTGTCGGGGCGGCGATGGCATCGGCCTGACCGCGGTCGATCCGGCGACCGGTGAGGATCGGTGGACCAGCACCTTGCCGTGTCACTTCGTCGAGCTGGGCGGCCGGGTCGTGGCGGTGACCCGCGATCCCGGCACGGACGGCGGCAACCGGGTGGTCGTCGGCGACGCGGCGACAGGGGAGGTGCTCGTCGACCGCCCCATCTTCGACGGGATCGACGATCAGGTCGAGGCGTTCGACGGTGTCGTCGTGTGGAACGACCAGGTCGTGTCGGCCGGCGCCCAGGCTGACCTGGTGATCATCGACGGTGACGGTAACGAGCGTGACCGCTGGACCTCACGGGTCGGCTCGCCGGTCGGGGTGATGGAGCGCGACGTGCTGGTGTCGATCGACAACGCCCGCGGCGTGTTCGGTCATGAGCTCACCTCCGGCGCGGAGCGGTGGCGCGTCGAACGGCTCGACCCGCGGAGCTCGTTCTCGTTCGACGAAGGTTCGGCCTGGCTCCTCACCGACGATCGCCGCTCCGTGCGTCGTCTCGATGCGCAGACCGCCCAACCGATGTGGGAGACCGACATCGGTTTGACGACCGCGATCGATGTCGTCCTCATCGACGACCTCGCGGTGATCGTCACGACGCAGGCGTTGGTCGCGATCGACAACACCACGGGCGACCTGGTGTGGTCCGTCGCCCGGCCGGTCGACGACGCGTGACCGCGCTCAGGCGGCGGAGCGCTCGGCTTCGATGAAGCGATCGAGCCCGGCGAGGGCCACCCGCAGGTTCTTCTTCAACTGGCCGCCGAGGAGTCGGAACGCGGGCCCGGCGAAGCGTCGGGGCTGGAACGCCATCAGGTAGGTCACCCGCACGCGGTCCGACGCGAGGACCTGGATGTCGATGCGTTCGTTGAGGGAGCTGGCGACCCGCGCGAGCGGTCCCTCGGCTTCGAGCACGGTGAAGCCCCACGACTGTGGTTCGTCCCAGACGATGAACTCCTCGTGGACGTCGGCCTTGCCGATCGTCACGGTGCGGGTCGAGCCGAGACCTTCCCCGCCGGTGGCCTGGCACCCGTCGATCGCTTCGAACCATTCGGGCCAGCGTTCGTGATCACAGATCGCGGCCCAGACTTCGTCGGGGGTCGCGAGCAGCTCCCGGCTGGCGCGGATCTTGACCGGCGCCCGGTCGGTCCATTCGGGTGGTTGGCGGTTCATCTCGGCCATGGCCCGACGCTAACGGTCGAGGGCGTCGTCCATCGATTCGCCGAGCAGATACCGCGGCCCGCTGCCGAGACGGGCGGCGACATCGGTGGGGTTGTACATCGCGCACCGCTCCAACGAGAGGCACCCGCATCCGATGCAGGCGTCGAGCTGGTCGCGGAGCGCGATCAGCCGCTCGATCTGTTCGTCGAGCCGTGGTCGCCACGAGCTGGCGACCCGGTTCCAGTCGGCGTGGGTCGGGGTGCGCTGCTGGGGGAGGGTGTCGAGCGCGGCGGCGACCTCGTCGAGGCTGCGGCCGACCGCCTGGGCGGCCGTGATGAACGCGATCCGGCGGATCGTGTCGCGGGCGAAGCGGCGTTGCCCGCCACTCGTGCGCGTGGAGGTGATGAGCCCTCGGTCGTCGTAGTAGCGGACCGCGGAGGTCGCGATGCCACAGCGGTCGGCGACTTCGCCGACGGAGAGAAGTTCAGAATCGTCGCTTGACTTCATGTTCACTTGAACTTTTACCATCGAATTCATGACCGACACCACCGCTGCCCCAACCGCCCACTCGTCGGGTGATCGCACCACGACGGCCGTCGTCGGCCGCCTCGACGACTTCGCCGAGGGCGAGATGAAGATGGCCAAGGTCGGCGAGCGTCGCGTCGCGGTGATCCGCACCGCCTCGGGGGTCCACGCCCTCGACAACGCGTGCCCCCACCAGGGTTACGGCATGGTGACCGGTTCGCTCGATGGCGAGCTGCTCACCTGCCAGTGGCACAACTGGAAGTTCCGGGTCGACACCGGCGAGTGCGTGCTCGGCGAGGAGAACATCCCCTGCCACCCGGTCTCGATCGAGGACGGCGAGATCGCGGTGACGGTCACCGAACCGACCCCGGCGGAGGCGCGTGAGCAGTTGTGGCCGAGCCTCCAGCGAGGCATCGAGGACCACTATGTGGGCCAGGTCGCCCGCGACACCGTCCGCCTCCTCGTCAACGAGGCGACGCCGGCCGAGATCGCGTGGGTCGGCTTCGAGCACAACCTCCACCGCGAGGAATGGGGGCCGGGCCACGGCATGGCCACCGCCGCCGACTGTCTCGCCTGGGCCGAGGAGCGGTCAGGCGACGAGCGAGCGCTGCCGCTCGTCCAAGGGCTCGCCGCGCTCGCAGAGCCGGCGCGGGGACGGCCCGCTCGCGCGCTTCCCGATCCGTCCGACACCGACTTCGTCGCCGCGGTCGAAGCCGAGGATTACGACGGGTCGACCGGCGCGGCTCGCCGGCTCGCCCACGGTGAGGTCGACGAAGCCCGCCGGGCGTTCATCGAGGCCGCGTCGATGCATCACCTGAGCTACGGCCACGGGATCATCTATGTCCAGAAGGCGTTCGAGCTGTTGGAGCGGGTCGGCTGGGACAAGGCCGAGCACGTCCTCCCCGAGCTCGCGCTCACCACGACCGGCGGAACCCGCGAAGACACGCTGCCGTACATGCGGGCCGCGGTCGCAGCGGTGGGCGCCGCTGACCTCGACGCCCTCGCCGCGGTGCCGGTGGATCCGTCGTGGTCGGACCCGGGGCTGGTCGAGGTCTTCCTCGAGAGCGACGAACCTCCGATCACGGCGGCGATCGAGGCGCTGCAAGCCGGCGCCGGCGTCGAACGGATTCTGGACGCCGTCGTCGACGCGGTGAGCCGACGCCTCCTGCGCTTCGATCTCGACGTCGAGTTCGACGTCGACGAGCCCTTCGGGTGGCTCGACATCACCCATGGTCTGACGACGGCCCGAGCGGCTCGCTGGGCGTACCGGGCGCATCCGTCACCGGCCACCGTGCGTCAAGCGTTGTGGGCGGTGTGGCTGTGCCACGACACCGGTCGGGCCGAGCGGAACCACGGGGTCGCCCCCGAGCCGGAGGTCGTCGCCGAGCCGGGCGACATCGCGGCGCTGATCCGTCGTGGCGCTGAGCGCGAGGCGTTGGCGGCGATCGCGGCGGCCGAAGGGGATGGGGTGGAGGCCTTGGTCGACGCGGCGTTGGCCGATGGCGCCGGCTCCTTCATCGTGACCGCCCACCTGATCAAGCTCACCCGGGCGTCGATCGAGGAGTACGAGCACTCGGGGTCGGTCCTGCCGTTGCTGGCGGCGGGCCGCTACCTGGCGGCACCGCGACTGGAGCGGTTCGTCAGCCGCAACGTCGCCGAGTCGCTCGACTTCGTGCACACCGGCCGACCACCGAAGCGGTAGCGGCGGTGGGGCCGGCGAGTGAGGGCCGACCACCGAAGCGGTAGCGGCGGTGGGGCCGGGCCGAATCCCCCGACGGTGGCTCGGCGTGGTCAGTTCCAGCTGTCGCTGATCGCGCCGAGCAGCGCCGGGTCGGTGCCCGCGGGCGCTCGGTAGAGGACGAGCCAGTCGTCTCGCTGGTCGAGCCAGACGGTTTGGTTGCCGTCGTCGGCGAGTTGGAGGAGCCGAACGCCGGGCCGGGGTGAGAACGTGTCGAGCGGTGACTCGCCTGACCAGACGGTGCTGGCCTGGGTCAAGAACGCGGCCGAACCGTCGCTGGTCGACGGGCCTCGGGCCACGATCCACAGGTCGGTGATGGTTCCGGTGTCGTCGCCGACCGATCGAGCCGCGAAGGGCTGGGTCGTCTCGGCGTCGGCGAGGTCGATGTCGTTCCAGGTCGTGACGTCGGGCGACGCGGTCGTGAAGGTGGCCGGGATCTGGTCGAGCAGGGCCGCAACCGCGTCGATGCCGGCCTGGTAGTCGGTGTTGTCGAGCGGCTCGCCGGAGAGGACGTTGCGGGCGAGTGCGCCGTTCCACGGGTTCGCGCCGTCGCTCGGCTCGACGGTGCGTTCGGCGCCGAACTCGATGGTGGGGAGCGGGGCGGTTGCTGCGTCGGGTCGGTCGATCGTGGGGGGTTGGACGGTGGGGGCCGGCACGGTCGTGGTCGACGACGTGGGCGTCGGGGTGGCGAGGGCGAGGGGGGTCGGTTCGGTCGGCTCGCGGGTGAGGTAGGCGTAGGCCCCCGCGCCGAGGATGGCGGTCACCAGGAGGAACGCGCCGAGCCCGAGCAGCTGCCGGCGGCCCTCGGCGGTCATGCCGCGCTGGCGGGGCGCGGTCTCGACGACCTCGACTTCGTCGCGCTCGCTCTTGCCGCAGATCGCGCAGACGGGGCCGTTGAGCAGCGCGCCGCAGTGCGAACAGGTGGAGAGACCGTGGACCATCCCTTTCCCATCGGCGAACGAGGCGCCGACCTGAGTACGGTGCGTCGATGGCCACCGGTCCCAGCGTTTCGCCCGTCCCCCATGTTCCGCTCGCCCACCTGCCGACCCCTCTCGAGCCGCTCGACCGGTTGTCGGCGGCCCTCGGCGGTCCTCGGGTCTGGGTGAAGCGCGACGACGCGACCGGGTTGGCGATCGGCGGCAACAAGGTCCGCAAGCTCGAGTATCTGCTGGCGGATGCGATCGAGCAGGGCGCCGATGTCGTGCTGACGACCGGGGCGACGCAGAGCAACCACTGCCGTCAGACCGCGGCTGCGGCGGCTCGGCTGGGGCTGCGCTGCGAGCTCTTGCTCGAGCACCGGTTCCCGGACTGGTCCGAGGCCTACAACCGAGGGGGCAACCTGCAGCTCGACGGGCTGCTCGGGGCGACGGTGCTCGACCAGGCGAAGGGCACCGACATGGTGGCGGCGTTGGCGGATCGGGTCGATCAGCTGCGAGCCGACGGGCATTCGCCGTATGCGATCCCGTTGGGTGGATCGTCGGTCGTCGGTGCGTTCGGCTATCGCACGGCGGCGGTGGAGTTGGTCCGGCAGGCGGACGAGCACGGGTTCGTGCCCCGGGAGATCGTGCACGCGACGAGCAGTGGCGGCACCCAAGCCGGGCTGATCGCCGGGTTGGCGATCCGCCGCTGCGATGTCCCGGTCTTGGGCATCAGTGCTGGCGGCACGGCTGAGTATCTCGGCGGGGTCGTCCGCGAGTTGGCCGAAGGGGTGATCGACCGGCTCGGCATGGACCGCACCTTCGGCCCGAACGCGGTGGTGGTCGACGACACCCATGTGGGGGAGGCGTACGGCGTGCCGACCGATGCCATGTGGGAGGCGGTCGAGACCTGCGCACGGCTCGAGGGCCTCCTGCTCGACCCGGTGTACTCGGGCAAGGCGATGGCCGGCCTGTTCGCCCACATCCGCGAGGGCCGCTACGACCCCGACGACGACGTCGTCTTCATCCACACCGGCGGCACCCCGGCCCTCTTCAGTTATCCCCGCTGACGGTCAGCTATCCCCGGTGACCGTGGCGGGGGTGGGGTGCCGGATGCCGGAGGCGGCGGCGATGCCGGCGGCGACGACCGAGAGCGCGCCGGCGACGAGATAGCTGGTCCGGTACGACGACTGGTCGCGGAGGAACCCGAGGAGCAATGGTCCGCCGGCGACCCCGATGGTGACCAACAGCTGCTGGATGGCGAAGATCCGCGGGTAGGCGCCGATGCCGAACGCGCTGGCGATCACCAGCGGCTGCAGCATGAGCAGGTTGCCGACGGTGGTGCCGAACACGAAAGCGACGATGGTGAGGGTGATGCGTGAGTCGGCGAACGCGATGCCGGCGAGGGTGACGCCTTGCCCGATCGCGAGCGCGACGGTGAAGCGCATCAGGGGAAGCCGGTCGGCGACGGCGCCGCCGGCGAGGCGTCCGATGACGCTGCCGAGGGCGATGGCGGAGACCGCGAGGGCGCCGGCGGGCCGGTCGATGCGTTCGGTGCCGAGTTTGGCGATCTGGCTGAGCGCACCGACTTGGGCGCCCATGGCGAGGATGAACAAGACGACGACGATGCGGAAGAACCGCGTCGCGACGGCGGTCTCGTAGTCGAGGCCGTCGGCGGATCCGTCGTGTTCGGGTGGTTCACCGAACGGCGCGACGCCGCGAGATGCCGGTGAGGGCCACAGCCCCGGGAACGCGACGAGGATCGACACGAAGAAGACCGCCGAGAGGATGGGTGCCGCGTCGGCCAGCCCGCGGTCGTCGATCAGCCACGACGCGAAGATCGTGTAGGTGAGGCCACCGAACGAGAGTCCGGTGGACGCGACGGCGAGGGCGAACGCTCGGCGTTCGTGGAACCAGCGGGTGACGAGCGTGGTGCCAGGCAGCAGTCCCACCAGGGCGAAGCCGATCGCCATCGCGACGTAGACCGCGTAGAGGGCGACGATCGAGGTCACCTCGCCGAGCAGGTAGAGGCTGACCGTCGCGAGCAACCCGCCGGCCGCCATCGCGATGCGGATGTCGTGCCGCTCGATCAACGGCGCGATGACTCGTCCGGCGACGCCGCTGACGACGAAGAAGACCGAGGTCGCGAGCGAGACGCTCGTCGTCGAGAACGACTGTTCGTCGGTGAGGGCGTCGAGATAGATCGCGAGCCCGTAGAAGATCAGGCCGGAGGTCGCGGAGAGCACGAGGAAGACCGCGCCGACGACGTACCAACCGGGGAACAGGCGAGCGGCCATCTCAGATGAGTTCTTCGAGGATGCGAGCGACGCCGAACTCGACGTTGGTGGAGGTGATCTCGTCGGCGATGTCCTTGACCGCCTCTTCGGCGTTGCCCATCGCGACCCCGCGACCCGCCCATTCGATCATCGTCAGGTCGTTGAGGTTGTCGCCGAAGGCGATGACTTCCTCGGCGACGATGTCGAGCTCGGCACACAGTCGGGCGAGGGCGGCGCCTTTGGTGCCACCGGGCGGGGTGGCCTCGACGAAGTCGATCCCCGAGGACGTCACGTGAGCCTCGTCGGGAAAGTGGGGGCTGACGAGATCGATGAGTTCGGCGTTGCCGTGCACCGGATGGGCGATCAGGACCTTGCCGACGTCGGCGGGGATGGCCGCGTCGTCGATCGCCGGTCCGCGACCCTCTCCACCGAGCCGGTCGGGGAAGAGATCGATGAACCGCTGCTGCCACTGCAGCTGATCATCGGCTTCCCACCCGAACGCGGTGTCGGGGAGTTCGGTACGCAGCGAGTCGCGGGCGGCTCGCGTCGCCTCGTCGTCGAACAGCAGTCGCTCCTCTATCTCGCGGGTGCGGAGGTTGAGACGGTGGCCGCCGTTGGAGCCGATGAACCAGTCGAACTCCGCGCCGGTCGAGGTCGCCAGTGGTGCGCCGCGCATGTGGCTGCGGCCGGTGACGGCGGCACAGA
The DNA here is from genome assembly GCA_964513285.1 of uncultured Candidatus Nemicrothrix sp. Lineage (GTDB taxonomy): Bacteria > Actinomycetota > Acidimicrobiia > Acidimicrobiales > Aldehydirespiratoraceae > UBA11606. The sequence goes on from CAZEML010000176.1 coordinate 8,582, forward strand.
TGACCCCGTTGGCCTGCAGTGCGTTGAGCGCGGCGACGGTGCGGGCCTCCGGCGTGTGGTGGGCGCCGAAGAACGTGCCATCGAGATCGGTCGCGATGAGCCGAATTGTCACAGCGGCAGTCTGGCAGCGATCGGCGTGCGAGCATGAGCCATATGCCCGAACAGATCGTGCTGGTCCGGCACGGCCAGACCGAGTGGAGCCTGAACGGGCGCCACACCGGCCGTACCGACATCCCCCTGACCGCCCAAGGCGAGAACGAGGCTCGGCTCGTCACCGGCACGCTCGCCGAGTGGGATTTCGAGGCCGCGTTCTCGAGTCCGCTCGTGCGCGCTCGCGAGACCGCCCGGCTCGCCGGTTTCGATCCGACGATCGACGACGATCTCCTGGAGTGGGACTACGGCGAGGTCGAGGGTCGTACCAACGACGAGATCACAGCGGAACGACCCGGATGGTCGAAGTGGATCGACGGAGTCCCCGGCGGCGAGTGGGCCGGCGAGGTCGGGGTGCGGGCGGACCGATTCTTCGAACGCATCG
>CAZEML010000177.1:0-9113 GCA_964513285.1 uncultured Candidatus Nemicrothrix sp.
GGCGTCGCGCTTGAGCTTCATCAGGGTGCGGGCGCTGATCTCCTGGGAGTTGTAGCTCTTGCCATCGATGTCGATCGTCCAGTTGGTGCCGACGTGGCGCTTCACCGAGCGGATCGTGCGCTCGGGGTTGGTGATCGCCTGACGCTTGGCGACCTCGCCGACGAGCACCTCACCGTCCTTGGCGAAGGCCACGACGGACGGGGTGGTGCGCGATCCCTCGGCGTTGGGGATCACGACAGGGTCGCCACCTTCGAGAACGGAGACGACGGAGTTGGTCGTACCGAGGTCGATACCGACGGCCTTGGGCATACAGGGGTACTCACTTTCGAGAGACGAGTCAGCTCTGCGCCGCCTCGTTGTGGATTCACGGGGGGGATTCGGTGGTTCCAACCGGCGATGCGGGGGATGCATTCCCGTCGGTACCGAAAAGTTGAGTGTGAGCGTATCAACTTTCCTCCGAACGCCCCACGCGGCCCGCTACCCCTCGTTCTTGCGCATCTCCCGGTTGAACAGCCGGGCGACGCGGCCCACCGGCACGAAGTTGTGCAGGAACCGGGCCCGGCCCGCGAGGTGACCGGTGACGATGCGGCGCTTGTCCTTGCGGATGGCATCGATGACGGCCTTGGCGACATCCTCGGGCGCGGTCTTGAACATCTTCATCGCCTCGGGGTCATCAGCGACGACGGTGCCGCGCACGATGTTGGTGTCGATCCCGCCAGGGTGCAGCAGGTGCACCTGGATGTGGCTGTCGGCGAGCTCGGCCATCAGCGTCTCGGTGTAGCCCCGCACCGCGAACTTGGTCGCGCAGTAGTCGGCGTTGCCCGGCACCCCGACCAGACCGAAGATGCTCGAGACGTTGACCAACGCCGCCTCCTCGACCGCTTCGAGTTGGGGCATGAAGGCGAGGGTGCCGTGCACGACGCCGTAGAAGTTGACGGCAAACACGTGCTCGATCGCCTTCACCGACGTGTCGACCGCCTTCTCGGTGGAGCCGACGATGCCCGCGTTGTTGATCACCACGTGCGCATCGCCGAGGGCGGCCCGGCTGGCAGCGGCGAAGTCGAGCATCGCCTGCTCGTCGGCGACGTCGACCACCTGGGAGAAGACCGGCGGGTCCCCGAGCGGCTCCACCAGCGCCACCGTCTCGGCCAGCCCCGCCTCGTCCACGTCGCAGAGGATCAATCCGGCGACCCCTTCTCGGGCGAACTCGGTGGCATAGGCCCGGCCCATGCCCGACCCCGCCCCGGTGATCACGATCCGTTTGTCGTCGAGTCGCTCCATGGAGCGACGGTAGCCCGTTGGCGGAAGCGCTCCGAAAACGCGGCACCGCCGGCCCCGACGACCCTCCAGGGGGGAGTGGTCGAATCGTCGGAACCGGCGGGCGCCGTGGCTGACCGGCCGCCGAGAAGAGGGCCGGGTGCCCCCGGGAGGGGGGATTCAGTTCCGCACGCAGCGCGTGCGGCGAGTGAGGCGATCAGCCGCCGCCGACGGCCTCGAGGCCGTAGCCGGCCGAGCCGTGCTCGGCGACGTCGAGGCCCATGACCTCTTCTTCCTCGTCGACCCGCAGGCCGAGGGTGGCCTTGAGGGCAGCGAAGAGGACGTAGGAGGTGACACCGACCCAAGCGATCACGATCAGGACCATGACGAGCTGCATGATCAGCTGGTCGAGGCCACCGCCGTAGATGAGGCCGGCATCGTCACGACCGAGAAACGCATCGTCGTACTTGGCGAAGATGCCGATCGAGAGGGTGCCCCAGATGCCACAGGTGCCGTGGACCGAGATGGCGCCGACCGGGTCGTCGATCTTGATCGAGTCGAAGGCGAGGACCGAGAAGACCACGATCAGGCCGCCGATGAGGCCGATGACGAACGCAGCCCACGGATCGACGGCACCGACGGGAGCGGTGATCGACACGAGGCCGGCGAGGGCACCGTTGCCGGCCATGGCCACGTCGGCCTTGCCGGTCTTCATCCAGATGATGAGGGTCGCACCGATCACACCGGCCGCCGCAGCGATCAGGGTGTTCATGGCGAGGAAGGCGAGGAACTCATCCGCGATGAGCTCGGAGCCGGCGTTGAAGCCGAACCAACCGAACCAGAGGATGAAGACACCGATCACGGCGTAGCCGATGTTGTGGCCCGGAATGGCACGAGGCTTGCCGTCCTCGCCGTACTTCCCGATACGAGGACCGACCAGGTAGGCACCGACGAGTGCAGCGACCGCACCGGTGAGGTGCACGATGGTCGAACCAGCGAAGTCCGAGTAGACGGCGTCACCGATCGACATCTGAGCGATGAGGCCACCGCCCCAGGTCCAGTGGACGACGACCGGGTAGATCACGGCGGTCATGACGGCCGCGAAGATCAGGTAGGTCGTGAACTTGGTGCGCTCAGCGAGGGCGCCCGAGGCAATCGTGACCGCGGTCGCGGCGAACACGACCTGGAAGAAGAAGGTCGCCGCCGGGGACAGGGCCGGAACGATCGATCCGTCATCGCCGACCGCGGCGATCAGGTTGATGTTGTCCATGCTGTCGAGGAGCAGCATGTCCCCGAAGCCACCGATCCAGTCGTTGCCACCGGAGCCGTAGGCGATGGTGAAGCCGACCAGGAAGAACATGGTCACGCCCACCGCCATGTCGGCGAGGTTCTTGGCCATGATGTTGGCGAGGTTCTTCGCTCGGGTCAGACCTGCTTCGACGAACGCGAAGCCGGCCTGCATGAGGAAGACCAGACAGCCGGCAACGACGAGCCACAGGTTGTCCAGGACGGCCTGGGTGTAGCCACCCGCCTCCGCGAGGGCCTCGTTGGAGGCCTCCTGGCCGAGCGCCGGTGACGCCCAGAGCACCGTGGTCACGCCGAGCCCGAGGGCCAAGGCGGATTTCTTGAACATGACGGATTCCTTTCTCGGATTGCGACGCAAGCTAGGAACCCGGGTTTTCCGGTCAGTTTTCGGTGTGTTACCCGTTCGCTGCCAGTTGCTGACCGACATCTGACGGCGCGTCGAGCAGGTAGCCCCGGCCGCGCACGGTTCGGATTTGAAGGCCCACCTCGGCCACCCGACGACGCACACGAGAGATGTGGACATCGAGCGCGTTGCGGGGCGGTGCCTCCTCGGGCCACACCGACTCGGTGAGGTCGCGGCGCGACACCACCGCGCCGAAACGCTTCAACAGCGCGTCGACGACGCGACCCTCGACCGGCGACAACGGGACGGTCTCGCCGCGGAACCGGAGCACGCCTTCACTCGACAGCGAAGGCCGGTGCCGGGCCTCGGCCCGGCGAGCGAGGGTGTCGGCCCGGATCCGCACGTCACCCTGGTCGGCCGGGAGCCGGACCCAGTCCTCGAGCTCGTCGGGCGGTTCGGGCGGCATGACGTCGGCGTCCACCACCACCAGCCGGGGAATCCCCTCGGCGCGCAGCTGCTCCAGTTGGGCTCGAGCGGCGGGCCACCTGACGAGACGGACGTCCATGCCGGGAAGGTAGACACGCCCGATTTCGGGATTGTTTCGCAGATGTGAAACGTGCTGACCCTCGCGGCGGTCATCGCGCGACGACCGAAACCGTCGCTCTTCGACGTCGACCTGACCGGATTGCGCGGGGGAAACCAGCCTGCGGCTAGATTTTCGGCGCCATGCAATCGCGCCTGAAACCCCACCACCTCGTCCGCATCATCGGCGTGGGTGTCGCCCTCTTCACGTTCGGTTCGTACCTCGCGCCGTTCATCACCGACTTCGAGGAGGCGTCCGACGTCACCCGCAAGGTGTTCGGGAACATCCCAGGGGGCTTGAAGCTCGCCTTCTACACCGTGATCCCGATGCTGCTCGTCTATGGCGCGTGGATGGCGTCGTACCGGGTGAAGAACTGGGAACGCGGTCGCCCCGACAACCGCCGCACCACGCTGAAGAACGCGAAGACCCGCATGGGGGACTTCCGCGCCGGCGTCTACATGCAGACCCTGCTGCGCGAACCGGGCGCCGGGATCATGCACTCGATGATCTACTTCGGGTTCATCGTGCTGCTCGGCGTCACCACGGTGCTCGAGGTCAACCACCAGGTGCCGACCGACCTCAAGTTCCTGCACGGCGACGTCTACCGGGCCTACGCCTTCATCGGCGACGCGGCCGGCCTGGTCTTCACGATCGGCATCGTGTGGGCGATCATCCGCCGCTACGGCCCGTTCGGCCTGCGTCCCTACCGGATCCGCATCAAGAGCAAGCCCGAGCACGCCGTCATCCTCGGCACCTTCCTCGCCATCTCGATCACCGGCTTCGGCGCCGAGATGTTCCGCATCGCCCTCGAGGGCATGCCCGAGTACGAGCGGTGGAGCTTCACCGGCTACCCGCTCGCCACCCTGGTCGAGGACAACGCCAACCTCGCCGGCTGGCACCAGTTCTGGTGGATCGCCCACGTCGTCAGCTTCATCGCCTTCCTCGTGATCCTGCCCACGACGATGCTGCGCCACATGTTCACCTCGCCGCTGAACATGTACCTCAAGGACAAGGACCGCCCGAAGGGCGCGATGAAGCCGATGCCCAACCTGGTCGAGGGCGACACCGAGCTCGAGACCTTCGGCGCCAGCGTCATCGGGGGCTTCACCCGCAAGCAGCTGCTCGACCCCGACGCCTGCCCCAGGCGCGCCCGACGCACCTCGGTGTGCCCGGCCCACGCGACCGGTAAGCCGCTCGACCCGCGCGAGATCGTGCTGAAGACCGGCGAGGTCATGTCGCGCACCGGCGATCCCGCCGTCTCGCCCCCCATCGGGGTCGACGACGAGATCCAGGTCCCCGCCAACTGGATGTTCGACCGGGTGAGCCAGGCCGAGCTGTGGAGCTGCACCTCCTGCAAGGCGTGCGACGAGATCTGCCCGGTCAACATCGAGATCCTCGACAAGATCCTCGACATGCGTCGCTACCTGACGCTGATGGAGTCCGACTTCCCGTCCGAGCTGGGCCAGGCGTTCCGCTCGATGGAGAACTCGTCCAACCCGTGGGGCATGTCCCAGGGCGAGCGCGCCGACTGGACCCAGGCTGTCGACGGCATCACCATCCTCGAGGGCGGCGACCCGATGGAGGCCGAGTACCTCTACTGGGTCGGTTGCGCCGGATCGTTCGACGACAAGAACAAGAAGGTCACCCAGTCGATGGCCAAGCTGATGCAGCGGGCCGACGTCGACTTCGCCATCCTCGGCCCGTCCGAGGCGTGCACCGGTGACTCCGCTCGCCGCTCGGGCAACGAGTACCTGTTCCAGATGCTCGCCACCCAGAACGTCGAGACCCTCAACGCGATGGGCGTGAAGAAGATCGTCACCCAGTGCCCGCACTGCTTCAACACCCTCGCCAACGAGTACCCGCAGCTCGGCGGTCACTACGAGGTCGTGCATCACAGCCAGTTCCTCGAGTGGCTGGTCGATCAGGGTCGCCTCGACCTCGACGGCGCCGAACTCGACGAGCGGGTCGTCTACCACGACTCCTGCTACCTCGGCCGCCACAACGACGTCTACATGGCGCCCCGCAAGGTGCTCGGTTCGCTCGGCGGCATCCAGCTGGTCGAGGCCGAACGCAGCGGCACCAAGGGCATGTGCTGTGGCGCCGGTGGCGCACGCATGTGGATGGAAGAGGACATCGGCGACAAGGTCAACGACGTCCGCGCCCAGGAGCTGGTCGACACCGGTGCTGACCGGGTCGCGGTCGCCTGCCCGTTCTGTTACGTGATGATGGACGACGGCGTGAAGGCCGCCGGCAAGGAAGAGGACGAGGTCCGCGTCGCCGACATCGCCATCACCGTGCTCGAAGCGATCGAGACCGGCGAGGCCAACCGCGAGGCGACCGAGTTCGCCCAGCAGGCCGAACTCGCCGGCCTCTCGCGCCAGACCCCGCAGGGCGACATCAGCGGTGGCGACGTGGCCGTCGCCGTCGCCGAGCCGGCCGTCGAGATCCAGAGCTTCGCCTCCACCGTCGACGCTCAGCCCGCCGAGGACGAGGCCGAGACGAGCACCGAACTGCCCTCGATCGCGGAGACCGAGCCCGACGACCTCAAGGTCATCAAGGGCATCGGCCCCAAGCTCGAGGCACTGCTGCACGAGCTCGGGATCGTCACCTACGAGCAGATCGCGGCCTTCCCGGCCGACTACATCGAGAAGCTCGACGACTACCTCGCGTTCGACGGTCGCATCAACCGCGACGACTGGGTCGGTCAGGCGACCGAGCTGGCGCAGACCCGCGACGCCAAGACGGCCGAGCTCCCCGAGCTGCCCGACGAGCGTCCCGAGAACGCCACCCAGCAGGACTGAAACCCCGCCCCATCGTGACGCCCGCCTTCGACCGGTTCCGAGCCCATCCCTGGCACGGGTTGCCGGTGGGGGTGGACGCGCCGGAAGTCGTCGAGGCCTACATCGAGATCACGCCCTACGACGGGGTGAAGTACGAGATCGACAAGGCGACCGGCTACCTCCGCGTCGACCGGCCTCAGGGTTCATCGGCGTTGCCGCCGTCGCTGTACGGGTTCATCCCGCAGACCTACTGCGACGAGCGGGTCGCGGCCCTCACGCCGCGCGCCGACACGGGCGATCAGGACCCACTCGACATCTGTGTGCTCTCACAGCAGCGGATCGATCGGGCCGAGGTCGTCGTTCCGGCTCGGGTGCTCGGCGGGATCCGGCTCCTCGACGAGGGTGAAGCCGACGACAAGATCGTCGCCGTGCTCGCCTCGGACACGGTCTTCGACTACGCCAGGGACATCAAGCATCTCCCCGAAGCGGTCACCAACCGGTTGGTGCACTACTTCGCGACCTACAAGATGCAGATGACCGGCGAGCAGGAGAACCCGATGGAGATCGTCGGCACCTACGGGCGTGAGGAGGCCTACGAGGTCATCAGCGCCTCGATGGCCGACTATGTCGACGCCTTCGGGCCCGCGGGACGCGGGGAGGCGGGGCCATGAGCGGTGTCCTCGTCGCCGGCAACGACGACACCGTCACCGAGTTCCTAGCCGCCGTGCTCCGTCGCGCCGGCATCGATGCCCGCCCGGCCCGCGCCGACACCGCGGCGGTGCGCACCAACGACGACGAACCGGCCCTGGTGCTGGTCGACACCGACCTCACCGCGGTGCGCTCGATCCGCTCACTCGCCGACCCGAAGAAGGCGGCGGTCCCGATCGTCGTGCTCGGTCAGGAGCAGGCGAACGCTGATGCGGCCGGCGACGCGGTCGCTGCGGGCGCCACGCACTATGTCGCTCGTCCGATCGTCGACACGGTACTCGTCAGCGGGATCCAGACGATTCTCGACGCCGGCTGACGAACGCCGCCGCTAGCCTCGGCGCCGTGCCGGACGCTCCGACCATCCTCGTCATCGACAACTACGACTCGTTCGTCTACATCCTCGTCCAGTACCTCGGCGAGCTCGGTGCGAACCCGGTCGTGAAACGGCACGACGAGATCGACCTCGACGGCATCACCGCACTCGATCCCGACGGCATCCTCATCTCGCCCGGTCCCGGCAACCCCGACGACTCGGGCGTGAGCATGGCGGTGCTCACCGAACTCGAGACCGACGCGCCGATCTTCGGTGTCTGCCTCGGCATGCAGTGCATGGGTCAGGCGTTCGGCGGCGACGTGATCCGCGCCCCGCAGGTGATGCACGGCAAGACGTCGATGATCCGCCATCACGACACCGGCGTCTTCGACGGGCTCCCGAACCCGGTCGAGGCCACCCGCTACCACTCCCTCATCGTCGACCGCGCGACCGTGCCCGACCTCTTGGAGATCACCGCGGAGAGCGACGACGGCCTGATCATGGGCCTCCGCCATCGCGAGCGCGACATCGAGGGTGTGCAGTTCCACCCCGAGTCGGTGCTGACCAGCGCAGGCCACGCGCTGATCACCAACTTCCTCGATCGCTGCCGCTGAACCGTCGGGCCCCGTCAGGCCCGACCGCGCTACCCGTCGCCGGGGTCCTCGGTGGTGGTGGTCGTCGGCGCTTCGGTCGTCGTGGTGGTCGTGGTCGTCGTCGTGGTCTCGGGCGGCGCCTCGCCGACCGTGATCGTGATCGTGGTGCCCACCTCGACCTCTTCGAAGGCGCCGGGTGACTGCGACAGCACCCGGCCGATGCTCGGCGAACCGGCCGGCACCGTCTCGAAGAGGGTGACGACCTCCAAGCCCTGGTTGCGCAGGGTGGTGATCGCGGTGTCGGCGAAGAGATCCTCGACGAGCGGAACCTCGATCGTCGGCAGACCGGTCGAGACGACGATGCTCACGATCGATCCGTCGGCCAGCAACGTGTTGGCCTCGGGGTTGGTGCGGATGACCCGACCTTCCTCGATCTCATCGGACGGCTCTTCGAGCTGGGTCTGATCGACGCTGAAGCCCGCGTCGCGGATCAGGTTGATCGCCGCGACGAGCTCGAGCCCTTCGACATCGGGAACCGGAACGACCTCGGGACCGCTCGAGACCGAGATCTCGACGGTCTGGCCCGGGGCCAGCGCCGCACCCGAAGCCGGGTTCTGACCGATGACCGTGCCCGCTTCCTGCGGGCTGGTGGTCGGGGTGACGAGCACCTGGTAGCCGAGACCCTGCAGGATCGACGTCGCCGACTCCTGGGTCTCGCCGATCACGTTGGGCACGGTGTCCTCGGTGCCCGAGCTGACCCGGACGTTGACCACGGTGCCCGGGTCGACCCGCTGACCCGACAGGGGAAGCTGACCGATGACCTCGTTGACCGGCACCTGGTTGTTGGGTTCGAAGGTGACCTCGAAGTTGAGGTTGGCCTCGAGCAGCAGAGCCCGTGCCTCGTCGACCTCGAGACCTTCGACGCTCGGCACGTCGACGAGCTCGGTCTCGGTCGGATCCGGATCGCCGTCCACCTCGCCGTTGTCGCCACCGAGTGCGTCCCAGAATCGGGCGAACAAGAAGCCGAGGATGATGATCAGGATCGCCAAGGCGCCGACGAGGGCGACGTTGCGCCACATCCCCCCGCCGCGGGGCGGCTCTTCGTAGTAGTAGCCCCCGCCGCCGTAGCCGGCCTGGGCCATCGCCGCCTGGTTCGGGTCGACGTACTGCTGGGGCATCGGCTGCGCGGCGGCCGCCGGCGCGGCGACCGGCTGGGCCGGGGTGACCGGCT
>CAZEML010000178.1:0-9049 GCA_964513285.1 uncultured Candidatus Nemicrothrix sp.
CATCGGCGGCCCACCCGCCAGCCGCGTCAACAACCTGGCAGGACACAACAGCTAGTCGGCCTTGCCCTTGCCCGCCGCCTTCTGGGCCTTCTTCCATTCGCGGACGGCGAGGCGGCCCTCGGCGCTACCCATGTCGGCGACCGATCGGGGCTGGTCGTCACTGAAGGGCGCTGAGGCGGCCTCCCAGGCGTCGGGGCGGACGGCGAAGCGCTTGGCGAGCACGGCGATCAGGATGCGGACCTTCTCGTCGCCGTAGCCCGGGACGGCGGCGAGGTTGGCGGCGACGGTGTCGGCGGAGCGACGATGCTTCCAGATCCGGCCGGCGTCGCCGTCGTACTCGTCGACGACATGGGCACAGAGATCCTGGATGCGTCCGGCCATCGAACCGGGGAAGCGATGCAGCGCCGGCTTGTCGGCGCAGATGGCGGCGAAGTCGTCGGGGTCCCACGCGGCGATCGTCGCCGCGTCGAAGCGCCCGCCGAGCCGCTCACGAAGTCGGGCCGGGCCTCGGAACGCGAGCTCGATCGCGATCTGTTGATCGAGCAGCATCCCGATCAGCAGCGCGAGCGGATCGGTGTTGACCAGGTCGTCGAACTCGGGTTCGCCGGTGATCCAGAGGGTGCCGCGGCTCACCGGCCGAGCTGGGTGGCGCCGGTGTCGGGGTGGGCCGGGTCGGGCCGGTTCGGATCAATGCCGTACTTCACGATCGCGTCGGCGACGACCTGACGGTCGATCTCGCCATCGCGCGCCAACGCGTTGAGCACGGTGACGACGACGTGGGCGGCGTCGACCTCGAAGAACGACCGCAAGGCCTCTCGGGTGTCGGAGCGACCGAAGCCGTCGGTGCCGAGCACCGACATCGGGCGGGGCGCCCAACGGGTGACCTGACCGACCACGGCGGCCATCCAGTCCGAGACGGCGACGATCGGGCCGGCGCTGCCCTCGAGCTTGCGGGTGATCATCGGGACGAGCCGCTCGCCGGTCGGGTTGAGTCGGTTGCGGCGCTGGCAGTCGATCGCGTCGTTGCGCAACCGCTTGTAGGAGGTGACGCTCCACAGCTCGGCCGACACGTTGTAGTCCGCGGCGAGGATGTCCTGGGCTTCCTTCGCCGCGAGGAACGACGGGCCCGAGAACAGGATCGTGGCGTTCATCGATCCCTCGCCGAGCTCGGGACCGTTGTCGAACATGTAGAGACCCGAGGTGATGTCGTGGTTGTCGACATGGTCGGGCCGGGGCGGCTGCTCGTAGTTCTCGTTGTAGATCGAGATGTAATAGAAGACGTCCTCGCCGTCGATCGACCCCTCGGGGTACATGCGGTCGAGGCCGTCCTCGATGATCGCACCGAGCTCATAGGCGAAGGCCGGGTCGTAGGCCTCACAGGCGGGGATGGTCGCGGCGAGGAGCAGGCTGTGGCCGTCCTGGTGCTGGAGCCCTTCGCCCATCAACGTCGTGCGACCCGCGGTGGCGCCCATCAGGAAGCCACGGGTGCGGGCGTCGGCCGCGAGCCAGGCGAGGTCGCCGATCCGCTGGAACCCGAACATCGAGTAGAAGGTGTAGAAGGGCACCATCGGGACGCCGGTGTTGGCGTAGCTCGTGCCCGCAGCGATCCACGACGCCATCGAGCCGGCTTCGGTGATGCCCTCTTCGAGGATCTGGCCGTCTTTGGCTTCGGTGTAGGAGAGCAGGAGGTCGTGGTCGACCGGTTCGTACAGCTGACCGCGCGGCGCGTAGATCTTGAACTCGCGGAACAGCGAGTCCATGCCGAAGGTGCGGGCCTCGTCGGGGACGATCGGCACGACCCGGTCGCCGAACTCCTGGTCGCGCAACAGGTCGCGCAGCAGCGCCGTGAACGCCATGGTGGTCGAGACCTCGCGGCCCGACGAACCCTTCTGGAGCTCGAGGAACGGCGCGGCCGACGGTGCCGCGAGCGGGCGCCGATCCCGAACGACCCGCTTCGGGATGAAGCCGTCGAGCGCCGTCCGCCGCTGGGTCATGTACTGGTATTCCTCGGAGTCCTCCGAGGGGCGGAAGTAGGGCGGGATCCCGTCCTCGAGGGCACTCTCGGGGATCTCGTCCTCCATGTGCAGCCGCTCACGGAGTTCGAGCAGCTGGTTCTTGGTCATCTTCTTGATCTGGTGGGTGGCGTTGCGGCCCTCGAAGCCTTCGCCGAGGGTCCAGCCCTTGACCGTCTTGGCGAGGATGACCGTCGGCATGTCGGTGGTCTCCGACGCGGCCTTGAAGGCGGCGTAGACCTTCTGGTAGTCGTGCCCGCCTCGGGGCAGGTTCTCGATCTCTTCGTCGGAGAGGTGCTCGACCAGCTTGCGCAGGCGGGGGTCGGGCCCGAAGAAGTGCTCGCGGATGTAGGCGCCGTTCTCGGTCGCGTAGCGCTGGTACTCACCGTCGACGGTGGTGTTCATCTTGTTGAGCAGCACGCCGTCGACGTCGCGGTGCAGGAGTTCGTCCCACGCCGAACCCCAGACGACCTTGATCACGTTCCAGCCGGCGCCGCGGAAGACGCCTTCGAGCTCCTGGATGATCTTGCCGTTGCCGCGCACCGGCCCGTCGAGCCGCTGCAGGTTGCAGTTGATCACCCAGTTGAGATTGCCGAGGTCGGAGCGGCCGGCGAGCGAGATGGCGCCGAGGGTCTCGGGTTCGTCGGTCTCGCCGTCGCCGAGGAACGACCAGATCTGGCTCTGGCTGGTGTCCTCGAGGTGCCGCTGGTGGAGGTACTTGTTGAAGCGGGCGTGGTAGATCGAGTTGATCGGGCCGAGGCCCATCGACACCGTCGGGTACTCCCAGAAGTGCGGCATGAGTCGCGGGTGGGGGTAGCTCGACAGGCCCTTGCCGCCGATCTCCATGCGGAAGTTGTCGAGGTTCTCCTCGGAGAGGCGGCCCTCGAGGTAGGAGCGGGCGTACACGCCGGGCGCGGCATGGCCCTGGTAGTAGACGTGGTCGCCGGCGAGGCCGCCGTCCTTGCCTTTGAAGAAGTGGTTGAAGCCGACCTCGTAGAGCGACGCGCTCGACGCGTAGGTCGAGAGGTGGCCGCCGATGCCGTCGGCGGACTTGTTGGCCCGGATCACCATCGCCGCCGCGTTCCAACGGATAAAGGCCCGAATCCGGCGTTCGATGTGTTCGTTGCCGGGGAAGAACGGCTGGCTCTCCGCCGGGATGGTGTTGATGTAGGGCGTCGAGGTCGTGGGCGGAACTCCGACCTGCAACTCGTTCGCCCGTTCGAGGAGCTTGGCCATGATGTAGCGCGCTCGGGGGGTGCCTTGGGCAGCGACGACGGCGTCGAGGGAGTCGATCCACTCCTTCGTCTCGGTCGGGTCGATGTCGGGCAGCTGACGCGCGAAGTGATCGAGCATGTGTCCATCTTCGCAGGCCTGCCCGCCCAAGGGACGCGTTCTGGGCGGTTACCCGCGGGTAGGGTCCCCCAGGTGGATCAAACCGGCTCGACGCGCACCAAGGTGTACACCGATGGCGCGTGTCGCGGGAACCCCGGTCCGGGTGGCTGGGGGTGGGTCGTGCCCGACGGACCGTGGGCCAACGGCTTCGATCCCGACACCACGAATCAGCGGATGGAGCTCTACGCCGTCCTCGACGCGCTCCGCACCATCGAGGGCCCCGTCGAGGTCGTCTCGGACTCGACCTATGTCGTCAACTGCTTCCGCGACGGCTGGTGGAAGGGCTGGCTCAAGCGAGACTGGAAGAACTCCAAGAAGGAGCCGGTGGCGAACCGCGACCTGTGGGAGCCGCTCATCGATCTGTACCGGAGCCGCGAGGACGAGGTCACCTTCACCTGGGTGAAGGGACACGCCGGCGACGAATACAACGACATCGCCGACCGACTCGCCGTGGAGGCGTCCCACACCGGCGCCGGCCGCCACGGCGTGGGCGTGCCCGATGATCTGGGCCCGCCCGATGAGATCTCCACGGTCGCGCCGGCGGCGCCTCGCCCTGGCCCCGACGGTGTGTTCTCGTCGGCGTGGGCGCCCACTGGTCCCGCCGTGCTCGTGACCGGGATGCAGCCGCCGCAGCTCGGTGGCTATGACCCGAACCCGATCGCCGACGAGGCCCGACGCAAGCTCGCCGAGATCCTCGTCGCGAAAGCCGAACTCACACCGGACCTGGTCGTGCTGACCGGGCTCCGGCTCGGCGCAGAGACCCTCGCCGCCGAAGCCGCAGCCGAGGCGGAGGTGCCGTTCGTGGCCGTGCTGCCGTACCCCGACCCCGAGATCAAGTGGCCGGAGTCGTCACAGCGACGCTTCCACGAGTTGGTCGCCGAGGCCTCGGCGGTCGTCCGCTTGGAGAAGAAGGTGCCCGCCGACAACAAGGCCGCCGGTCAGGCGCTCGACCGTCGCAACGGCTGGCTCCGCAAGGTGGCCACCGAGGCGATCGTGGTGTGGGACCACGACGAGCCGCGGATGGGGAAGGTCGTCGCTGCGCTCGAACAGGCGATCCCCGACGACGTGTGGATCGTCAGCGTGTGAGCATCCGGCGCAACGCCGGTTCGAGATCCGGGTCGAGGAACTCGTAGCCGCTCGCATGCAGCACGCCCGGCGAGACGTGGGCACCGCCTTCGAGCAGCGTCTTGGAGAGTTCACGTCCGAGGCGGAGCCACAACGCCGGCTTCGGGGTCGGCAGGAAGGTCGGCCGGCTCAGGACCTTGCCGAGCGTCTTGGTGAACTCGGCGTTGGTGACCGGGTTGGGCGCGGTGAGGTTGACCGGGCCCTCGACGTCGGCGTCGAGGAGGTACACGATCGCCTCGACCTGATCGGCGAGCGAGATCCAGCTGAACCACTGCGTGCCGTCCCCGATGCGGCCACCGAGGCCGAGCTTGAAGAACGGCAGCTGCTCTTTGAGCGCCCCGCCTGCAGGATCGAGGACGATGCCGGTACGGAGATACGCGAGCCGAGTCGACTCGGTGGCGATCGGTGCCGCCTCCTGCTCCCACCGAGCCACCACCCTCGCGGCGAAGTCGTCGGCGACCGGGCCTGACTCGTCGAGGCGAGCATCGCCGGCGTCGCCGTAGTACCCGATGGCCGACCCACTCAAGAAGACGCTCGGAGGATCGTCGGCCTTGGCCATCGCCGCGGCGAGCGTGCTGGTTCCCTGCACCCGGCTGTCCATGATCCGGGCCTTCTGGGCATCGGTCCATCGCGACGAGGCGATCGACTCGCCCGCGAGATGCACGACGGCGTCGATGTCTTCGAGCGCGCCGTCGTCGAGGGTGCCCGCCGCCGGGTCCCAACGGACCGACGGCACGTCGCCGGGATCGGTCGATCGCACGAGACGGACGGGCTCGTGACCGAGCTCTCGGAGCCGGGCGACGAGGGCCGTTCCGATGAAGCCGGTCGAGCCGCTGATCAAGACACGCATGAGGTGAGCCTCCCACACGGTCTACGATCCGTCTGGTTGGGCCGGATGCACGGTCAGGTTCAGGCCCGAGACGCGAAGGAGGCACCGTGAGCGACGAAATGCTCGAGGACGAGTCAGCGGCGACGAAGAAGCGTGGCGGTCAAGCCCGCCTGATCGTGCTCGGTCTCGTGGTGGCCGGGCTCGCCGCGTTCATCCTGCAGAACACCGACTCGACCCCGGTCACCTGGCTGGTGTTCGAGGGCAGCGCTCCGCTGTGGCTGGTGATCATCGCCTCCGCAGTCGCGGGCGCGGTGCTGAGCGAGCTCGTCGGCTGGTTGATGCGTCGACGCAAGCGCGCCAACAACGCCTGACCTCTGGGGCTCAGGCCACCTCGAGGCGCCGCCGTCGAGCGACGAGGACGAGCAGGAAGCCGGCCGCGAAGAGCGTCACCGCGCCCTGCACCAGCAGCTCGGTGAACGAGGCACCGGTGATGGCGAGACTGGGCGTGTCGCCCGTGCTGCCGCCCGAGGAGCCATCGCTCGAGGTGTCGCCGCCCGGCACGCCGCCGGTCGTGCTGCCGCCGTCACCATCGCCGTCGTCGGGATTCGGTGTCGGCGCCGCGGTCGTCGTGGTGGTCGTCGTCGGACCGACGCCGCCGACGATGCCATCGGAGCCGTCGAGACACTCGCCATCGACGGGAAGTTCGCCGTCGTGGCAGAGCAGGGTCATCAGCGCCGTGGCGGTCTCGGTGCCACAGGTGGCGCGCACGTCGTGGTCGGTGCCGGCGATCATCCCGAGCGGGAGATCGATGTCGGCGATCGAGTAGTTGCCCGCGGCGCTCGCGGTGGTGGTCGCGAGGACGCCGGGAATCCCGTCGATCGAGATCTCGACGGTCTCACCTGCGGCGCACCCGCTGCCGAACACCGAGAACGTGTCGTTGATCGGCACTCGGGGGTCGGTGAAGAACGTGATCCCGCCCCCGCCGTACTGCGCGTGCGCAGGGCCGGCGATTCCGAACAGCAGCGCGCCGAGCGCGGCGATCGACGCAACGATGACTCGCGGCACGATTCGGTTTCGGGGCATGGTGCGCATGGGATCCAGAAGGGTCGGTTTCCGCCTCGTTTCTGATCGGCGCGTTCGCCCCTGGATTTGAGGTTCGGGCCAGAATCGGTCCGATCGGCCTGATCCGCCGTTCAGCCCTCGTCTCGCACCGAAACGGTCTGGTCGGTACGGAGCGGTTCGCCGTCGAGCAGGGTGAACACCTCGCCGTCGACGGTGGCCTGCACCGAGACGCTCTCGACGCCCACCAACGGCTGCTGGACGACGTGGATCCGGTAGTCCGGGTCGATTCGGCCGGCGAGGGTGTACACGATCTCGACGGTCGCTCCCGACGGGATCTCGATCTGCACGCCGATGGCCTCCGCTCCGAACGCGGCCCGGCGGTTGGCGGGCACGGGCGCGCCGTCGACGGCGACGTCGACGAGATCGAGCGCGGTGTGCAGATGGACCAGTGCGACGTTGGTTCCGAGGGGGAAGCCCTGGTCGTTCGACCCGATCACCGAGTCGGGGAGCCCGCTGGCCGGCGCGGTGTTGGTGAAGCGCACGGTCGCCGTCGCGGTGGCATCGCCGTCGCCATCGACGACGACCCGGTAGTCGAGCTCCCGCTCGAGGTAGGCATCGATCTTGTTCTGGCCGGCGTTTTGATGGACGACCCCGATGAGATCTCCACCATCGGGGGTCGGGAAACGCGAGTCGAGGCCGGTCACGTCGATCAGGTCGGCGGCGGATCCACCCGGCCGCCACCACACGCCGAGACGGTCTTCCTCGACCGCGGGGCCGATCGCGTCGGCGAGGACCCGCGGCCCGGGCAGCTCGCCGCTCGTGAATGCGTCGAACGCCTCGCTGACGAGCGACGCGAGCGCGAGAACCCGGCCCGCTTCGTCGTCGGCGAAGTCGGTGTACTGATCGATCAACAAGAAGTCGGCGACGTTGGCCGAGCCGAGGCGGAGTCCGTCGACACTCACCGGGCCGGTCACCTCGAGCACCGCGGCGATCGCATACGGATCGAGGGTCACGACCCCCTCGATCGTGAGCCCCGTCGCCTGCTCGTACAGATCGGCGGCCACCGCACCCACCGACGGCAGGTCGGGCTCGAGCCCGACGTCTTGGAAGAAGCGTTCGGGGCTCGAGGCGCCCCAGCGGTCGACGTACTGGTCCGAGGCACGCAACTCGGCGTCGACGACGGCCAGCGCCGCGTTGAGGTCCTCGTTGCGGCCGGCGGCGACCACCTCGAGGCGGCCGCCGTTCGCCTCGATGACGAGGTAGTTGCCGACCAGGCCGCCGATGCCGCGCGCCTCGGCCGGCGTGACCGTCAAGACCAGCCAATGCACCGGCCCGGAACGGCCGAGGAGTTCGGGCAGCTCGCGAACCGCGATCGCCGCGGTCTCGGTGGCGGGTCGTGCGTCCGCGAGTTCGGTGGTGAGTTCCTCGAGTCGGTCCGCGATCGGTGGGAGCAGCCAGGGGTCCTGCACCTCGGTCAACCGGTCGTCGGCGCGGGCGACCGCTCGTTCGACCCGGCTGAGCACCGGCGCCAGCTCGTCGAGGAACGCGAGATCGAGGGTGCCGTTCTCGACCCGGATGTCGTCGATGTCGACCGCTCGGGCCGCCTCGGCCGCGGTCGAGGTGAGGCTGACGCCTTCCGACGCGGCGACCTGCACGGCGCGGACGTGTTGGCCCACGACCGGCACCAGCCGGGCCGGGAACGACCAGAAGCCGCCGACCTTGCCTCGGGCCGACTCGAAGCTCGCTTCCGCCCGTTCGAGGGCTTCGACCGCCGCGTCCTGCTCGCCGTCGGAGGCCAACTCGAACCCCTCGGTCGACGCGTCGATCGCGTCGGTCACGTCGCCGAGCGACCACAGCGCGACGAGCCCGAACACGAGCGTGGCGAGGACGGCGGCGGCCGCGAGGGTACCCGCCGCGCCGGCGACCGTCCGAGCCCGCCCTTCCGGGAGCCGCCGTAGCGCCGAGATCACCATCGGGGCCGCGGCGACGGCCGCGATCAACGTCGTCGACCCGTGGAACGGGCCCGCGCCGAGACGAGCGAGGACCAACGCCAGGACCGCACCGATCGCGGCGCCGACCCATCGCCGTCGATGGTTGGCGAGTGCGTACAGAGCGACGAGCACGAGCACGATCGTGGTGATCCGAAGCCCGAGATCGGGGACGACCCAGAGGGCGATCAGCGCGGTGGTCAGCCAGCTGTAGCGGCGGCCGCGACTGCCGGCGAGGGCCAGCCCGGCCCCGGCCGCGGCGGTGTACACCGGATCGATCGCGGTCAATCCGGTCGGAGCGGTGCCGCTGGTCGCGGCCGCCAGGCCACCCAGGGCGGCGATGACGAGAACGACGGAGCGCTCGTCTCGGCCGGTCCGCCGGGCACGGGCCCCGGGTGCGGGACGTGCATCTATGGCTAAGCACCGTACAAAACCTGCCGATGGACCGGGTGGAGGCTCTGTGGTCGCCGGCATCCGCCGGGACCCCCAACAGCGGTTCGTCGGTTCGGCGAGCGGCTCGCCGGGACAGAGCAAGGATGCGACGACAAGCGAGGGTCAGCGACATGGTGATCGACACGAGTTCCGGGCGGGAACGGCGGTTCCACATCCCGAGGCTCGCGCTCGTCGTGATCGACATGGCC
>CAZEML010000179.1:0-9033 GCA_964513285.1 uncultured Candidatus Nemicrothrix sp.
GGCACCAAGCACGGCAAGCGCGTGCAGGCGCTCGGCGGCGCCAAGAACCACATGCTGGTGCTGCCCGACGCCGACATCGGCCTCGCCGCCGACGCGGCCGTCTCCGCCGCCTTCGGGTCGGCCGGCGAACGCTGCATGGCGATCTCGGTCGTCGTCGCCGTCGGCGATGCGGCCGATCCGTTGGTCGAAGCGATCGCCGATCGCACCCGCGCCCTCACGATCGGCGACGGCATGGACCCGGCGTCGGAGATGGGGCCCCTCGTCACTCGCGAGGCCCGCGACCGAGTCGAGTCCTACATCGCGGCCGGTGCCGATGCCGGTGCCACCGTCGTCCTCGACGGCCGCGACACCAGCTTCGACGGTGACGGCTACTTCTTGGGCTGCACGCTCCTCGACGACGTCACGCCCGACATGACCGTGTACCAGGACGAGGTCTTCGGGCCCCTGCTCGGTGTCGTTCGCGTGCCGACCTTCGACGACGCGATCAAGCTGCTCGAGGACAATCCGTACGGCAACGGCACCGCGATCTTCACCCGCGACGGCGGCGCCGCCCGGCAGTTCACCGAGGAAGCCCCGGTCGGCATGGTCGGTGTGAACGTGCCGATCCCCGTGCCGGTCGCGTACCACTCGTTCGGTGGCTGGAAGGACTCGATCTTCAGCGACACCGCGATGTACGGACCCGAGGGCGTGCGCTTCTACACCAAGCCACAGGCGATCACGACCCGGTGGCCCGACCCGGCCAGCTCGACGGTCAACCTCGGCTTCCCCACCAACTGAGGTCAGTTCGTCTCGGACATCTCGAATCCGGCCAACGCTCGATTCGCCACCTCGGCGAAGGTCGCGACGGCCGGGTTGGTCGCGTCGATCGGCCAGGTGAGCGAGGTCGTGAGGGTCGGTGTCGGCGGCGCCAGCCGGACGAAGCACACCCCCTCACGACGGCTGTTCATCATCACCGACTCGACGACGAAGGCACATCCGATCCCGGAGGCGACGAGGCCCAACACCGTCTGCAGGCTGGTTCCCGTCTGTGCGATCCGGGCGGTGAAGCCCGCACTCGTGCACGCGGCCATGAGGGTGTCGAAGGTGTCAGGCTCCGCCTCGCGCGGGAAGATCACGAACGGGTCGTCGGCCAGGTCGCGGAGCTCGATCTCGTCCGCGCCGGCCAGCGGGTGACGCTCGGGCAACGCCACGCCGATGGTCTCGGCGAACACCGGCACGATCTCGAAACCCGCCACCGGCTGCTGTGGCTGCTTGATCACACCGACGTCGAGCGCACCGCGTCGGATGGCATCGAGCTGTTCCTCGGTCTTGCGTTCGGCCATGGTCACATCGATTCCTGGTGCCTCGTCGGCCAGCGCCTGCATCAGCGGAGGGACGACGCTGAACAGCGCCGACCCGACGTAGCCGAGCCCGAGGGTCCCGATCTGACCTCCGGCGGCGCGGCGAGCGAGATCCGCCAGGGCGTCGACCTCGTCCACGATTCGGCTGATCGGATCGATGAGTGCGGCGCCGGCCGCGGTCAGGACGACCGAGCGTTGGGTCCGGTGGAAGAGGTCGGCGTCGAGTTCGCGCTCGAGTCGCTTGATCTGCTGACTGAGGGCGGGTTGGGAGAGGTGCACTCGCTCGGCGGCCCGGCCGAAATGCAACTCGTCGGCGACGGCGAGGAACGACTCCAACTGTCGGAATTCCATCGGCAGAGCCTATCCACGAGTGATTCACGTGCTGAATCACTGATGCGCTAACGATCTCTTGGACGAACCACCGGATGCGGGCGCAGGGTGGAGCCATGACCGAACCCACTCCCACCTCCGACCCCGTCAACGTCACCGTCCTCGGCCTGGGTGCCATGGGCGGCGGCATCGCCCGCAACCTGGCCTCGGCCGGCCACCAGGTGACCGTGTGGAACCGCAGCCGTGATCGGGCGGCCGCACTCGACGATCTCGATCTCACGGTCGCCTCGACCCCGGCCGCTGCGGTGGCGAACGCAGACGTCGTCATCGCGATGGTGCGCGACGACGAGGCCAGCCACACCGTCTGGCTCGGCCCCGATGGCGCTGCAGCAGCGCTCCCTGCGGATTCGATCGCCGTCGAGGCATCGACGATCACGCCGGCGTGGGCGGCCGAGCTCGCCCACGCCATGGGCGACCTCGACCGTGCGATGCTCGAGGCGCCGGTCATCGGCTCCCGGCCACAACTGGCGGCACAGTCGCTCGTCTCGCTGGTCGGGGGTGCGGCCGATGTCCTCGACCGGGTTCGCCCGGTGCTCGCGACCTACAGCGCTGTCATCCGTCACTGCGGCGACGTCGGCACCGCCGCGGTCACCAAACTCGCGGTCAACGGCCTGTTCGCAGCTCAAGTCGCGGCGTACGCGGAGACCTTCGGCTTCCTGCAGCGAAACGGCGTGTCGGTGGACGCGACGACGGAGTTTCTCTCCAGCCTCCCGATCACCTCTCCCGGCCTGCAACGGATCCTGGGGCTGTTCGACGCTGCCGACTTCGCCCCCAACTTCCCGATCGAGCTGGTGGCCAAGGATCTGGACTACCTCGTTGCGGCGGCCGCGGCGGTCGGCGCTGAGCTCCCCGTCGCCGAGGCCACTGCCGCGATCTTTTCGGCGGCGGACGCGTCGGGCCATGGCGCACTCGACATCGCAGGCATCGGCGTCCGCTACGGGATCGGTGACCCCGACGCGTGACCGCACGCCTACGATCCCCGTCATGGCTCCGACGACGCTCCCGGGGCGGGCGTACACCGATCCCGCGACCCTCGACCGCGAGATCGAGACGATCCTGCGTCCCGCGTGGCACTGCGTGGGCCGCGCCGACGAACTGCCGTCGGTCGGCGATCATCTGACGATCACGATCCTCGGTGAACCGATCGTGGTGGTGCGCGGCGACGACGGCGCGCTGCGGGCCTTGTCGAACGTGTGCCGCCATCGGGGCATGCGGGTGGTCGCCGAGGCCGGGTCGGGGGCGTCGACGTTCACCTGCCCGTACCACGCGTGGTCGTTCGCGCTCGATGGCGAACTCCGAACCGCGCCGTTCACCGAACCCGAGGCGGTCGTCGGATGCCGGCTGCCCGCCTGGCCCATCGTCGAGCACGACGGCTTCGTGTACATCGCGGTCACCGACGACCCGGTCCCGTTCGAGGCATCGCCCACCCTCGATGCGGAGCTGGCGCCGTTCCATCCGGGCGACATGCGCTTTGCCCATGTGGAGATCGAACACTGGGCGTGCAACTGGAAGGCCTTGGTCGAGAACTTCATGGAGGGCTCGCACCTGTCGGTGGTGCACCGGACGACCCTCCACCCGCTCACGCCCACCCGGCTGACCAGCAAGGGCCCGGCCGACGCCTTCTTCACGAGCTACTACTCGGGTTTCCCCGAGGGCGTGCGTTCGTCGACGCCGGGCGAGCCGGGTCTCGACGAGCAGCAACGGGGCCGGTCGTTCCTGTTCCAGCGGTTCCCGACCCAGGTCGCGTGTCAGAACGCCACCTTCCTCGCGACCTTTCTGGTCCTCCCGCTCGCGGTCGATCAGACCGAGATCCGTTGGACCGTCTCCGCCTTCCGGGACTGCCCGCCGGAGGTCATCGCGAGCACGGTCGAGCTGTGGCGAACGATCAACGCCGAGGATCGAGCGGTGCTCGAACGACTGCAGCAGAACCTCGCCGCCCCGAGTGCGCAGGCCTACGCCGGTCCGCTGGCCGACGACGACCGTGAGGGCACGATCGCCGACTTCCATCGCTACCTCGCCGATCGCTGAAACCGACTACGCCGTCGGCGGCCACAACTCGTAGTGTCGCCCTGATGGCGGAACCGACGACCGAGCCCAAGCGCCGCACCTACACCGGGTGGCGGGTCGTCGGCGCGAACTCGGTGGTCTGGTCACTGCAGTCGATGGTGTGGGTGCAGGGGTTCGGCAACCTCGCGGTGGAGCTGCGCGATCAGTTCGGTTGGTCGAAGACGTTCCTGTCACTGGTGTTCGGCGCCACCCGAGCCGAGATCGCCGCGATCGGTCCGGCCCAGGGTCGCGCCATCCAACGGCGGGGCGTGAAGCACATCATGCGGGCGGGCGCGATCGCGTCGGCGATCGGGTTCGTCGCCGTGTCGTTGATCGACTCGCGCCTCGAGTTCTTCGGGGCGATGCTGCTGCTGGCGATCGGGATGAGCCTGGTCGGCTTCCTCACCATCTCGGCGGCCACCGTGGTCTGGTTCGAGAAGCGACGAGCCCGAGCCCTCTCGATCCAGACGATGGGGTTCGCGATCGGCGGTTTCGCGGCCCCGGTCATGGTCTTCGGGTTCCAGCAGATCGGGTGGCGGGCGACGGTGCTGGTGGTCGGTGGCCTGTTGTCGTCGGCGGCGTGGTGGGCGGCCGGGATCAGCGGCCGCAAGCCCGAGGACACCGGCGAACCGATGGACGGCCTGACCGACGACGAGGCGGCGGCCACCCCACAGGCGGAAGGGGTGACGTCTCGGCATCTCACCGCGGGCGAAGCGATCCGGACACGAAGCTTCTGGATGATCTCGTTCGGTCATGCCTTTGCCCTGCTCGTCGTCGTCTCGTCGATGGCCCACCTCGCCCTGTACCTCACCGAGGACCGCGGGTATTCGGCCGGGTCCGCGGCGGTCGCGGCGGGCATCGTGCCGCTCGTGCAGATCGTCGGCACCGCAGCCGGCGGCTATCTGGGCGACCGGATGAACAAGCGGCTGATCTCGGGGGTGGCGATGCAGCTCCACGGCGCCGCCCTCTTGACCTTGGTCTGGGTCGACGCCGGCTTCGCGGTCGCGATCTTCATCGTTCTCCACGGGTTCGCGTGGGGCGTTCGTGGCCCCCAGATGCAGGCGATTCGCGCCGACTACTTCGGGTCGACGTCCTTCGCCACGATCATGGGGTGGTCCAACATCATCGTGACCATGGGTGCGATCGCGGGGCCCGTCATCGCCGGGTCGCTGGCCGACGCCACCGGTGACTACCGGCTCGGGTTCACCATCCTCGGGATCGCGGCGGCATGCGGCACCGTGTTCTGGGTGTTCGCCACGCCGCCGAACACGTCCGGTGCATTCCCGCCACCCGGGGACGCCTGACTACGATTCGGCGATGGCCAACGACACCGCCGTCTTCGACTCGACCGGAACGATCTCTGACGATCAGCTCGGGGAGCTGGGCTGGACCCTCAAATCCGAAGGGCTGTGTCAGGACGACACGTGTGTGATCGTCCCGGATCGTGCCGCGCTCGTCTCCGACACCGGCATCGATGTCGAAACCCTCGCCGGTCTGCTCGATCGCCCCGCCGTCGTCGATGCCGAGGGTGGGCTGGCCGCGATCGGCGCCCCTCGGGCCGCTCGCCGTCGAGCCCTCGACGATCTCCAGGCGCCCGACTTCACCCTGCCGAACCTCGACGGCGGCGTCACGGCGCTGAGCGATCACCGCAGCAAGAAGCGGCTGCTGATCGCGTTCTCCAGTTGGTGAGGTTGCGGCTACGAACTGCCCGGGTGGCAGTCACTGCAGAACGAACTCCGCGCTGAGGGCCACACCGACTTCACGGTGATCGGCGTCGCCATCGACGAGAACGTCGACAAGCTCCGCGAGTTGGCCGCCGACATCGACTTCCCGGTGCTCGTCGATGCCGACCATGTGTTGACCGAGCTCTATGCGATCTCCAACGTCCCGACCGTCGTGTTGATCAACGAGGACGACTCGATCGCGATGCCGAACTGGAGTGCCTACGGCAACGATCTCTTCAAGGAGTTCACCGGCGTCGAAGCCGACAAGCAGCACGACCGGATCCGCCGTTGGGTGCGCGAAGGCGACGCGGGCATGACGAGTGAGGAGGCGGCCGACGCCGTCGGCGACCTCACCGCGGACGAGGAAGCCGCCCGCCTGCACTTCCGGCTGGCGACCGCGCTGCGGGACCGGGGAGATCAGGCCGGCGCCGACCGCAACTTCGATCGAGCCGCCGAGCTCGCACCGCACGACTGGACGGTCCGCCGCGCCATGATGCCGTTGCGGGGCGAAGATCCGTTCGGCGAGAACTTCTTCACCCTCTTCGGCGAGTGGCAAGAGGCCGGGCTGCCGTACCACGGCGTGCGCGGGTACTGATCACGATGGACCGACTCGAGACCCGGGTGCCGCCGCCGGTGTGGGCGTTGATCTTCGCCGGCGTGATCCTCGGCATCAGCACCCTCGATCTCGGGTGGGAGGTCGCAGGCGGCGGCGGGTCGGTCGGGCTCCTCGTCGGGGTGATCGGACTGTTCATCGCCGCCCTCGGGGTGGTCGACGTCGTCGGCGAAGGCACGACGGTCGACCCGCACGATCCGTCCAAGACCAACACGCTCGTCACCAAGGGCGTCTACCGATTCAGCCGCAACCCGATGTACCTCGGGATGGCGATCGTGTTGCTCGGGCTCGGGCTGGGACTCGAGGATCCGCTCGCCGCGATCGTCGGCGTCGGCGGGTTCGTCGTGGTGATCACCCGCCTGCAGATCATCCCGGAGGAACGGGCGCTGCTGAAGCGATTCCCGAAGGCCTACCCCCAGTTCCAGCAGCGCACCCGACGCTGGCTCTGACCGTCAGGTTCGCTGCGGAACCACGACCTCGGGGAGCCACGCCCGGACCCGACCGGCGAACGCAGCAAACAGCTCGTCGACCGTCTCGGCGAGCACGATCGGTTCGGCCCGGTAGGGGTCGCCAGGTCCCGTGCCGTCTCCGGTCACCGCGATCGGGTCGAGACCATCGATCTCGATGTTGATGATCTCGTGGTGTTCGCACACCTCCAGATGGAGGTCGACGCACATGTTCTGCTCGACATGGTCGGCGGATGGTGAGCGCATGACGTCGGGCCCGCCGAGACACCACAGCCAGCCGTGATCACCGCCGACCGGTGAGTACACGATCCCGATCTCCGCGAGGAGTCCGGTCGTGACGTCGCGCAGACGGGGCGCGACACCGAGGCTTCGCACGACCGGGCACGGTCGCGAACGGTCCCACCGACGATGGCCACACGGGTGATCGAGATGGTGGTGAGCGAGCCGCCAGGACACGGCCGCGACGGTACGTCGCCGGCCGAGATGCTGGCGTCGAATTCCTAGCCGTGGTGAACGGCGTCGGCCTCTTCTCGGGTCTGGATCGCACCGGCGATGGTGGTGGCGACCGACGCCGCCTCGCCGGCGTTCGCGCCGATCTCGGCGATCACCGCGACCTGCTCTTCGGTGGCGCTGGCCACCGAAGACTGCGCGTCGGTCACCGTGGAGACGCTCTCGACGATGCCGGAGATGGAGCCGACGACGTCGCGGACCTGTTCCTGGATCTCGCGGATGTGGGCGTCGATGCTCGACGTGGCCTCCGCGGTCTGACGGGCGAGCTCCTTGACCTCGTTCGACACGACGGCGAACCCCTTGCCGGCCTCGCCGGCGCGGGCGGCCTCGATGGTGGCGTTGAGCGCCAAGAGGTTGGTCTGCTCCGCGATCACCGCGATCGTGTTCGAGACGCCACCGATGCTGTCGCTGCTCGCGCTCAGCTGGTTGATCGACTCCGAGGCCGCGTCGGCGACCCGCAGCGCTTCGGCCGAGAGGCTCGACACGTGGGTGGCGCTGGAGGAGATCTCCTGGGACGAGTTCGAGAGCTCCTCGATGGCGGAGGCCACCGACGCGATGCTCGTGGTGAGATGCGGGATGCCGTAGGCCACGCTCTCCAGCTGGGCCTTGACCTGGGCGAGGCCCTCGGTTCGGTCCTGACGGGGCCCGACCTCGATGGAGGCGATGCTGAGGCCGAGCGACTCGAGGGTCGCGATGAGGAACGAGTCGCCCACCGCCTGCAGGTCGAGGTTGAAGACCTTGCTGACCGAGCGAAGGATCGCCTCGATATCGGTATTCGAGGTCGAGTCGGCCGTCTCCTCGGCGGTCGTCGCACCGGCTTCGCCACGGCGCCACCAGCGCCGCGGTTCGGGGGCGGTCGCCGCCGCTTCCGCGGCGTTGTTGCCCTCACGAGCCAGGAGCGCGTCTCGCAGCACCTCGGTCCACTGGGTGTAGCTGCCCACGTACCACTTGAAGGGCAGGTTGATCTGATCGTGGACCAAGCCGACGTGCAGGCGGTGCTCGAAGTAGCCGAGGTCCCACCCGTTCGTCGCGCCGCTGAACACACTCTCGATGTAGCCGGCCTGGGCCTTCTCGAGGCCCTGTCGCAGCACCTCGACCGACATGCCCGACGAGGCCGCGTACTCGGTGAAGAACTGCTTCGTCGGCCCGAAGGAGAACTGGAAGTCGTAGAACGTGTGGGCGAGGTCGGCCGAGACGGTCTGGACCCACGGAACCAGCGGCTCGAGGATCCGCTGGTCCTCTTCGCCGAGTCCGATGAAGCGATGCCGCAGCTTCAAGGTCTCCTGATCAACACCGAGTCGTTCCGCATTCGGGTACATGTCCACCCCGCCTTTCTGGTCTCTCACGTTCAGCATCGGCCCGGCCACGAGGTGTTGAACGGAAGCGGACAGCGGCTTTCCAAGAGGTCTTTCATGCGTGGTGTGAGACGCGTGATTCGGGCCGTCGAACTGAACGATGCCCAGACGCGGGACGGCCGCCCCGTGGTGAGCGAGGCGGCCGTCTGAGGGGTTGCGCCCGCTGGTGAGGCGGGCGGCTTTGGTGGTGGCTCGGGGAAGCCAGATCTGATCGTCGAGTTAGAAGTCCTCGTCGAAGGCGACGTCACCTTCGACGCCGACCTGGTAGGCCGACACGGTGCGCTCGAAGAAGTTCGAGAGCTCCTGGACGTCCTGCAGTTCCATGAAGGCGAACGGGTTGCTCGCCCCGAAGCGTTTCGGCAGACCCAGCTGAGCGAGCCGCTGATCGGCGACGAACTCGAGGTAGGTGCGGGTGTCGGTGGTCGACATGCCGGGCACGCCCTCGCCGAGGAGATCCTCGGCGAACTGGAACTCGGCGTCGACGGCTTCTTCGATCATGGCGGTGATGCGATGACCGAGATCGTCGTCGAACAGACCCGGATCTTCGGCCCGGACCGTGTTGATGACCTCGAGTGCGAAGTTCATGTG
>CAZEML010000180.1:0-9020 GCA_964513285.1 uncultured Candidatus Nemicrothrix sp.
GACCCGCAGCTCGGCAGGCGTGAGATCGTCGGCCGCACACACGTCGACGGCGACCGTCTCGGTCAGTCGCCCGAGCCGGCCGAGCAGGAAGGTGAACGTCACGGGATCCATGGCGCATCTAGCTTGCCACAAAGCTTTCTACAAAGCGAATGCTCCGGCGGGAGACCACTCGACTTCCTATGCTCCCGCCATGGCCGGCCCCATGGTTTCCCGTACGGAACTCGAGGCCGAACACTGCTGGCTGGAGCATGACGAGGTCCCCCGCGATCCGTGGATGACCGAGTTCCGGCGGCGGGTTCGCCACCACCATGCGCGGTGGCGTCACGACAACGGCTTCCCGATCGGCACCCACCGCGTCCGGCCGGGGACCGACCCTCGACTGATCGGCAGCCAACTCGACGTCGAGTTCGCACGGGAGACCGGCGCGAGCTTCCTCACCACCCGCGCTCGCAACGCCGCCCACGCGCGCGCCGAGCTGGTGGAGCCCCACCAGATCTTCAACCAACAGAGCTTCTGGGCCGATCTCCTCTCCTCTGAAGCACTGGCGGTCAATCTCTTCGGCGATCTCGCCTCGGACCTCGACCGTGCGACCCGTGCGGTCCAGGCATGGTGGCCCGGCACACCCGGTCGGGTGACGGAGCTTCGCTTCGCTCACTCCCCGGGCCGGCTCGACCCGACCTATTCGAACAGCCGCCGCTCGTTCGACGCCCTGTTCGTGCTCGAACTCCCCGATGGATCCAACGGCGCGCTCGCCGTCGACGTGACCTATCGCGAACTCATCGAACGCAAGGGGGTGAAAGCCTCGCACCTCCCCCGTTTCGTCGACATTCACGACCGTTCGGGCGCCTTCGCCCCCGACACCGCCGACCGGCTGCATCGATCACGGCTGGCGATGGTCTGGCTCGAACATCTCCTCTTGCTCTCGATGCTCCAGCACGAGAGCGGCCGCTGGACCTGGGGGCGCTACGCGATGGTCCATCCCGCCGCCAACACCAACGTCGCCGGTGCGATCGATGCGTACCGCGACGTCCTTCGAGACGACCGGACGTTCGCGTCGTCGACGATCGAAGAACTCCTGGCCGCGAAGGTGCTCGCGCCGAAGACCGGTGCCGCGCTGCGCCGCCGCTACGTCCCCGCTCACCTCACCCCGACCGACCTCGACGGCACCAACGACCTGCATCCGAACCCGGAACCGACACCGTAGGAACCACCATGGCCCGCTACGCCACCACCGTCCGCACGGACCTCACGCCCTCCGAGGCCTTCGTGTACGTCGCCGAACTCACCAACCTGCCCGAATGGGATCCCGGTGTGAAGCAGGCGACCCAGGTGCGCGGCGACGGGCCCGGGCCCGATGCGGCCTACGAGGTGACGCTCTCGAACGGCGGTTCGATGACCCTCACCTACGAAACCACCAGCTACGACGGTGACGCCCTCACCACGACCCTGGTCGCGAAGCATGCGTGGTTCACATCCGTCGACACCGTCACCGCCTCCCCCAGCGGTGACGGTGCCGACGTCACCTACGACGCGGAACTCTCGCTGCGGGGTCCCCTGGCCCTCGGCGATCTGTTCTTCCGGCCGATCTTCCAGCGGATCGGCGACAAGGCCGCTCGCGGGCTGACCAAGGCGCTCGCCGGCGAGAAGATCGCCTGACCACGGTGGGGTTCATCGACGCCGCCCTCGAACTGCCGATCGCACCGAGCTTCACCCGCATCGGTCCCGCGATCCGTTCGCGCACCGAGGGTTGGACCGACCTCGACGACTACGACCTGACCGGCCGCCGAATCGTGATCACCGGCGCCACCTCCGGGCTCGGGCTCGCGGCCGCCCAGCGGATGGCGGCCCTCGGCGCCAACCTCATCCTGATCGGCCGAAACCAGCGCAAGACCGACGCAGTCGCTGAGTCGCTGCCGACCCCGACCGGGGCCGTGCACGCGACCGCCCACGCCGACATGGCCGATCTCGATGCGGTGCGCGCCGTCGGGGAACAGCTCGTCGCCGACCACGCCGACACCGACACGCTCATTCACAACGCCGGTGCGCTGTTGGCGGAGCGGACGGTCAACGCCGACGGGATCGAAGTCACGATCGCCTCGCAGGTGCTCGGACCGTTCCTCCTGACCTCGATGCTGCTCCCGACCCTGTCGAGCAACGAGCCGGCCCGAGTCCTGACGATGTCGTCGGGCGGCATGTACTCCGCCGGTCTCACCGTCAGCCGCCTCGAGATGGGGGAACCGGGCAGCGACGACCCGTACAAGGGCGCGGAGCAGTACGCACGAGCCAAGCGGGCGCAGGTGACCATGACCGAGATGTGGGCCGACCGGTTCGGCGACTCCGGCGTGCGGTTCCACTCACTCCATCCGGGCTGGGCCGACACGCCCGGGGTCGAGGATGCGCTGCCGACCTTTCGCAAGATCGTCGGCCCGCTCTTGCGCACACCCGAAGAAGGGGCCGACACGCTGGTGTGGCTCACGGCCGACGACGCCGCTCTCGACGACAGCGGCCGCTTCTGGCACGACCGCGCCCCGCGCTCGATTCATCGCCTCCCCCAGACCCGCCGCAGCGACCGGCCGGATCGACGAGCGAAGCTCTGGGAGTGGTGCGTGGAGCAGACCGGGGTCGACCCTCAGGGCTGATCGGCGAGGCGGATCCGGATCACGCCGTCGTCGTCTCGCACCGAATGCTGGCGCAACGCCTGGGTGACCGGGCTGCGCGTCGGAGACCCGTCGGCGAGGGCGAATCGGCCGTTGTGTTTGGCGCACTCCAACTCCTCACCGACGACGGCGCCCTCGGCGAGCCGGACGCGGCGGGAGTGCGTGCAGATGCCGTCGAGCGCGGCCACCACGCCCGACGCCGAACGACACACGACGTAAGGCACGCCGTCGACCTCGACCTCTCGCAACGCCCCCGGCCGGAGCTCAGCGGCATCACAGACGCGGATCCAGCCGTCGGACTCGACGACGCCCTGTACCGCCTCGGCCTCCGTCGCATGTGACTCTGGGATGATCCGCTCGAGCTCGAACGCGGGATCGACGGCCTGCCCGCGCGCCGCGACGAGGATCTCTCGGTAGGCCGCCCACGTCGACGAGCACGCCGGCGGGAGGTCGTCACGGATCTCGGCGTGCAGAGCCGGGAGGCTGCGGTACGGCACGCTCGGGAACATGTGATGTTCGACGTGGTAGTTCATGTTCAGGTACAGGAACCGGAAGATCGGATTCATGTAGACGGTGCGGGTCGACCGCCGATGGTCCAGGACGTTCTCCGCCAGCCCGGCGTGCTGGGTCGTGCCGAAGAACGACATGAGCCAGGCACCGAAGAACGTCGGTCCGAGCACGAACAGCAACGGCACGGCGGTCCCCGCCGCCACACAGCCGACCACGACACCGCCGATCGCGAGCGCGAAGGCGCGGGCCTCCCACACGACGCGGCGATGGAGATCGGTCGGCACATAGCCCGCCACGTCGTCGTCGAGACGCCCGCGGGCGTGGCGAACGATCCGCCGGATCAGGGCCGGCACCCCCAACAGTCCGAACAGGTTGACCGCCCAGGTGCGGAGGTTCAACGGACGGGGGAAGACGATCTCCGCGTCGCGACCGACGATGATCGTGTCGCTGTGGTGGCGGACGTGCGACCACCGCCAGACCGTCGGCTCCCGCAGGAGCATGAACGACGCCGGGTAGTAGACGAGGTCGTTGAGCCACCCACTACGAAACGCCGTGCCATGCCCACACTCATGCCAGCGAGCATCGGCGGCACCGCCGTAGAGCGCCCCGTAGACGACCAACGCAGGGACCGCCCACCACGAACCGAGGCTCCTCCACGCCAGAACTCCTGCCCCGACCAGCAGTCCCAACCAGAGCAGGGTGTCGATCGCGGCACGAGCGTTGGTGCGTTGGGTGAGGGCGGTGAGCGTGTCCGGCGCGATCGGTGAGCGGTACCAGTCGGCCCCGACCAGGCCGGCCTCGGCGGCGCGCTGCGACTCGGGACCAGTGAGCGAGTAGTCCCGAATCGGTGCGCTCATCAGTCGATCAGCGCCCGCAGCCGACGCATGCGCGGCTTCACGAGCTCCTCGAGCAGGGCGGGTCGCTCCTCGGCCGGAGCCAGCGCGGCCTCGCCCCACAGGGCCCGACCGACCATGAAGCCCGAGCCGCCGGCCTTCACCGCGATCTCGACCTGCTTCAGGTAGGTCTCGAACGAACCACCACCCGAGAGCAGGACCCACGGCATGGAGGCGATCTCTGAGATCGTGCGGCACGCCGCGAACCAGTGGTCCTCGTCGGGGTCGGACGGATCGACGGGGAACGGCAGCTTCAGCAGGTCGGGTTGCATCGCCGCGAACCGCTGGGCGGTCTCGAGCACCAACTTGGGCCGGATCGACGGGTCGTCGAGCTGGTAGAAGAGCGGCTCGAGGACGACCGGGATCCCGACCCGGTTGCACTCGGCGACGACGTCACGACCGACCTGCTCCTGCGCTTCGGCGAGGGGCCGGTCGGGGCGGTACGGCAGCAGCAACTTCGCACACGAGGCACCACTCGCCTTCGCCTGTTCGACCGACCAGCCGTCGAGCAGTTCGGTCGGCCCCTTCTCGGGGTCGCCGAGGTAGCCCTGCGCTTCGAGCGCGGCCGTGAACCCGATCGAGGCGGGCTTGGCGCCGGAGTCGATCAGCTGCGGGATCGAATACTCGGGTTCGAGCATCACGCCGGTGGCGTCGGGGGCGATCGCCCGGACCATCTGGTCCTTGAGATCGGTGATCTCCTGCGCGGTGAGGCTGTCGGGATCGTCCGGGCGGACGAACGCTCGCAGCGAGTCGCGGTGATCGATGGCGAACACGCCGAAGCGGCGCTTGTCGTTGGTGAGTTGGTCGAGCATGGAACGCATCTCGCTTGGGTCGGGCATCAGGGACGCACCTTCGGGAGTTCCCAACCGAACTTGTCCCAGTCCTCTTCGATCCAGGTGTAGGCGTCGTGGAAGCACGGCGGCGTCACCCGCTCGCCGTCGACGAGCTCGCCGGCGAGATAGTTGAGGAAGAACATGTGGCTGCCGGGTGCCGCGGCCGTGGAGTGGAAGCCCTTGGTGACGATCGCGCAGTCACCGTCGCCGGCGGTGAGGACCTCGTCGAAGTCCTCGTCGGTCCGCCAGTTGCGGTGCATGCAGAAGCCGTCGGCCGGGTCGAGGCGGAAGTAGTAGGTCTCCTCGAGGTACGGCGACCCGTTGAAGCCGTCGTGGCAGTGGGGCGGCCACCCCGACCACGAGCCCCGGGGGACGTAGACCTCGTAGAGGATGAGGCGCTCGGCGTCGATCGGCGGTGCGAGCACGTTGTTGACCTGGCGGTAGGCGGCCCCGCCACCTCGGAGTTCGCTGGTCATGTCGGCCGGCTCGATGATGCGCGCCGGGTAGCGGCCCTCGGCCGGCGCCGAGCCGATGGCGAACTCGAAGTCGGCGTCGGTGGCGATGACCTCGATCGCGACCCCGGGCGGGGCGTAGGCGATCCGAGGCATCTGCTCGAAGACCGAGGTGCGTGACAGCGTCGTCTCGATGTCGCCGACCTTCACGGTCGCTGAGCCGCTCAGCGGCACGACCGCGGTCTCCTGATCGGTGAGCAGGTGATCGTGGCGTTCGCCCGGCTTCAGGCCGACGATGGCGAAGCTCAGATAGGTCCATCCCGCCGACGCCGGCGTGATCTCCATCTGGATGGTCTTGGACCGGTCAGGGGTGAACAAGTGCTCGTTGTGGGTACTCATGCGATCTCCGAGATGGCGACGGGACGTCCTTCGTCCATGGACTTCTTGGCGGCCATGCCGATCACGAGCGGGGCTCGCCCGTCGGCCCCACTGATCGGGGTCGGCGTGTCGTTCTCGACGGCGTCGACGAACGCCGCCCACTGATCGAGGTAGCTGGCGGTGTACCGCTCGAGGAAGAAGTTCTGGAGCGGCGGCTGGCGGTAGCCCTGATCGGTCGCCAACACGGCGTTGAAGTCGTGGTGGTTGTTCGACTGGGCCATGCCGTTGCTGCCGAAGGCCTCGACGCGCTGGTCGTAGCCGTACGCAGCCCGGCGGCTGATGTCGATCGTCGTGAGGCAGCCGTTCTCGTGGGTCAGCACGATCACGGCGGTGTCGACGTCGCCGGCGGCGCCGATCGCGGGATCGACCCGCACCCGACCGAGGGCGTAGACCGACTCGACCTCGCTGCCCGTCACATAGCGGGCCATGTCGAAGTCGTGGATCGCCATGTCGTTGAAGATCCCGCCCGACACCTCGATGTAGGCGATGGGCGGCGGCGCCGGATCGCGGCTGGTGATGTTGAGCACCTCGATGTCGCCCACCGCACCGTGGGCCACTGCGTCGGCGACGGCCTTGTGCGACGGATCGAACCGACGGTTGAAGCCGATGTGCAGGGGGACGCCGGCGGCCTCG
Source organism: uncultured Candidatus Nemicrothrix sp. (assembly GCA_964513285.1). Taxonomy (GTDB): domain Bacteria; phylum Actinomycetota; class Acidimicrobiia; order Acidimicrobiales; family Aldehydirespiratoraceae; genus UBA11606. The sequence continues at coordinate 6,417 of CAZEML010000180.1, forward strand.
ACGGCGGCCAGTCCCCGGTCGACTTCGGCGACGTCGAGGCTGATCGGCTTCTCACAGAAGATCGCTCGCCCGGCTTGGGCCGCGGCGACCATGCAGTCGACGTGGGTGTCGGTCGACGTGCAGATCGCGACGGCGTCGGCGTCGATCGCCATGGCGTCGTCGAGGCTGGTGGCGACGGCGACGCCGAGCTCGGCTCCGACCGTCTCGGCGGCCTCGGCGAAGACGTCGAACACCCCGACGACCTCGGCGCCGGCGACCCGACGGTGGAGGTACTCGGCGTGCATCGATCCGATGCGGCCGCAGCCGAGGACCACGAAACGAACGGTCATGAACTGGTCTCCTGATAGAGCGTGGGCTTCTCGGGCAGATCGACGGCGACGGCGCTGCCACCGTCGGCCGCGGACGCTGCGGCCGCTTCGACGACGGCCTGGGCGGCGAACCCGTCCCACGCCGATGGGCCGCGAGCCACCCCGGCATCGATGGAGGCGAGGAAGTCGCGCATCTCGACCCGATACGTGTCGAGGAACGGCGAGAACCAGTCGTCGCCGATCTCACCGGCGACCACGCCGTTGGACCGGACCGCCGCCCGAAGCGGCTCGGCGGCCACGACGTTGCCGCGCTCCGCGGTGACCTCGACCGAGACCTCGTAGCCGGTGGCGATGTCGTCGAACTCCAGCACGGCGACCGCCCCGGACGCGAGCCGACACGTCGCGATGATCATCCTCGTACCGGCTCCTCCCTCGACGACCGACGTGGCCACCGAGGTGATCTCGTCAGCGCCGAGCCAGCGGACGGTGTGGATGTCGTGGATGATCGACTCGACGAGCATCTGCGGCACGGTGCGCGACCCGTCGTTGGTGTTGCGGTGCACGCAGCGGATGTGCTGCGCCGGGCCGAGCCGGTCGAGCGCGGCGGCGACCTGAACGTGGCGTTCGTCGTACACCCGCATGAACCCGAGCTGGATGAGACGCCGGCCGAGGGCGACCTCGGTGTCGACGATCTCGCGGGCGTCGGCGAGCTCCACGGTGAGCGGCTTCTCGGCCAGGATCGGCAGCCCCCGCTCGAGGCCTGCCATCACATAGCGATGATGGAAGCGGTCGGGACAGGCGATGACGAGCGCATCGCAGTCATCGACGCGATCCATCCCCTCGGCGACCCAGTCGCACCCGAGTTCGTCGGCCAACGCACGACCGGTGGCCTCATCCGGATCGGCGACCCAGACGAGTTCGGCACCCGCGAGATCGACGACGTGGCGGGCGTGGCACGCCCCCATGCCGCCGACACCGATCACCCCGACCCGGATGCTCACGAGCCGAGCCCCTCGGGCAACTCGCCGAGTTCGGGACCGGGCCGAACGCCCGGGCCCACGCCGATCACCGTCTGATCCCAGTCGATGTCCTGCCCGGTGAGGAAGCCGCTCTCCGGCGAGCACAGGTGCACGATCGTGTGGGCGATCTCGTCGGGCTTGATGAGCTTCCCCATCGGCTGCTCGGCCTCGGCTCGCTCGAGCCAGCCGTCGGTGGCGCCTTCGTAGCGACGCTGGGTCACGTCTTCGGCGGGGGTGTCCATCCAGCCCGGGTTGAGCATGTTGACCCGCACGCGGTGACGCATCAGCGAGTACGCCATGTTCCGGGTGGCGGCGACCAGCGCCATCTTCGATGCCGAGTACGGCAAGAGGTTGGCGTTACCGCCGTGGCGGGCCACCGATCCGATCAGCACGATCGAACCGTCGACCCCTTCGCGGACCATGAGCTTCGCCGACTCCTGCGCGACGAGCGCGGCCGCTCGCACGTTGAGGGCGAGCATCTCGTCCCACATCTCGGCCGTGGAGTCCCAGACGGTGCCGCGGAAGGTCGCGGCGGCACAGTTGACGGTCGCGTGGAGGGTGCCGAAGGCCTCGTCGGTGGCGGCCACACAACGCGCCGGCCCGTCGGGATCGGCCAGATCGACCGACACGAACTCGGCCCGACACCCGTCGCCGGTGAGCGACGCCGCTGCCGCCTCACCCTTGGCTTGGTCGCGACCGACGAGCATGAGACCGCTCGCACCCTTCGCTTTGAGGAGGGCACCGGTTGCGTAGCCGAGCCCCTGGGTGCCTCCGGTGACCAGGGCGACGCGCCCGTCGAAGCTCACCCCGCTACCACCCGGCTCGCTGTTCGGTCTTGCCTTCGTCGAGCTCGGCTCGCGCCTCGCGCACCGACTCGTAGGCCGACACCTCGGGCACACCGACCTCCCACCACGAACCGCCCTCGGTCCAGGAGTTCTGATGGGTCTGGAGCGCGATCACCGTCGTGCGGTCGGCCTGCTTGGCCCGCTTCCACGCGGCTTCGAGCTCATCGATCGTCTCGACCGTCTCGGTGAGACATCCCATCGCGGCGGCGTGGGCGGCGAAGTCGACCCGCACCTCCTCGACGATCTTGGAGTCGGCGATCAGGTTGTTGAAGGGCTTGCCGCCCTGGTTGACCTGGAGCCGGTTGATGACGGCGAAGCCGCCGTTGTCGCAGACGATCACGATCATCTTGTGACCCGACAGCACCGAGCTGTAGAGGTCGCTGTTCATCATCAGGTAGGAGCCGTCGCCCACCAAGACGGTGACGTCCTTGT
>CAZEML010000181.1:0-9009 GCA_964513285.1 uncultured Candidatus Nemicrothrix sp.
AGCGGTCGACGCCCACGCCACCGCGATCGACGACCTCAAGGTCACGATCAAGGAAAACATCGAGCTGGGTTCGGTCGAGCAGGTCGTCGCCGCCGAGGGCAACACCCTCGACACCTACCTGCACAGCCAGGACGGTCGCGGCGTCAACGCCGTCGTCGTCGAAGGCAGCGGCGTGAGCCAGGACGACCTTCACCAGGTCGCCCTCCACATCGCCTTCGCCAAGCCGGCCTATCTCTCCTCGGACGAGATCCCCGCCGAGGACATCGAAAAGGAGCGCGAGTCGCTCCTCGAGATCACCAAGGCCGAGGGCAAGCCCGAGCAGGCCTGGGACAAGATCGTGACCGGCCGCCTCAACGCCTGGATGGGCGAGCGGGCACTGCTCGAGCAGGGTCTCCACGGCGACAAGACCGCCGTGAAGGACAGCCTGGGCGGCGGATCGATTGCGCGCTTCGTCCAGGTTGTGATCGGATCCTGACTCGATGAGCGACGACGAACCCACCACCCGAGGAACCCAACCGGCCCGCTGGAAGCGGGTGTTGTTGAAACTCTCGGGTGAGGCGTTCGCCGGACCGCTCGAACACGGCATCCACGGACCGACGGTCCAGTCGATCGCGGAAGACATCGTCGCGGCCCAGCGCCACTTCGACGTCGACATCGCGGTCGTCGTCGGCGCGGGCAACATCTGGCGTGGCATCCACGGTGCAGGCGAAGGCATGGACCGGGCCCAGGCCGACTACATGGGCATGCTGGCGACGGTGATGAACGCCCTCGCGCTCCAGGACACCCTCGAGCAGCTCGGCCAGCCGACCCGAGTGCAGTCCGCCATCGAGATGAACCAGATCGCGGAGCCCTACATCCGTCGTCGGGCGACCCGGCACCTCGAGAAGGGTCGGGTCGTCATCTTCGGCGCCGGCACCGGCAATCCGTTCTTCACCACCGACACCACCGCCGCGCTGCGTGCGGTGGAGATCGAAGCCGAAGTGGTGCTGAAGGGCACCCACGGCGGGGTCGACGGCATCTACTCCGACGATCCCCGCACCAACCCCGATGCGGTCAAGCTCGACCACGTGTCTTACATGCGGGTCCTCAACGAGGGCTTGAAGGTGATGGATTCCACCGCCATCACCCTGTGCATGGACAACGAACTTCCCATCGTCGTCTTCGACCTGATGGGCGAAGGAAACCTGCAATCCCTGCTCCGTGGCGAGCCGGTCGGTACCCTCGTCGACGACGAGGAGTGACGTGAGCGCCGACGAAGAGATCGAACTGATCCTGCTCGATGCGGGCGAGAAGATGGAAGGGGCCGTCGCGCACGCCCGCCGTGAGTTCTCCACGGTCCGCACCGGACGCGCCTCATCGGCCCTCTTCGAGCGGCTGACCGTCGAGGCCTACGGGGTCGAGATGAAGCTCCAGGAGTTGGCCAGCTTCTCGGTGCCCGAGGCTCGCCAGCTGATCGTCACGCCCCACGACATCGCCAACCTCGACGCGATCGAGAAGGCGATCATCAACTCCAACATGGGCCTGAGCCCGAGCAACGACGGTCGCATCATCCGCCTGAGTTTCCCGATGCTCACCGAAGAACGACGCCGCGACCTGGCCAAGGTCGTCGGCGGCATGGCCGAAGAGGCCAAGCAGCGAGTCAATGGCGTTCGCCGCCAGGCGCGCAAGGAACTCGACGACCTCGAAGGCACGTCCGAAGACGACGTTCGTGGCGCCGAGACGTCCCTTGACGCTCTCAAAGACGAATTCATTGCCATGATTGACGCAGCGCAGGCGCAGAAAGAAGAAGAGTTGCTCGAGGTCTGATCCTCGACGACTCTCAGAAGAGCGAACCATGAGTGACGATTCCAACGACTTCGATGGCTTCAAGATCGTCGACGGCGGCGACGCGTTCGACGACGAGTTCGCCGCCCCGGGCCGATCGGTGTTCGGCGACGACGACATCTCCTTCGAAGAGGACGACGACGCCATCCCGCACTGGAGCGAACCGCCGACCGGCGCCGTTCCCCAGGTCGGTGGCGACACCGGCTCGATGACCTTCGAGCCCACGCCCGAACCCTCGCTGCGCGAAGCCGAACCCGACGAGCTCGCCGCCTGGGCCGAGGTCTCGTCGACCCCGGTATGGGCCGACGACGAGCCCGAACCCGAGCCGACCCCGGCCGTGCAGATCGGCGGCGTGTCCGATGCCGCCGACGACTTCTTCGGCTTCGAAGACGAGCCCCGTCCGTCGCGTCTGGGTCCGGCGCCGAGCGCTCCGGCCGCTGAGCCGATGATGGACGAGCCGACCCTCGGCGCGTCGCTCGGTGCGGTCGCTGGTTCCAGCGGCGACCGCGACATGCCGATGGCGATCATCGTCGGCATCGGCCTCGCGGCGACGTTCCTCGCCGCCATGGCGGTCGGACCGGTCGCTGCCCTCGCGATCGTGACGATCGCCCTGACCCTGGCCGCCGTCGAGTTCTACAACGCGGTTCGTGTCGCCGGGTATCAGCCGGCGGTGCTGCTCGGTCTGACCGCGGTGCTCACGATGCCGCTGGCGGTGTACTGGAAGGGCGAGGCCGCGATCGGTCTCGTGCTGGTGCTGTCGATCGTGTTCGGCTCGCTCTGGTACGTGATGGGCATCAGCCCTGACGGCGCGATGCGCGGCTTGGGTGCCACGCTCCTCGGCATCGTCCACATCGGTGTGCTCGGCAGCTTCGCCGCCCTGATGCTCTCGGTCGACACGTACGGCACCGGGTTGCTGACCGCGGCGGTCATCCTCACCGTCGCCTACGACGTCGGCGGTCTCGCCATCGGACGCATGATGGGCCGCACGCCGCTGTCGGCGGCGAGCCCCAACAAGACGGTCGAAGGCCTCGGCGGCGGGATGGCCATGGTCATCATCGCCGCGGTGGTGATGGGCGTGCTCGGGCAACCGGCCCCGCTCGCCGGCGACACCTTCAGCGGCAGCGGACTCACCACGATGATCATCGTCGGCGTCGCCGCTGCGCTCGCCGCGCCGATCGGCGATCTCGCCGAGTCCCAGATCAAGCGCGATCTCGGCATCAAGGACATGGGCACGATCCTGCCGGGGCACGGCGGGCTGCTCGACCGGTTCGATGGGCTGCTCTTCGTGATGCCCACGGTCTGGTACGTCGCCAACGCGTTCGTCTTCAGCTGATCCCCGGCCTCGGGACGCCATCGTGACCACCTCGGTGTCGGTGCTCGGATCGACCGGTTCGATCGGGACCCAGACACTCGAGATCATCCGCGAACATCCCGACGCGTATCGCGTCACCGCGCTCGGGGTCGGCCGGAGTGCCGACGTGATCGCCCAGGCGGAGGAGTTCCGCCCCGACGTGGTTGCGGTCGCCGACGCGGCCGCTGCCGCCGAGATCGGCCCCGCCCTTCCCGCCGGCGTCGAACTCCTGGTGGGCGAGGCCGCGATGGCCGACGCGGCGCTCACCGCCGACACCGTCATCAACGGCGTGGTCGGATTCGCCGGTCTCCCGGTCACGCTCGCCACGCTCGAGGCCGGCAAGCGGCTCGGCCTCGCCAACAAGGAGTCCCTCATCGCCGCAGGTCCTGTGGTGCAGCGGGCCTGGCAGACCCCGGGCGCCGAACTCGTCCCGGTCGACAGCGAGCACTGCGCAGTGCACCAGTGTTTGCGAGCGAACGAAGTCACCGGAAAGGTCACCGCCGCCGATCGGGTCCACCGGATCGTGCTGACCGCCAGCGGCGGCCCGTTCCGCGGCCGCACCCGCGCCGACCTCGAACAGGTCACGATCGATGACGCGCTCGCTCATCCGACCTGGTCGATGGGACCCAAGATCACGATCGACTCATCGACCCTGATGAACAAGGGACTCGAGGTGATCGAGGCCCACGAACTGTTCGGCGTGTCGTTCGACGAGATCGATGTGGTCGTGCACCCGCAGTCGGTGATCCATTCGATGGTCACCTACACCGATGGCGCCACTATCGCGCAGCTGTCGATGCCCGACATGCGCCTGTGCATTGGCTACGCATTGGCCTATCCCGACCGATTGGAAGTGCCGTACGGCGCGATCGATTGGACCGAGATGAGTCGCCTGGATTTCCAGCCCCCCGATCTCGAGGCCTTCCCGTGCCTCCGTCTGGCCTACGAGGCAGGCCGTGCGGGGGAGACGGCGCCGGCGTGGCTCAGCGCCGCCAACGAGGTGGCGGTCGACGCGTTCCTCAAGGGCGACATCGGTTGGGTCGACATCGCCGATGTAGTCGATGCGTCTCTGCAACGTTGGCCCGGCATCGCAGCGAGCGACGTCGAGGCCGTGCTCGCGGCTGACCAGGACGCCCGCGATGTCGCAAAGACCGTGATCTCGGAGAGAATGAGCTGATGCAGACCGAGACTCCGGCGCCGCCCCCACCGCCGGCTGAGGCTCCGGCTTCCGCCCCCGCCGAACCGCGCAACGACTTCACCGGACTGGTGTTGCTCATCGGCGCGCTCCTCGCCCTCGGGTTCCTGGCTGGCTGGGGCTGGGCCCTGTTCGTCGTCGCCGTGATCTTCATGATCTTCATGCACGAGCTCGGCCACTACCTCACCGCTCGCTGGACCGGCATGAAGGTCACCGAGTTCTTCATCGGTTTCGGCCCCCGGCTCTGGTCGTTCCGCAAGGGCGAGACGGAGTACGGCGTGAAGGGCATCCCCGCTGGTGCGTACGTGCGCATCATCGGGATGAACAACCTCGACCCGGTCGAACCCGGCGACGAGTCCCGTTCGTACCGCGTGAAGTCCTGGCCCCGGAAGATGCTCGTCGTCTCCGCCGGGTCGATCATGCACTTCTTGATGGCGATCGCGATCTTCGCGATCTTCGCCATCGCCTACGGCGTTCCTCGCGACGACGGATCGTGGGCGGTCAGCTCCGTCTCGACCTCGAGTGCCGCCGGCGACCTCGGGATCGAGCCCGGCGATGAGATCGTGAGCGTCGACGGGGTCGCGATCACTGAGTTCGACCAGTTCGGCGAGGTCGTCGAGAGTCGGGGCGGTCAGAGTGTCGACGTCGTGTGGGAACGCGACGGTGAGACCCTGACGGGCACGACCGACCTGCGCTTCCGGCTCACCGCCGCTGGTGCGGTCGCGTTCGAAGGCTTGCTCGAACGTGACCGGATCCTCGCGATCGAAGGCGTCGACGTGACTAGCTGGGACGAAGTCCTCGCCGAACTCGACGGTCGCTACGGCGAGCCGCTCGACATCACGATCGATCCGGTCGACGGCATCGAGCCCGTCGTGATCATCGACGTGACCGTCGACGAGGACCGGCTCCCCCCGGTCGAACAAGCCACCATCGGCTTCTTCGGTGTCGGGCCCGAGACGGCCCGCGACAACAAGAACGTGTTCGAGGCCTCGGTGTTCGCCGTCGAAGAGTTCGGCGAGACCATCCTCCTCGCCGGCGAAGGGCTCCTGCGCTTCTTCACGCCCGGCTCGATCGGCAACTTCGTCTCCGACACGTTCAGCGACGACGCCGAAGTCACCACCGCCGTCGACACCGGGGCCGAACGCGAACGCAACAGCCGCGTGCTCGACACCCGGAACCCCGACGAAGACCGCATCCTGTCGATCTACGGCGCGGTTCGCATCGGCGCCAACAGCGACTTCCAGACCCAGCTCGGCTTGCTCGCCGTGCTCAACATCTTCGTCGGCGTGTTCAACATGATCCCGCTGCCGCCCCTCGACGGCGGCCACGTCGCCATCGGGACCTACGAGCGGCTCCGCTCGATCGGCGGCCGCCGCTACGAGGTCGACTACAACCGGGTCCTGCCGCTCACGTACGCCGTGTTCGCGTTCCTCGTCGTCATCGGCATGTTCGCCCTCGTCCGCGACATCATCGACCCGATCGATCTCGGATAGGCGCCGGTTGTCGCTACGGCTCGCCGGCCCTCGCCTCCGGATCGGACTGCGGAGGACGTGCTAGCAAGCCCTCGTGGTCGAGTCGACGCGGCGATACACGCGAACGCCCGAAGAGCGTGCGGACCAGGCGCGATCGTGGAACCGGCCGGACACGCACTTCTTCGCCGCTGGTGCCTGCCACGTCCTCGCGGACGCCGCTGCCGAACTCACCGACCGGATCGGTGAGCTGGTCGTCATCGAACCTGTCGGCGATCGCCCCGGGCTCCACGCCTACTACCGCCTCGACGGCCGGAGTTTCGACTTCAACGGGTGGGCGGACGAAGCCGACCTGTTGGCGACGACCTGGGCCGACTACCGAGCCGACGATCCGACCTGGGAAGCGACGATCTCGGTGGTCGACGGCGGGCTCGAGGCGCTGTGTCGGCACTACCCGATGCGTCCCCCGGAGGCGTTCGCCCAGCCACCGAAGCCGCGAGCGTTGGCCTACGCCCGCCGGCTCGGCATCACCCTGCCGCCCGATCGAGGCCCACAGGTGTGACCCCTGCGCCCGTCATCTCTGACCGCCACCCTCGGCGGTAGCCTGACGGGGTGGAGTTCACGCAGAGCTTTCCCCGCCGCGAGACCCGCCAGATCATGGTCGGCGACGTCCCGGTCGGCGGAGGCGCCCCCATCACCGTCCAGTCGATGACGATCACCAAGACGGCTGATCACGAAGCGACCCTGCAACAGATCTACGGCCTCGCCGCCGCCGGCTGCGACATCGTCCGGTGTACGTGCAACGAGCCCGAGGCCGCCGAAGGGCTCGCCCGGATCGTGCCCCGCTCGCCGGTGCCGATCGTCGCCGACATCCATCACCAGTACCGCCGGGCGCTCGAAGCGCTCGAGGCCGGCGTGCACTGCCTTCGCTTGAACCCGGGCAACATCCGCAAGCCCGAACACATCAAGGCCGTCGCCAAGGAAGCCAAGGATCGCAACGTGCCGATCCGCATCGGCGTGAACGGTGGTTCCCTCGATCCCAAGCTGTACGAGAAGTACGGCGGCAAGGTCACCCCCGAGGCCATGGTCGAGTCGGCGCTCCAGGAGATCGCCTACTTCGAAGAGGTCGACTTCGACCTGATCAAGATCTCGGTCAAGGCATCGTCGGTGCCGTTGATGATCGAGGCCTACCGCCAGCTCAGCGAGGTGACCGACCATCCGCTGCATCTCGGTGTGACCGAAGCCGGCCCCCCGCCCACCGGGACCCTCAAGGCCACCGCCGGAATCGCCACCCTGCTGGCCGAGGGCATCGGCGACACCATCCGGTACTCGCTCACCGCCGACCCGATTGAGGAAGCCAAGGCCGGCCGCCAACTCCTCGAGTCGATGGGTCTGCGGGAGCGCAAGAACATCGACCTCATCGCCTGCCCGTCGTGTGGGCGCGCCGAAGTCGACGTCTACACGGTCGCCCAGGAGGCGATGGAGGCGTTCGGCGAGCGAGAGATCCCCCTGCAGGTCGCGGTGATGGGTTGTGTCGTCAACGGGCCCGGTGAAGCCCGCGACGCTGACCTCGGCATCGCGGCCGGCAACAAGCGCGGGCATCTCTTCGTCAAGGGCGAGAACGTCATGGTCGTGCCCGAGGACGAGATGGTCGACACCCTCGTCGAGTGGGCCGAGTTCATCCACGAGAACGGCGCGGACGCCGCGCTCGAGAAGGCCAAGGCCACCAAGGACGCCGCCCGCAAGGCCGCGCAGGAGGATCGCGACCGCAACCTCGGCGAACGAGGCGACGACGCCAACGACTCCGAAGCAGTCATCGCTGAGATCCGGCGCGGCGGCTGACCGTGCCCAAAGCGGTCGTGTCCGTCGTCGACGCTCGCGACCGTGCCCTCCCGTCCGTTTCGGTCAAGAGCGGTGAGCCCGCCGACGGGTTTGCGCCGGTGACGGTGTCGAACCGGCGGATCCACCTGCCGCTCACCCAGACCGAGTTCGACCGGGTCAAGGATCTCCAGCATCGGCAGCGGTGGGCGATCTACGGCGGGGCGGGGTGTGTGGCGTTCGGTGCCGCGCTGGCCCGCTTCCCGCTCATCATGCCGCTCGCCGTCGCGATCGCCGTGTTGTCGCTGATTCTGTGGATCGTGCTCAAGCTCACGTTGCGGGCCTACCTCCCGGGAATGAGCGTCGACGGCACCAAGGTCCGGCTCACGCGAGTCCACCAGGGCTTCGTTGCCGCCCTCGGCGGGGGAGATACCTGATACCCTGAGGGCATCGTTCTTCAGCCGGTACCGGATGAGGCGTGGCCATCGGCCACGCCTTTCTCAGTTCCGGCGCCGGATCCACACCACAGAAAGGGGAGCGCCATGGCCGTCGTCGACCGAGTCCGTGAACTGATCGCTCCCGTCGTGGCCGATGTGGGCGCCGATCTCTACGACGTCGAGTTCAACGGGGGAATCCTGCGGATCCTCGTCGATCGCGAGGGCGGCATCGACATCGATTCGATCAAGACGATCTCCAGGTCGTCGAGCCGGATCCTCGACGACGTCGATCCGATCCCGGGCCGCTACACCCTCGAGGTGTCGAGTCCGGGTCTCGCGCGTCCGCTGCGCACCCGTGAGCACTACGAACGTGCGGTCGGGGAGCAGATCAAGCTCAAGACCTTCGCCGAAGTCGACGGCTCACGCCGATTCACCGGAACCCTCGTCGGCGCCGACGATGCGGGCTTCGTGATCGAGGTCGACGGCGAGACCCAGTCGTTCGCCTACGACAATGTGTCGAAGGCGCGCACCGTGTTCGAGTGGGGCGGCAACCCCAAGCCCGGCGGCGGGCAGCCATCCGGGTCCGGCCCGGCAACGAAATCGAAGAAAGAGGCTCAGCAATGAACCAGGACATGATGGAGGCGCTCCAGGCGCTGGCCACCGAACGTGGCATCTCCGTCGACGCGCTGTTCGGTGCGTTGGCCGACGCCCTCGAGCACGCGTACAAGCGCATGCCCGAGGCCTACGAGTACGCGTGGGTGACGATCAACCCCGACACCATGGAGTTCCAGGTGTTCGCCCAGGAGCTCGACGAAGACGGCGAGCCGATGGGGGAGGAGGTCGAGGTCGCCCCCGACAACTTCGGCCCTCTCGCCGCCCAGACCGCCCGTCAGGTGATGCCGCAGCGCATCCGTG
>CAZEML010000182.1:0-8999 GCA_964513285.1 uncultured Candidatus Nemicrothrix sp.
CCATGTTCTCGAACTGGTCCTCGAGCTCGACCTCGCGAGCGATCGAGACACCGTCGTTGGTGATCGTGGGAGCGCCGAACTTCTTGTCGAGGACGACGTTGCGGCCCTTCGGGCCGAGGGTGACCTTGACGGCGTCAGCGAGCTTGTTGACGCCGCTCTCGAGACCACGGCGGGCCTCTTCGTTGAACTTCAGGATCTTGGCCGTGGTGGGAGGGCTCCGCCGTCCTTGGCGAGCACGTCGCGGGCGTTGAGGATCAGCAGGTCTTCACCTTCGTTGCTGATCTCGGTGCCGCCGTACTTGCTGTAGACGACGACGTCGCCGACGGCGATGTCCATCGGGATGAGGTCGCCGCTCTCGGAGCGACGGCCCGGGCCGACGGCGATGACTTCGCCCTGCTGGGGCTTTTCCTGAGCGGTGTCAGGGATGACGAGGCCGCTGGCGGTGGTGGACTCAGCTTCGCTGGAGCGGACCACGATGCGGTCCTCGAGGGGCTGCAAGCTCATTCGATCCTCCGAGATCGGTGTTGGTGTCGGCACTTGCCTGGGTCCCGAGCGCCCTTAGCACTCGGGTATGCCGAGTGCTAACGATAGATGGGCCCTGGGGCACCGACAACCCTCGATCGCGGTTCTGCGGACCGGTGGCGACGGTCCGGCCGGCCGTTCGCTCAGGTCACCGATCGGGCCGCGACCGCCCGACGGCGATGCCGCGCTCGACGGGCGAAGGCGAGGGAATCGCCGGCGGCGGACAGCAGCTCACGCACGGATTCGGCGAGCCGGGTGTCCGCCACGCCGCTGATCACGTTCACGCCGAGCAGATCCGCCTTGGCCAAGGCCGTCTCGGTGTCCTCGCGGAGGCGATGGGCGATGTCGGCCGCGTCGGAGGCGGTCGAGCCGGCGAGTACGACGACGAACTCGGCGCCGGACCACCGGCCGATGAGATCGTCGGGCCGAGCGCCCAACTGGAGCGCGTCGCCGACCGCCTTCACCGCTCGGTCGGCCGCCCCCTTGCCGTGGGCGACGGTGAGCTCGCTCAGGCCCTCGATCTCGATCAGGGCGACTGCGCCACCGTCGGGGTCGCCGATGATCTCGCGCAACCGCTCTTCGCTCGCCCGTCGGTTCGGCAAGCCCGTCAAGACATCGGTGCTGGCCTGGAGTTCGGCCTTGGCGAAGGCGCGGAGCGTGCCGATCCTCGTGGCGGCCTCGGCCGCGACCACCGTCAGGTCCTCCACGAGTTCGCGGGGAGGCGTGACCCCGACCTCGCCGACCGCGTGCAGCACGCCCATCGGCTCGCCCATGAAGGTCAGCGGCGCGCACACCGCCGAGCACGGTTCGGCGTGTTTGGCCAAATGGGGGCACGCACGGATCGCATCGGAGTCCTCGAACACCTGGGTCGCGCCACGGCGCACCGCCGGGCACGACGACGGCGACACGACCGGGCAACCCGCCGCCCCGTTCTCGGGATGCTCGGCGGCCACGTGCAGGTGGGCGCGGCTGGAGTCGGCCAACAAGAGTTCGGCGCGATGATCGGGTGCCGCCACCTCGAGGGCCCGGGCGAGCACATCGTGGGCCGCCACCTCGCTGTCGACGATGTCGAGACCATCGGTCACCTGCACCGTGAGGGTTCGCCGGGCTCGCTCTCGGTTCGCGGTGTCTCGCCAGGTCTGGAGCTTGTGGATCGAACGTTCGATCGACCGGGACAGCGGCAGCAGCTGGGTCACGACGATCCACGAGAACAACAGCGCGGAGAACACCGCCACCAGCTGGATCCACGTGAACCACGACGAGAGACCGGACTCGACCTCGAGGATCTCGATCTCGGCCTCCTGGACGAAACGGTCGGCCAGCAGTTCGAGGCGCCGAATCGTCGTTCCGGGCGACGCGCTGGCCGGGACGACCCCACCCTCGCTGTCGATGGCGACGTCGATCTTGCCGAGGAGATGATCGAGCTCGATGCGCTCCGCCTCATGGCTGTCCGTCAGCGCATCCGCTCGCGCCGCGAGGGTGTCTCGGAGTGCAGCCAGCGACCCCGCCGCGTCCGGCACCCCCTCGACGAGTCGCTCGAACGCCGCGGCCGCCTGCAGCAGCTCCCGACCCGTCTCGTGATGGTCGTAGCTCTCACCGAGCTTCTCTTGACTCATCTGATCGAGCACCCGAACCGCGCCGACGAGGGCGAGCACCAGGGTCACGTTCACGACCAGGCAGCCGACGACCGCGAAGTTCAGCCGCCGATAACGATCGACGTTGGCGAGCGCGCGAGAGAGCACACCGAAGCGCCCTCGCCGGCTCATGACTCGGTCCCGTCACCCGCCGAGTCGGCGTCGACCATCTCCAGGAGTTCGTCGACGACCGGGCCGACGACGACGCGGTCACGACCCTGCGCCTTGGCCGCGAGGACCGCCTCGTCGGCGAAACGGAGGAGGTCGTCCGGCACCCCGGTCTCGGAGCTGTCGACGACACCCATCGACACCGTCATCGTCGGCGCTTCGGCTCGGGCGCAGGCATCGGCCAGGTGACGCCGAGTTCGCTCCAGCGTCTCCTCCGCCTGGACGGACCGCTGACCCGGCAGGATCAGCACGAACTCTTCGCCGCCCCAGCGACCGACGATGTCTTCGTCCCGCAGTGCGGTCCGGACCGCGTCGGCGAAGATCCGCAGCGCGCGGTCCCCGGCCTCGTGGCCGAAGCGGTCGTTGAGCTGCTTGAAGTTGTCGAGGTCGGCCACCACGACCGACACGACGTCGTGCTCGCGGAGCGCTCGGCGGAGGTGTTCCTCGGTCGCGCGTCGGTTGGGCAGGCCGGTCAGATTGTCGGTCGACGCCTGGAGTTCGACCTGGGCGAACGACCGCAGGGTTCCGATCCGGACCGCGACCTGGCTGGCGACGAGTCCCAGGACGTCCACCACGGAAGGTTCGAGCGGCTCGTCGACCTCGCCGGTCGTGTGCAACACGCCCATCGACTCCCCCATGAACGACAGCGGGACGCACACCGCCGAGCACGGGTCGCCCCCGCGGGCGGTCAGGTGCGGACAGGCGTTGATCGCGGTGGAGTCCTCATAGGTCATCGTGCGGCCGCGGCGAACCGCCGGACACGCCCACGGGGACTCGACCCCGCAGCCGGGACCGCCGTTGTCGGGATGCACGACCGTCGTCGTCAACTCGCCCTTGGTGCCCTCGGCGAGGAGCAACTCGACGGCGGCATCAGGCACGAGCCGGGCGAAGGTGCGCTCGACCACCCGATGGGTCTCCGATTCGGTCTCGGCCGCCTCGAGCCCGTCGGCGAGGTGACTGGCGAGCTCCTGACGCTCGGCTTCGGCGCGGTGCACCTCGCTCGCATCGACCAGGGCCTGGCTCTCGCGCTCCATCCGCCGCCGCAGGGGACGCAGCAGCACCAGGACGAGCGCGATCAGGAACGCCATCGAGATCGAGACGGTGACGACGTTGTTTCGCTGCATCTCCGCGACCGCATCGTCGGCTTCGGTCTCATAGATGCCCACGACGACCACGAGCTGTTCGGCGATGTCGATCGCCCGGGCCTCGAGCCGTCGGGCCTCGGTTCGGTCCACGACGGGGTCCAACGAACTCGCGCCGCCGAAGCCGGCCTGCCCCATCGTGCGGGTGCCCTCGAGCAGCGATGCCATCTCGGCATCGACACCCTGGCGGCCGAACAGCTGGGTGTCGACCGCTTCGGGCAGGTCCCCGCCGACCACGGTCGTCCATGCCTCGTCGAGCTGCTCGGACTGGCGGAACAGATCCGAGCGCAGCGACAGCGAGGTCGGCGTGGTGTCGATCTGGCCCAACAGCTCCGAGGTCTGGTGCACCTCGATGACCAGCGCCGTCGCGGCGCGGGCGTGCGCCTCACGATCGGCGACCTGGCCGAGGCCGGTGTCGACCGAGACATAGACCATCGTCGACACGACGGCGGCGACGACCAGCGCCACCTGGTAGCCGCGAGCGAACATGACGTGGATGGGGAGCCTGCGGAAGCGCGTCATGACGGCACCCCGATCTCGACGGTCGGCGTGCTCGATGCTCCGACGGGCCCGACGATGACCCGATCCCGCCCCTGTTCCTTCGCGGTGTACAACGCGGCGTCCGCGGCCGAGACCAGATCGTCGAGCGTCGACGCGATCGCGGTGTCGACGACGCCGATCGACACGGTGAAGCTCGGGCCGTCGAACCGGCGGCACGCGGCTGCGAGATTGTGGCGGATGCGGTCGAGCGCTTCGGCGGCATCGGAGGCGGCGAGGAACGGCACGAAGAGCACGAACTCCTCACCACCCCAGCGGCCCACCCAGTCGTCGTCGCGGATCGACTCGCGTACGACGTCGGCGAACAGACGGAGGGCCCGGTCGCCGGCTTCGTGACCATGGGTGTCGTTGAGGGCCTTGAAGCGGTCGAGGTCGGCGATGGCGACCGAGGCCTGCTGCCGCGCCGCGAGCTGTTCCCGAATGTGGTGCTCGATCGCCCGGCGGTTCGGGAGACCGGTCAAGACGTCGGTGTTCGCCTGGAGCTCGGCCTTGAGGAACGAGCGGATCGAACCCAGGCGGACCGCGGCCTGGCTCGCGACGATCTCCAGCGAGTCGAGGGTCAGCGGCGCCGGGCTCCACCCGACCTCGCCGGTCACGTGCAGCACACCCATCGCGTCGCCCATGAACGACACCGGTACACAGGCCGCCGCGAGTTCACCCCGGTCGGCGAGATGGGGACAGGCGCGCAAGGAACGGGAGTCGGTGTAGGTCACCGCCGTGCCGCGACGAACCGCCGGGCACGACCACGGCGAGGTGACGCCACACGACGGCGCCTCGTGCCCCGGGTTGACGACCACGGGGTGAAGGTGTGCCTTGGAGGAGTCCGACAGCAGCAGCTCGGCGGGGTTCTCGGCGACGACCCGTTCGAGCGTCCGCTCGACGACCTCGAGCACCGCTTCCTCGGTCTCGACGGTCTCGAGACCCTCTGCGAGGCGCGCCGTCAGTTCACGCCGCGCGCCCTCGTCTTCGAACTGACGCTGCGCGGCGGCGAACTCCTCCTGGTCGGCCGTCATGCGCTGCACGAGGGGCCGGCCGAGGACGAACAACCGGAGCACGCCGGTGACGAAGAAGATCGCCGCGATGAGGAGCCCGACCCGCTCGATCGACATCGCGACGGCAGCGACCGAACCACCGGCCTCCTCGGAGTGTTCGACCAGGACATCGATCACGGCGTTCAACGCGGCGGTGGCTCGTTCGACCTCGACGTCGATCAGGCCGGGGTTCCAGCCTGAGGTGGTGATGACGACCACGGCCTCGTCGACGGTGGTGAGTCCGATCGCCATCGCGGAACCGAAGGCCAGCCGTTCACCGTCCGCACCGACGACCGTGTCGGCCGCGAGGTCGGGGCTGAGCACCAACAGGTCGACCTGCCGCTGCTCCACCCGATCGATCACCCGGCCGAGTTCCACCCGCTCCTCGCCGGCGGCGACCTCATCGGTCTCGAGCGCGAGCGTGGCGAGGCGCACCTGGATCTCGAGCAGGTCGACGCGTTGCGCCTCGATCAAGGCGACCTGTTCGTGGTTGCCGGCGAGATGGCCGCTCGTTGCGACCGAGAGATAGGCCAGCACCACCGCCAGGATCACGGTCGCGACGAAGCCGCCGGTGAACCGGCGCTTCAGTCGCACAGCGACCGTTTCCTCGGCGAGCCCGGATGGGCGCGGACGTTTCACACGGTCAGCCTCGGTCCGGGGGCGCCGGGGTGAAGGCAAATCCGGCGCCGGTCACCTGCTGGCGACGAACGTCAACGACGCTCGGCCCGAAGGTCACCGCCCGCTTGGGTCAGATGACCCACCCGCTGACGAGGGCAGGCGAGGTTCAGCCGACCGGGAGCTTCAAGGACGGGTTGGCGCCGATGTCGAGAGGCGACGGGCCGTCCTGCTGCAAACGCCACCATCCTGCGGCGGCGACCATCGCTGCGTTGTCGGTGCACATCGCCCGGCTGGGGAGGAAGGCCCGGTAACCGTCCTCCATGCACACGTCGAGCGTCTTCTCTCGCAGACGAGAGTTCGCCGCCACGCCTCCCGCGAGGCACAGGCCCTTGGCGCCGACTTCACGCGCCGCGCGCCGCGCCTTGTCGATCAGGACATCGACAACCGCTTCTTGGAACGACGCTGCGATGTCGTGGACGTCGGTGTCGGGGTGCTTGCGGACATGGTTGACGACCGCGGTCTTGACCCCCGAGAACGAGAAGTCCCATCCGTCGTTGGCCATCGCCCGCGGAAAGCGAACCGCATCGGGGTCGCCGGACGCGGCGAGCTGGTCGATCACGGGGCCGCCCGGATACCCGAGGTCGAGATGGCGAGCGACCTTGTCGAAGGCCTCACCCGCTGCGTCGTCGAGCGTCGATCCGAGCACTCGGTAGCGGAGGTGGTCCTCCATCACGATCAACATCGTGTGCCCACCACTCACCAGCATGATGCCGAGCGGCATCTCGAGGTCGGGCTCCTCGAGGAACGCCGCGTAGAGATGCGACTCGAGGTGGTTCATCGCCACGAACGGCACGTCCCACACCAACGACATGGCCTTGGCCGCCGACACGCCCACGAGCAGCGCACCGACCAGACCGGGGCCATGGGTCGCCGCGATCGCATCGATCTCGCGGTCCTCGAGGCCGGCTTCGACGATCGACTGGGCGATCACCGGCATGAGGGTCTCGACATGGGCTCGGCTCGCGACTTCGGGGACGACCCCGCCGTACCGGCGATGGAGTTCGATCTGGCTCGACACGACCGACGACATGACGTCGGTCCCGCGTCGGACGACGGCCGCGGCCGTTTCGTCGCAACTCGTCTCGATCCCGAGGATCCGGTCGGCGGTCATCGCATCGCTCCTTGGGTCGGGTCGAGGTGCTCGGCGGCGAGTTCGTGTTCGACGCGGGCCAATCGCTCGGCGCTCTCGGGCTCGTCGAGCCCGTGCAGCCACATGATCACGGCGTCGTCGGTCGGCCGGTCGTAGTAGCCCGAGCGAATCCCCGCCGGCACGAACCCGAGCCGGGCGTACAGGCGCTGGGTGCGACGGGCTGCCGCGCGCACTTCGAGCGTGGCGGCGGTCGCCCCGGCCTCGCGACCCGCGGCGAGCAGGGCGAGACAGAGCCGGGTGCCGTGGCCGCGACCCTCGGCCGTGGGATCGACGGCGACGGTCGTGATGTGGAGTTCGTCGACGATCAGCAGCGTCCCCGCGTGGGCGACGACGCGGTCGCCCACGCGACCGATGAGATGGTGACGATCATCGGCGGCCAACTCGGTACGCCACGCCGACGCCGACCAGGGCCGGCTGTAACACTGGGCATCGATCGCGACCACCGGGTCGATGTGGCGCCCGGCCATCGGCTCGATGACGAGTTCGGCGGCGCTCACGGTGCCGTGTCCCACTTGGCTTCGGCATCCGGGCGCCGGAGGTAGAGGGGCTCGATCTCGTCGGGCCGCACGAACTCCTCCCGGAGCGCTCGGGCATGAGCGAGGCTCACCAGCGCCGCCGCCGACGGGAACCCGTGGGCGTCGTCCGCGATCTCGACGCCGCGGAGGCCGTCGAAGGTCGCGCGATGGTGCATCACGCCGTCGCCGACCAGAAGCACCTCGTCGTTGTCGGCGACGATCGCCGAGCGCAGCTCGTCGGGGGTGCCGACCGCGGGCTCGGTGATGCGTTGCACACCGCCCGGCACCGGCCGGTACGTCGCATGGAAGACCTCCCCACGCCGGGCGTCGACCGCTGCGGTGATCGTCTTGTCGGTGTGGGCGAGCGGGAACGCGAGCAGATCGAGCGAGGTCACCCCGATCATCGGAACCCTCAGGGTGGTCGCGATGGCCAGGGCAGTGGTCACGCCCACCCGCAAGCCGGTGTAGAGACCCGGTCCGACGTCGACCGCGACGAGCCCGATGTCGGTGAGCGCGACGTCGGCCTGCTCACAGATGAACTCGATCTGCGGCGCGAGCGCCTCGGCGTGGCGCCTCCCACGGGCCGAGTGGGCTGACGCGATCAGCCCCTCGTGCCCACCGATCGCACAACCGACCCGTGCGGTGGCGGACTCGATGCCGAGGATCAGCATCAGCGCACCTCCCACGCGGCGACCGCCGACACGACCGAGTCGCGTCGGGCGGTCCAACTCGGGCCGACGGCGGTCAACTCGATGCGGCGGTCGTCGTCGCCTTCGCCCATCGTGATGCGGACCTCGAGCAGATCGGCCGGCAGAGCGGGCAGGATCAGATCCCCCCACTCGATCAAGGTGACGCCGTCCTCCAGGAGCTCGGGAAGGGCGAGATCCTCGGCATCGGTGAGCTGCTCGACCCGATAGGCGTCGAGATGATTGATGACGAGATCGCCGACATAGCGATTCGCCAGCGTGAAGGTCGGGCTGGTGACGGGATCGGTGACCCCCAGAGCGCGCGCGAAACCCTGCGAGAAGTGGGTCTTGCCGGCGCCGAGATCACCCACGAGCACCAAGAGGTCACCATCGTGCGCCAGACCGGCGATCGCGGCCGCGAGGGCGCGCGTCTCGTCGACCGAAGCCGTCGCGCAGACGATCATCGCGGTGTCGGCCGGTGGGAGTGCACCCCGAAAGGCTACCGACCGGCCTCGCGGATGGCCGTCTCCACCGCCACGACCGCCAACATCCGGACCTGATCGATCGGGGCATCGAGCATGCCGACCGACGCGGCCACGAAGGCGTCGCCGTCGCTGCGCATGTGCGGGGGGAACACCGCCCGAGCGAGCCCATCGTGAGCCCCCTGGGCGACGGTCAAGCAGCCGGACTTGTCGAGCTGCGCGTTGGTGACGACCACCCCGATCACCGTGTTCGGGTCCTCGGACTCCTCGGGCTCGGGCCAGATGTCCTCACCGGCGGCGACCGCCTCGGGCCACCGGCCATCGTCGATGTCGCCGACCGCGTTGACCGCGACGATGGCGGTCACCAGGAGATCACCGGCTCGCATCGTCGCGATGCCGAGGCCGGCGTCGGTCGCCGCGTCGGGCCCTCGCC
>CAZEML010000183.1:0-8997 GCA_964513285.1 uncultured Candidatus Nemicrothrix sp.
AAGGGCGACCTGGAGATCGATGCGCACCACACGGTCGAGGATGTCGGCATCGCACTCGGCGAGACGTTCCGTCAGGCCTGGGGCGACAAGCGGGGCGTGCGCCGGTTCGCCTCCAACACCGTCCCTCTCGACGAGGCGGCGGTCGAGATCGTGCTCGACCTGTCCGGTCGGCCTTACCTGCACTACGAGGTCGATTTCCCCGGCGAGAAGATCCTGGGGGATCCGCCCTTCGACCCGCAGCTGGTCGAGGAGTTCTGGCGGGCGTTCGTGATGTCGTCGGGCATCACGCTGCACGTCGTGATGCATCGCGGCAAGAACACCCACCACATCATCGAGGCCAACTTCAAGGGCGTCGCGCGGGCGTTGCGCGACGCGGTTCGGGTCGAGGGTGAGGCACTGCCGTCGACCAAGGGCGTGCTGTGAGCGAAGCGAACAGGGAGATGCTGTGAGCGCAGCGAGCAGGGTGGGACCGTGACCCAACCGAAGATCGCGATCCTCGACTACGGGATCGGGAATCTCCACTCTGCGCTCAAGGGCTTCGGCCACGCGGGCGCCGATGCCCGCCTCATGACCGACGCGAACGAGATCGAGGCGGCCGACGGCGTCGTGCTGCCCGGTGTCGGCGCGTTCGGCCCGTGCATGGACGCGCTTCGGGCCCGTGACCTGGCCGACGTCGCCCTCGAACGGGTGGCGGCCGGTGTGCCGTTCTTCGGCATCTGCATCGGCATGCAGATGCTGTTCGCCGGTTCGGACGAGGCGCCGGGCCACACCGGCCTCGGCATCTTCGACCGTCGCATCGTCTCGATCCCCGACGACGTCAAGCGGCCTCAGATGCAGTGGAACGTGCTCGAGTACCGAGCGCCTGACCACCCGATGTTCGCCGGGCTCGGCGACGAGGCCTGGATGTACTTCGTGCACTCGTTCGCGGCCGAAGCCGGCGACGACGTGCTCGCCACCTGCTCTTACGGAGGCGACGTCGTCGCCGCGGTGGGGCACGACAATGTGTGGGCCTGCCAGTTCCACCCTGAGAAGTCCGGGCGCAACGGCATCCGCATCCTCGAGAACTTCGTCGCGGCCGTGGGGAGCGCGTGATGCACCTGTTTCCTGCGATCGACCTTCGCGACGGGCGGTGCGTCCGGCTCCACCAGGGCGACTACGGCCAAGAGACGGTCTATGGCGACGATCCGGTCGCTCAGGCGGTCGCCTTCGCCGAAGCCGGTGCCGGGTGGATCCATGTGGTCGACCTCGACGCCGCGCGCACGGGCGTGCCGGAGAACCGTGCGGTGGTCGCGGCCATCGCCGAGGCGGTCGACGTGCCGGTGCAGACCGGCGGCGGGGTTCGGGACCGCGCCGCAGCCGAGGCGTTGTTCGACGCCGGCGTCGAACGGGTCGTGATCGGCACCGCGGCACTCACCGATCCGGATTTCGTCCGTGATCTCGCCCGCGAGCATCGGGTGGCGGTGGGCCTCGATGCCAAGGCAGGAGAGGTCGCCACCGACGGCTGGCTCGTCGGCAGTGGCCGCACCGTGCTCGACGTCGCGCGCTCGTTCGCGGACGCGGGTGTCGATGCCTTCGTCGTCACCGACATCTCACGCGACGGCACGCTCGAAGGGCCCGATCTCGTCGGGCTCCGCGACGTCGTCGAAGCGACGCCGGTCGACGTGATCGCCAGCGGAGGTGTCGGCACCCTCGACGACCTCCGGGCGCTCGTCGCGATCGAGGCCGAGGGCCGCCGCCTTGCCGGCGCGATCACCGGCAAGGCGATCTACGAGGGCCGGTTCACCGTCGAGGAAGGCGTCGCCGTTCTCGGCTCGCCGACAGGGGAGAGCTCATGACCGTCAAAGCCATCCGCGTCATCCCGTGCCTCGACGTCGACGAGGGACGCGTCGTCAAGGGCGTCAACTTCGTCGACATCCGCGACGCCGGCGACCCGGTGGAGCTGGCCGCCCGCTACGACGAACAGGGAGCCGACGAACTCGTCTTCCTCGACATCACCGCCTCGTCGGGCGAGCGCGACACCACCGTCGAGATGGCCCGGGCCGTCGCCGAGCAGGTCTTCATTCCGTTCACGATCGGTGGCGGCATCCGCACGGTCGACGACGCGCGCAAGCTCTTGATGGCCGGCGCCGACAAGGTCTCGATCAACACGGCGGCCGTGAAGCGGCCGGAGTTGGTGCGAGAGATCTCCCGCGAGTTCGGCGCCCAGTGCTGTGTGGTCGCGATCGACGCCAAGGCGAGCGACGACACCGAGTCGGGTTTCGAAGTGTTCACCCACGGCGGCCGCACCCGCACGGGGATCGACGCCGTCGTCTGGGCCAAGGAGGTCGTGCGCTTGGGCGCGGGTGAGATCCTGCTCACGTCGATGGACCGCGACGGCACCAAGGACGGGTTCGACCTTCCGCTCACGTCGGCGATCAGCGCAGCGGTCGACGTACCGGTCATCGCGAGCGGCGGCGTCGGCACCCTCGATCATCTCGTGGACGGGGTGACCGATGGTGGCGCTGACGCGGTGCTCGCCGCGAGCATCTTCCACTTCGGCGAACACACCGTCGCCGAAGCCAAGGAGCGGATGCGGGAGGCGGGCGTCACCGTCCGCCCGCCCTGGGCCTGACCGGAACGATCAGGCGAGGGCGGCGCTGACCGCCGCCTCGAGGGGCTGGTAGCGCCCGCCGAAGAAGTGATCGGCGGCGTCGATCGTCACCACGTCGGTCGCCGGCCAGTCGGCGACGTCGGTGCGGAGATCGGCCGCCGGCTTGAACTGGTCATGCGCTGCCGACAGCAGCAGCTTGGGGCCGGGATCGGCCGCCGCCGCGAACTGCGAGAAGACCGACAGGACCGGCGCCGCGACGACCCAGCGATCGATCCGGGCGTCGTCGATCGACAGCGCCGCGTCGGCCCCGAACGAGTAGCCCGCCAGGACGAACGGTTTGCCGGGCACGATCGTGGCGTCGATCGCCGCGACGACGTCGAGCTGTTCCGCGGTGCCGAACCCGTGCGCACCGGAACTGCCGCCGGTGCCCCGGAAGTCGAACCGAAGCGTCCGGAACCCGGCCCCGACGAGTGTGCGGGTCAGCGCGGCGACCACGGCGTCGTTGCGAGAGCCGCCGTACAGCGGATGTGGGTGGCACACCACCGCCGCACCGACCGGATCGCTGGGCGTCAGGAGGTCGCCCTCGAGCTCGGTGTCGTCCGAGGCGCGAAACCGCAGCGTCTCGACATCGACGGGTTCCATAGGCACACCGTAACGGTAGCGTTACCGTCCGTGGCCACCGAGAAGCAATCGCTCACCGACGACGACCGTCTCCCGGTCAAGATGCTCAACGATCGCATCCTGGTGAAGCTCGGCGACGCCGAAGGCGAGCGCCGCAGCAGCGGCGGCATTCTCATCCCTGCCACCGCCCAGGTCGGCAAGCGCCTCACGTGGGCCCAGATCGTCGCGGTCGGTCCCAACGTCCGGAACATGGAGACCGGCGACCAGGTGCTCTTCAACCCCGAGGATCGCTACGAGGTCGAAGTGCGGGGCACCGACTACATCATCCTGCGCGAGCGCGACATCCACGCCGTCGCCGCCGAGCGTCTCGACGAGGGCTCCACCGGGCTGTACCTCTGACCGCCCTTGTCCGGGCGGCTCGACCACTGACCGCCGCAGCGCGTCACGGATGGAGTGGTGAGCGGCGATCCGCCCACGGCATCTCGGTCTCCAGTTGGGCGGCCAGCTGGAGGAGCAGGTCCTCGCGGCCGTACGCGGCCACGAACTGCAGGCCGATCGGCAGCCCGTCGCCGCTCATCGCCAACGGCAGCGAGATCGCCGGTTGGCCGGTGACGTTGAACGGCTGGGTCAGCTGGGAGTAGTGCAGCGTGGTGTTCTGCACCGCCATGAGATCGTCGTTGTCGGGCGCCATCTCTCCCAGTCGAGGGGCGGGGCGGAGGCAGGTCGGCGTCAGCAGCAGGTCGAAACCGTCGGCCCACCACTGGGCGGTGTCGCGCCGGAACGTCATCATCGCCCGCTGGGCGCTGATCACCGCGGCTGGCGGGAACTGTGCCGCTCGATCGGCGATGAATCGCGTCCACGGCTCGACGTCGCCGTCCGCGATCTCGCGCCCGATCTCGGCGGCCACCGCGGCGACGCTCGCCGCCGTCCCTGCCGCGAACGCCGGGCCCCAGGCGGTGAGCCGAGCTTCGTCGAGCAGCGCCGCGGGGGCGCCGGGTTCGACCTCATGGCCGAGGTGTCCGAGCCGTTTCGCGGCCGACCGGACCGCAGCCGCGACCTCCGGATCGATCTCGGTGTTGGTGCGGATCGCGTGGTCGAGAAAGCCGATGCGCAGCCGCCCCGGATCGCGACGCATCGCGTCGGCGTAGGGCTCCGATGGCGCAGGCGCGATGACCCCGTCGCCCGGTCGGGAGCCGTGGGTGGCGTCGAGGATCGCTGCGCTGTCGCGCACGGTGTGACACACGACGTGTTGGACGCTGTTGCCCCACTCATCCATGTGCGGGCCCATCGACATCCGGCCGCGGCTCGGCTTGAGGCCCACGAGGCCACACATGGCGGCTGGGATCCGGATCGAGCCGCCCCCGTCGCTGGCGTTCGCCGCCGGCAAGACACCGGCCGCGACGGCTGCAGCGGCGCCACCCGAGGAGCCGCCCGGACCGTGGCCGAGCTTCCACGGGTTGTGGGTCGGTCCGTACGCCAGCGGCTCGGTCGTTGCCGCCGCGCCCATCTCGGGGGTGTTGGTGCGTCCGAACGAGACGAAGCCGGCCGCCCGGTAGGCCTCGACCAGGTGGGAGTCCCGGTCGGCGAGCGCACCGTGGTCCCGCAGCGCCTGGACGCCCTGGTGATGCGGCCTCCCGGCCTCACAGGCCCACAGGTCCTTCATCAGCATCGGCACCCCCCGGAAGGGGCCGTCAGGCAGGGAGGCGAGGTCTGCTGCGGCCGCCTCGCGATGGTCGTGGATCACCGCGTTGAGGTCGTCGTTGACCGCGTCGAGTCGCTCGAGGGTCGAGTCGAGCACCTCACCGGGGCTGACCTCGCCGCCGGCGATCGCCGCGGCCAACCCCACCGTGTCGAGGGCGGCGAGCTGGATCGAACGTTCTGAGACCATCGTCGGAGGGTAGGGCCTGGCTCCCGGGACACAGAATCGAGATCGTTCTCTCGGGAGATCGCCGTACAGTGACCGCCATGACGAACCAGCTCGAAGAAGGTCTCGACGTCCAGCTCGATTTCGACAAGGTCGCGAAGATCGGTCGGGCCGGCCATCAGGTCGTCCCCGTCGTGTTGCAGGATGCGGACTCCGGCGACGTGCTCTTCATCGGCTACGCCAACGAAGAGGCCTACCGAGAGACCCTCGCCCGCGGCTCGGCCGTGCTCTACAGCACCTCCCGCGAGGAGATCTGGCACAAGGGAGCGACGTCGGGCGACGTGCTCGAACTGGTCGAGGTCGCCGTCAACTGCGAGCAGAACAGCCTGCTGTACAAGGTGCGCAAGGCGGGCACAGGCGTGTGCCACACCAAGGACGCCGACGGGCAGACCCGCCAGACCTGCTACTACCGGTCGGTCACCGATCCAGAGAACCTGCGGTTCAGCTGATGCAGATCCGGCCCACGTTCGAAGAGTTCGAGGCGCTCGCCGCTGAACACTCGGTCGTTCCCGTGTGGGCCGAGGTCCTGGCCGACCTCACCACGCCGGTGGCGGCGTTCGCCCGAGTCGTCGGCGGCGAAGAGGGGTTCTTGCTCGAGTCGGTCGACAACGGTGACCGGTGGAGTCGATGGTCGTTCATCGGCCGACGCCCCCAGGGCACGCTCGTGTCCAAGGACGGCACCCTGCGGGTCATCGGCGATCTCGGCATCGAGATCGACCCCTCCGAGGGGATGCTCAACGCCCTCGAGCGGCTCCTGGCGCACTACCAGGCGCCGGAACTCGACGGCCTCCCGCCGCTGCACGGTGGCCTGATCGGCTATCTCGGATACGACGTCGTCCGCGAGGTCGAACGGCTGCCCGACGTCCCCACCGACGACCTCGGCCACCCCGACGCCGTCATCTCGATGATCGGTGAGCTCGCCGTCTACGACCACTGGCGGCAGCGGGTCACCCTGCTCGCCAACGTGATCGTCGGCGCCGACACCGATCTGCGCGCCGCGTACGACGAGGCGGTCGAGCAGGTCCTCCAGCTCGCCGCCGACGGCGCCCGTGCGATCGACGAGCCGCTGATGTCGCTCCCGGATCCCACCGATCCGCTTCCCGAGGTCACGTCGACGATGGGGGAGACCGAGTTCTGTGCGGCGGTCGAAGCCGCCCGCGAGTACATCTTCGCCGGCGACATCTTCCAGGTCGTGTTGTCGCAGCGGTTCGATCTCGAACTGGAGGCCGACGCATTCGACCTCTACCGGGTTCTGCGACAGGTCAACCCCAGCCCGTACATGTACTTCCTACGCCACGCCGACCTCGAAGTGGTCGGTGGCTCGCCCGAGCCGATGGTGCAGCTCCTCGAGGGCCGGGTGATCTCCCGCCCGATCGCCGGCACCCGCAAGCGGGGCGCAACCGAGGAACAGGATCGGCGCATGGCGGCGGAGCTGATCGAACACCCCAAGGAGATCGCCGAACACGTGATGCTCGTCGATCTGGCCCGCAACGACGTCGGCCGCGTCGTCGAGTTCGGGTCGCTGCAGATCGACGAGATGATGACGCTCGAGAAGTACAGCCACGTGATGCACCTCACGTCGCAGGTGTCGGGCGCGCTGGCCGATGGCCGCACCTCGATCGACGTGCTCCGGGCCACGCTGCCGGCGGGAACGCTGTCGGGCGCGCCCAAGGTGCGGGCGATGGAGATCATCGACGAGCTCGAACCGGTCAAGCGTGGTCCCTACGGCGGTGTCGTCGGCTACCTCGACTTCTCCGGCAACATCGACACCGCCATCACGATCCGCACGATGCTTGTCAGCGACGGCAAGGCGTCGATCCAGGCCGGGGCCGGTGTGGTTGCCGACTCGGTCGCCGAGGACGAGCACCTCGAGTGTCAGAACAAGGCGAAGGCGCTGCTCGCTGCGGTCCCCGCGGCCCGTCGCATGACCGCCGCCCGCAAGGAGGCCCAGACATGAGCACCCGCGAGACCGTCCGCGTCGCCGGTCCGGACGCTGCGGCCTACCTGCAAGGCCAGATCAGCCAGGACGTCGACGCCCTCGTCATCGGCGAGCCCGCGTGGTCGTTGGTGCTGCAGCCCACAGGCAAGGTCGATGCGTGGTTCCGCATTCAGCGGATCGATGACCAGACGTTCCTTCTCGACGTCGACGCCGGACACCGCGACACCCTCGTCGCCCGCTTGAGCCGCTTCCTTCTGCGCACCGACGCCACGATCGAGCCGGTCGACACCACGATCGATTCGCCGGTCGAGTGGCCCGGCGCCGCCGACCCCACCGACGAGCGTCAGCGGATCCTCGCCGGGATGCCGCGCATGGGCTCTGAGCTCACCGAGGACACCATCCCAGGCGAAGGTGGGCAACGCCTGATCGATCTCTCGGTCAGCTTCACCAAGGGCTGCTACACCGGCCAGGAGCTCGTCGCCCGCATCGACAGCCGCGGCGGCAACGTCCCGCGCCCGGTTCGCATCCTGCAGGCCGACGCCGAGGTCGCCGTGGGCGCCGAGGTGCGGCTGGGCGACGATGTCGTCGGCACCGTCACCTCCGCGGCAGGCGATGTCGCCCTCGCGCCGCTGATGCGCAAGGTCGAGATCGGCGATCAGGTCGACGTCGGCGGCGTGGCCGCCGCCGTCATCGAGCCGGCGGGAAGCTGACGACGAGTTCCGCGCCGCCGAGCGCGGAACGGCGAGCGGTCACCGAACCGCCCATTCGCTCGGTGAGGTCTCGCACGATCGCGAGCCCGAGCCCGCTCCCAGACTCCTTCACCGCCGGATTGTGCTTGGACACGTACAGCCGCTCGAAGACGTGGGGGAGATCCTCGTCGGCGATTCCCGGGCCGTCGTCGCCGACGGCGAGGTGGTGACGCCCCTCCGCTGACCACAGGGTGACGACCACCTCCCGATCGGCGAAGCGGAGCGCGTTGGTGACGAGGTTGCCGACGATCTGGGCGAAGCGGTCGGGATCGACGTCGGCCCAGGTCGGCTCGTCGGGAGCCCTCGCGGTCAGCGCCACGTCACGCTCGGCCGCGTCGCGCTGCAAGCCGACGCCAGCAGCGGTGACGACACCGTTGAGGTCGACCCGCTGCCGGTCGAGGGGGAAGTCCGTGCTCTCGAGCCGAGCCAGGAGCAGCAGGTCGCCGACGAGGCGTTCGAGCCGGTTGGCCTCGCTCTCGATGACCGCCCCCGCTCGAGCGGGATCCTCGACGGCACCGTCGGACAGTGCTTCGGCGTAGCCCTTGATCGAGGTGAGCGGGGTGCGGAGGTCGTGACTGACCGACATGAGGAAGTGTCGCTCGAGCGCCTTGGAGCGGTGGAGGTTCTCCGCCATCGCGTTGACCGACTCCACGACGTCCGCGACCTCGTCGGACGCGCCGATCGTGGCCGTGTCGATCCGCGCGTCGAGGTCGCCGTCCGCGATACGAGACGTGACCTCCCGAGTGGCGACCAGCGGGTCGGTCAGGCTGCGGCTGAGGCGGAGGGCGACGAGGGCCGCCACGATCAGGGTCGCGCCCCCGGCGACGACGAACCAGCGGAAGGCGGGGAGCAGGATCGGGTCGGGCTCCTGGGTCAAGACCAACAGCTGTGGTACCCCGACCCGGTTGGTGGAGCCACGGGCCGCCCAGATGAGATCACCATCCCGGTTCGACACGGTCTCGCCTGCCTGGAGCGCATCGACGTCGAGCTCTTCGAGCCTCACGCCTTCGGGCAGATCGCCGACCGGTTCGCCCCCGTTGCGGGGAAGGATCAGCAGGCCGATGCCCTCGACGCTGATGCTCTCGGCCATCGCTTGGAGCCGCTCGCGAACGTTGAGCTCCTCGTCGCCGGTGTTCGGGACGATGGTCAGCTCGACGAACAGGTCGCTGAGCGT